>JBKPAK010000087.1:0-19788 GCA_046726415.1 Candidatus Methylomirabilota bacterium
TCACGTCCTGACTGGCTATTTCGCGTATTACCACCGCACCCGAACCCACCTCTCCCTCACCAAGGATGCACCGGATCAGAGGCCGGTGGAGCCGCCGGAGCTGGGCAAGGTCGTGCCAATCCGCGAAGTCGGTGGCCTGCACCATCGATACATCCGGCGAGCGGCATAGCTGCATTTCGCCCGGCCCAAGCGCACCACCGCCTCTGCAATTACTCCCACGTGATGCTTGCTCCTCGTGATCTGCCCGCCATGGGCGTAGCCACGCCGCGTTTCGAGACACGTCGCCACCCGCCGCACCGTGTCCCGTGGCGTGTCGTGACGCCCCACTTCGTTCAGCGTCGTGCCGTCCGTTCAGCATTCGGCTAGTCACGATGTCGGCCGAACGGAGTTTCGGCGAGGGACAGCCGGCGCCCACGCCGATCGACTACGTGAGAGGGTGCACGCCGCTGCAGCTTCAGGGTGCGCTGATCCTGCAGAACAAGCAGTGCCGGAACTGTCACAGTCTGGGTGGGGAAGGGGGACGACGCGCGGTCCGGCGCTCGACGGCGTCGCCTCACGCATGACGCGTGATCTTCTCATCCGTCAGGTCCTCCAGGGGGGCGGCAACATGCCCGCCTACGGCAAGAACCTGAAGCCGGCCGAAGTCACGGCGCTCGTTGCTTTTCTCGACACGCTGCGCTCGCCCCACGACGCGCGGGCTCGCTCGCCCGTTCCGCCCCCTCGCCTGGACCGCTGAGGCGCAGGCGCGTTAAAATATTTTCCTACGGCAAAGGTAATGAAAAAAACACAAAAATTGAAAGAAGAATGAAATGGCAAACCAAGAGCAGAAAAAGCCAAATATCCTCGTCATCTGGGGGGATGACATCGGCATATGGAACTTATCATGTTACAGCGGCGGGATGATGGGCTACCAGACGCCCAACATTGACCGTATCGCGAAGGAGGGGATGAAGTTCACGGACTGCTACGCCGAGCAGAGCTGCACAGCGGGCCGCTCCTCGTTTATCACCGGGCAGAGCGTCTACCGCACCGGCCTCTCCAAGGTCGGCGTGCCTGCCTCACCAATTGGACTCCAGGCCGAGGACCCGACCATTGCCGAACTTCTAAAGCCGCTCGGGTACGCCACCGGCCAGTTCGGCAAGAACCACCTTGGAGACCTGAACAAGTACCTGCCGACCGCCCACGGCTTCGACGAGTTTTTCGGCAACCTGTATCACCTGAACGCCGAAGAGGAACCGGAGCTACCCGACTACCCGAATCCGAAGGACTTTCCTCACTTTCGCGAACGCTTTGGCCCTCGCGGCGTGATGCACAGCTGGGCGAGCGATACCGACGACCCCACCGAAGAGCCGCGCTGGGGCCGGGTGGGCAAGCAGAAGATCGAGGACACCGGCCCGCTCACCAAGAAGCGCATGGAGACCTGCGACGACGAGTTCGTCGGCGCCGCCAAGGACTGGATCAAGCGCCAGCATGCAGCGGGCAAACCCTTTTTCTGCTGGGTGAACACCACCCACATGCACCTTCGGACCCATCCGAAACCCTCAAGCATTGGACAGGCTGGCCGGTGGCAGTCGCCCTACCATGACACGATGATCGACCACGACAAAAACGTGGGCGAGTTACTGAACCTGCTGGACGAGCTGGGCATCGCGAACGACACCTTCGTCATGTACAGCACCGACAACGGGCCGCACATGAACACCTGGCCCGACGGCGCCATGACGCCTTTCCGCAGCGAGAAGAACACCAACTGGGAGGGCGCCTTCCGCGTGCCAATGGCGGTGCGCTGGCCGGGCAAGATCCCGGCGGGCGTTATTTCCAACGAGATCGTCCAGCACCACGACTGGCTGCCGACATTCCTCGCGATGGCCGGCGAGCCGGACATCGTAGAGAAGCTTAAGAAAGGACACCAGGCGGCGGGCAAAACGTTCAAAGTGCATATCGACGGCAACAACCTGTTGCCGTACCTGACCGGACAGGAGACTAAAAGCCCGCGCCAGGGATTCATCTACTTCGACGACGACGGCAATTTGGTTGCTCTGCGCTTCGACAACTGGAAAATCGTGTTCATGGAGCAGCGCGTTGAGGGGACGCTGCGGATCTGGGCCGAGCCGTTCGTGCCGCTGCGGGTCCCGAAGCTCTTTAACCTGCGGACCGACCCGTTCGAGCGAGCCGACATCACCTCGAACACCTACTACGACTGGTTAGTGGACCACATCCCCCAGGTATTAGCGGCGCAGGCAATCGTGCTCCCGTTCCTGGAAACGTTCAAAGAGTTCCCGCCGCGCCAGAAGGCGGCGAGCTTTACCATTGATCAGGCATTGGCGAAGATGAGCGAGGCTGCCAGCGGAGCGAGGCACTGAGAGCTCAGGGGAAGACACAAGCTGTTTAAGGTTCAATGTTCCAGGTTCAACGTGTAACTCGTTCGACCTTGAACATTGAACTTTGAGCCTTGAACTTCTCGACAGCCCGGGCGAAGAGAGGAGGCCTGAAGTGTCGGAGAGGCGGTACAGCGCAGCGGTTGATTGATCTTCGATGAGCCAACACGAAGAAGAGCATTCACTATCCCCTGGGGTAGCAAGGGAAGTCCAGGACTTTTACGAACGGTATCCGTATCCCCGGCCGATCGACAGCCTTGAGAAATATCGACGGCTCGGGCAGGACCGGCAAAAACGCCGGGTGGACTATCATCTCTTTTGGCCTGGACGACCCTATCGGGAAGACCAATCCATCCTGATTGCCGGTTGCGGGACATCGCAGGCGGCCAAGCATGCTCTGCGTTGGCCTGCTGCTCAGGTTACCGGCATTGACTTCAGCGCAATCAGTGTGCGCTGTACCGAGGAGCTCAAACGAAAATATGATTTACGCAATCTCCAGGTCCGCCAGCTTCCGATCGAGCGCGTGAGCGATTTGAAAATGAGCTTCGATCAGATCGTCTGCACCGGGGTTCTCCATCATCTACCGGATCCCGATGCGGGGCTCAGCGCCCTGCGCGGCGTGCTGAAACCGGACGGCGCGATGCATCTCATGGTGTATGCGCCTTACGGGCGGGCCGGCATCTATATGCTGCAAGAGTTCTGCAGAAGGATCGGTATCCATACCAACGATGAGGAGATCCGCGATCTCATCGCTGCGCTCACAGCGTTGCCACCCGGCCATCCGTTAGAGAATCTGCTGCGCGAGACCCCGGATTTCCGCCAGGAGGCGGCGCTCGCCGACGCGCTGCTGAACCCGCAGGACCGCAGCTACTCAGTGTCGCAATTCTTTGATTTCATCGAAAAGGCAGGACTGACATTCGGCCGGTGGTTAAAACAAGCACCTTACAGCCCTCATTGCGGAGTCGTAGCAAAGATCCCGCAGGCCTTCCGGCTGAAAGACCTTTCCGTAGCAGAGCAGTATGCCGCTGGCGAACTATTTCGCGGCACCATGGTACGCCACAGCGCGGTTGTTTACCGAAACGACAGCCCTGGCGGCCCGCAACCGGTCAGTTTCGCCGGCGACGCCTGGCTCGGCTATGTGCCGCTTCGAATGCCAGACACGATCTCTGTGCAGGAGCGGCTGCCGCCCGGGGCCGCGAGTGTGCTGATCAACCAGACACACGCCTATAGGGATCTGTGTATGCCAATAGATTCGACGGAAAAGCGTTTGCTCGACGCCATTGATGGGGACTATGGTATCGGCGGCATAGTGGAAAGAACCCTGCCCTCCTCAGAAACAAAACCGCAGCTCGATATGGCACGTAGCTTCTTTGAAAGGCTCTGGTGGTACGATCAGGTCGTGTTCGACACGTCGCGGTGCCGTGGACGAAGAGAGGATACTTGACGTTGGGGAGATTCAGGAAATCTTGACCTGATTCTGGGACCAATTGATCGCGCGGCCGAGCGGGCCTTTAGCCCGGAAAATTCACGAAGGATGAAAGAAAAGGGGCCATCGAGTCCCTCGCGTGTGCGAAAACAGTGGTGTCGAAGCATGCTCCGCACACACTGACGAGGAGGCCCGATGGCGACAGACTGTATAACGCAAGTCGCGCTCAAATTCGAGAAGCCTGTGGTGGCCCGGTTCGCCGTCCCCTCCGCCAGCGCCGATGAAGGCGCGGTGCTCCTCAAGGCTCTGGATCGGCGGCTGGGGTGACGGAGGCGGTGGCCAGTTGTCTGCAGGATCGGCGCCAGCCGGGCAAGGTCCAGCACGCGGCCGTCGACCTGGTCCGGCAGCGGATCTCTGGCCTGGCCTGCGGCTATGCCGATGGCAACGACGCCGCCCGGCTGGCCGACGATGCCCTGCACAAGTTCTTGCTCGATCGCGATCCGCTGGCGGGGCCGGCCCTGGATTCGCAGCCCACGGTCTCGCGCTTCGAGAATGCTCCGGGCTCCGTGGCTCTGACCCGGCTGGGCCACGCCTTGGCCGACCTCGTTATCGGGCAGCACTGTGCGCGGCTGCAGGGGCGGGCCCGGTGCATCACCCTCGACGTCGATCCCACCGACGACCCGCCCGCGAGATTGGTCAGAGCGATGCCATGAGCGGGGCGCTGGGGGTGGGCGGTGAGTGGCTACGACCTCACCAAGCAGAACTACAACGCCACGGATCAGACCAAGAGTGTCCTCGACCACGAGCAGATGCGTGCGCTCATGAGACGCGACTATCCACCTGGATCAAGGATCAGAACTCCCTGACCCTGGAAACGTTCAACGACATCAAGGGCGCCGACGCCTTCCTCGCGCTGTTCCGGCTGGATAACTGAGCGTTCGCCTCTATCAGGAGGGGCCGACCCGGAGAAACACGTTCAGCAGGGCACCGATCCCGGCTCCGCAGGGCTAGACCACTCCGATGCCGCGCAGCCCGAGGAAGATGAACTCCACCGCGACGGCGACCTGCAGCACGGCCAGGACCGCGCCGAAGATCCGCAGGACCATGACGGCGACGCCGCCCATGACCAGGCGCGCGGACAGCATCGACAGCAGGTTGAGCGCCATCACCCCCGTCAGCATGGCAACGATGGTCGCGGTGCGCGCGGCGTGAGGGCTGTTGGCGAGGAGGGCGATGACGGCCGCAATGCCATAGGGCGTGATGACCGTGGGAAAGGCGAGCCGCAAAGCGGCCGCCATCGGTGCGGCCGGGAGCGGCGGGGGCGCCGCGGGCTCGGGCCGGTACTGCTCGAAGACCACACTCAGACCGACAAGGAAGAAGATGATCCCTCCGGCGAGCGTCATCGCCCAGACCGAGAGGTGCCAGTTCTCGAGTAGCGCCCAACCGACGAAGCCGCCGACGACCACGGCGATCACCCCGAGCACGCATGCCCGCACGGCAATCTGCCGTAGCGTCGAATCGTCCGCGTCGCGCGTCAGCTGCAGGAACGGGCCGACGATCTTGATGGGCCCGAGTGTCACGAAGAGCAGCGTGAAGACCTTCCCGAACCCCAGCAGGACATCACCTTGCGCCATCGCTGACTCCATCGCCAGATGCGCGTCGGTCAGCGCGGCTGGCTCGGCATCCGGACAACGCACCGGAAGCCCAGGTGGCACGTCGAGGTGTCGATCGGCTGGGCCATGCGGGCCGCTGGCCGGTAGCGCCGGCAGTAGTTGGGCGCGCAGAGGTAGGAACCGCCCTTCATGACCCGGCGTGGGATCCGGAGGCCCCGCATCCCGGCGTGGTAGCTCCGCTCCGCCTGGCCCCCGAGCGGGTTCACGCTCCCGCAGCAGGGATGGACCAGCTCCGCGTGCGGCTGATACCAGTCCATCGTCCACTCCCACACGTTGCCGGCCATGTCGTGGAGGCCGTAGCCGTTCGGGGGGAACGACCCCACGGGCGCCGTCCACTCGTACCCATCGGTGAGGAGATTTTCGTGAGGAAAGTCGCCCTGCCAGGAGTTGCACATGGACTTGCTGCGGGGGTGAACTCGTGGCCCCACCAGAACTCGGCGCCATCGAGGCCCCCGCGGGCGGCGAACTCCCACTCAGCCTCGGTGGGGAGCGCCTTCCCCGCCCACCGGGCATAGGTCTCCGCGTCCTCGTACGCCACGTGGACCACCGGGTGCCTGGCGAGTCCCCCGAGCGAGCTCTGCCGCCCTCGAGGGCGCCGCCAGTCCACACCCGGGGTCCAGTCCCACCAGTTGACGTGGTTGCGGAGATCGACCGGGTGCAGGGCCTTCCTGAACAGCATCGACGCGGCCACCAGCATCTCGGGCTTGGCGCCCGGGTAATCCTCGGCCGTCGGCGGGCGCTCCGCCAACGTCACGTGTCCCGTCGCCTCCACGAATAGCCGGAACTCGCGGTTGGTCACGGTGTACCGATCCATCCAGAACCCATCCACGGTCACCTCGTGGGCGGGCGCCTCCTCCGGGTAGTGGTGGTCGGATCCCATGCGGAACGCGCCGCCCGGGATCCACACCATGTCGGGCGCCGGCGGGGGGCCTGGCGGCGGCGCCGCCGCCAGGTATTCCGCCTTCCGGTCGGCGACCATCAGCTCTCGATCCGGTCGATGTTGGGAGTCCGGTACCCCATCACCCCCTTCGTGTAGCAGCTGAGATTGGATTGCCCGATGTCGTCCCCCCAGATGACGAGGATGTTCGGCTTCTTCGCGTCCGGCATACGATGTCCCTCTTCTCCAGGTGTCTCCGGTTGAGTTCAGCTACCTGGCCTGGCCGTAGCTGAGCTGGTTCGATCCGCGACCTGCTCGACATTGCGCATACGTCTTGCGTTCCCTGGTGAGCTGCGGGCGCGCGTCGCCGAACCGCGCCGTTCCGCGGCTGTCCAAGGGAAAGACGTTGTACTTTCCGGCCTCGGCGTACCACAGCGCGATCATCTCGATGAGCTTGTCGCGGTGCTCGCCCACCAGATTCTTGGTCTCGGCGAAGTCCTCGGCGACGTGGTAGAGCTCCCAGCCTTGGCGTCGAGCTCCCGGAGCTTCTCCTCGGTCAGGGGGAGCTGGCCGAAGAACACCTTGGCCTCGGTGAAGGACGGCCCGGGAAAGGCGCGCCAGCCGTCGTGGTAGATCGCCCGGTGGGCAAACATCTCGAAGTACTGGGTCTTGTGCCGGCTCTCGGCCCGGGCGTCGTCGAAGGTATGGCGGAAGCTCACGCCCTCGATGGGTGACTGGGTCACCCCCCGGATCTGTGCGGGCGGCTCGATTCCCAGCGCATCGAGGACGGTCGGAACCATGTCGATGGCGTGGGCGTACTGTGGCCGGATCTCGCCCCGAGCCTTGATGCCACGGGGCCACTGGACGATGAAGGGATCGGCCACGCCGCCGCGGTAGGTCTCCCGCTTCCAGCGGCGGAACGGCGTGTTGCCGGCGAACGTCCAGCCCCACGCGTAGTGATTGAAGTACCGGGGCCCTCCGAGGTCGTCGAGCGCGGCGAGGTTCGCCTTTAAGTCCTCGGGCACGTTGTTGAAGAACTTGTTCTCGTTGGTCGAGCCGGTCGGCCCGCCCTCGGAGCTGGCGCCGTTGTCGGAGATCAGCATGATGAGGGCTTTGTCCAGCTCGCCGATGCTCTGCAGGAAGGTGATCAGTCGGCCAATGTGGTGGTCGGTATGCTCGAGGAAGCCGGCGAAGACCTCCATCATGCGCGCGTAGAGTTTCCTTTCGTCCGCTGGGAGCTTGCTCCACTCCTGGACGTCCGGGTCGTGCCGCGAGAGCACCGTGTTCTTCGGAACGATGCCGAGCTCCTTCTGCTTGGCCAGGGCCCTCTCGCGGTACACGTCCCAGCCCTCGTCGAATTTCCCCTGGTACCGATCGGCCCACTCTTTCGGCACCTGGTGGGGAGCATGCTGGGAGCCGGTGGCGAAGTAGAGGAAGAACGGCTTGTCCGGCGCGAGCTGCTTGGCGTCGGCGATGAACCGGATCGCCTTGTTGGTCAGGTCCTCGCTGAGGTGATAGCCCTCCTCGAGCGTGCTCTCCGGGTCGACCTGGTGGTTGTCGTAAACGAGGTCGGGATAGTACTGGCTGGTGTCGCCGCCGAGGAACCCTTCTCGAAGTATTGCAGATCATGCCGCTCCGGCGCCTGCGCATCCTCGAAGGTGTCGGCCATGCTGACGCCTTCGAACGGCGCCTGAGCAATGCTGTTGACGATCGTCGGTTCGGGCAGGCTGGCCACGTCCAGGATGGTCTTGGCCACGTCGATGACGTGGTGGAACTGCGAACGGATCTCACCCTTAGCCCTGATGCCGTTGGGCCAGTGCACGATCGTGCCGTTGCGCGTCCCGCCCCAATGAGAAGCGATCTGCTTGGTCCACTGATACGGCGTGCACAGCGCATGCGCCCAGCCGACGGCGTAGTGGTTGTAGGCGTGGGGGGGTGCCGAAATCCTCGATCTTGCTCAGCAGGAACGCGGGCGTCTCGATGCCGGGCATCCCGTTCAGCGTGGTCATCTCGTTGAAGCAGCCGTTCAGCGTGCCTTCGGCCGAGGCTCCGTTGTCGCCGATGATGTAGTAGATCAGCGTGTCATCGAGGGCGCCGAGGTCCTCGAGCGTGTCGAACAGCCGCCCGATGTGGTGGTCTGTCTGTTCCATGAAGCCGGCGTAGATCTCCATCTGCCGCGCCAGCAATTCGTTCGTCTAGGCCTGCCGTACCTCGCCCGAGGCCGCAAGCGCGCGCCCCGCCCCCGCCAGCTGAAGCTCTTCGAGAAGCCGAACCCCGGCGATTCCGTCCAGGTGGATGTGAAGGTCGTCAAGCTGGCGGGGCGGAAGGCCTACCAATACACGGCCATCGATGACTGCACCCGCTTCCGCGTGCTGCGCCTCTATCGCGAGCTCAACCAGCGCTCGAGTGTGGACTTCCTCGGCGAGGTACGTCGCGCGCTGCCCTTCCCAATCCACCAGCTCCAGTGCGACAACGGGACGGAGTTCTCCCTCTCGTTCGCGCTCACGGTGCAGGAGGCGGGGATCAAGCTGCGGTACATCCGGCCCCGGCACCCGCAGCAGAACGGCAAGGTCGAGCGGAGTCACCGGATCGACGCCGAGGAATTCTGGCGGCGGGAGGCGCCGCCGAACTTCCTGACGGCACTTTCGGCGCTTCAGGCCTGGGAACGCCGCTACAACTTTGAGCGCTTCCCGGTCGCCCTTAAGGCGAGACACCGGCGGAGAAGCTCCAACGTCTGCTCTCCGACGCAAAAGTCGCGTGAGCCCCTTGAGGGCGAGGGCCGTAGCCTCGAGGATCGACGATCTCCAGCCGGGCCATACCCCCGGTACCCCTTCGCCCAGTCGTTCTCGCGCGTGCCGCGGCGCTCCGGACTCTCACTCGCGCCCGCGGTCACCGCTCCATAATCGCGACCTCTCACAGGGGCCGATTCAAAATGAGTTTGAACACATGGTGCCGTGATTCCGAGTTCGGCGCCTGATGCGAGTCGACGACGCCGACCCGGCGTGGGGAGCGGAACGCGGCGAGGCCTTGAAGCTGGCGGTTCGACTGCTCCTGGAGAACCTCTGGCCGTCGGAACACGCGGCGTATGTTCGCCGTGAGACGTTGACCTACCCCTATCTGGATCTCCCAGCTCAGCGAGGAGAACGCCAGGTGGTAACCCGCGCTCGGAAGCACATCGACGACGGGCGCCGCGCGCCCGTGGGCTCAGTCGAGCGACGGCGCCTCCTGCACGCCTTCATCGTCGCGGCCCGACGGGGAGATCTCGCGGCGCTGGAAGATCGGCTCGCTGCGGACGTCGTGTCGTACTCGGATGGCGGTGAGCTCGTGCGCGCGGCCCGGAACCCATTGGTCGGGCGTGCCCGCGTCGGGAAGTTCATCGCGGCGGTCACTTCACGCTATTGGAGCGACGCGACGCTCGCCTGGATCGAGGCCAACGGGCAACCGTCCGTGCTCTTCTCGCGTTCTGGAGAACGTCATGCCACGATTGCAGCGTAAGAGCTTCACCGCCCCCGATCAGGTCCGGACCTTCGCGAGGGGACGCGTGGAGATCATCCTGCTCGACGAGATCGAGATCGGCGGCTTCGCATTGCAGCCGGGCTGGCGTTGGTCGAAGGACGTGGCGCCGATCGTTCGCACGCGCTCTTGCCAGGACCGGCACCTCGGCTATGCGATCTCGGGATCGCTCGAGGTAACCATGGACGACGGCACGAAGCTTGTCATCGCCGCGGGCGACTGCTACGAGATTCCGCCAGGGCACGAGGTCGAGGTGATCGGCGACGAGCCATGGGAATCGCTCGAGTTCGCGAGCGCTCACACCTTTGGGCTGGCACCAGAGGAGCTCGGGGAGCGCGTGCTGGCGACCGTGCTCTTTAGCGACATCGTTGGCTCGACCGCGGTCCTTGAGCGCGTCGGCGATCACGCATGGGCCGGTGTGCTCCGGGAGCACAACGCGAGGCTCCGAGCGGCGATCGATCGCTTCAGAGGCCGGGAGGTCGTGTCCACCGGCGACGGCTTCCTCGCGCTCTTCGACGGCGCGGCAAAGGCGGTCCGTGCCGGGCAGCCGCGCGGCGTCGGCGTTCACGCAGCGGCACGGGTGGCGGCGCTCGCCGGTCCAGGCGAGGTTCTCGTCTCCGGCACGACGCGCGATCTCCTCGATGGCTCGGGCTTGGTTCTGGACCCGCGCGGCGACTACGAGCTCAAGGGTCTCAGCGGGACGCGCACGATCTTCGCGCTGCGACGGTAATGGGTGTCGGCGCTGGTCTCCGCGCTCTTCACGCCGGTTGACACGGACGACGGCACGGTCGGGCTGTTTTGGCCGTCCTGCCTCGGCCACTTCCAGATCCATCCCATCAGCGCCAGCGTCACGGGCTTCTGGACGGCGCGCCGGTAGCTCCGGGCCCGGGCGATGGCCAGGAAGACCCGGAGCCTCGGGAGCGTCATGCCGCAAGCAGGCGGCCGTCAGGGCGCGGTGGCGGCCGGCCCCAGGAGCGCCCCGTTGAGGAGGGTGCGCGGGGTGACTAGCACGGGCTTCACCAGGGCCTGCATGACAAAGCAGCCGCGCTCGGCGTTGCGCACCACGCGCGCCACGCGCACGGGCGGGTCCGGCGAGTCGATCTCCAGCGTGGTCTCCGCGCCCAGCATCCCGGCCCTGGATGGTGTCGTTCGAGCGTAGGCGACAAAAGGGCCCCCTTTATTGGACGCCACCCCCTCCTCTGCCTCCCCTAGAGGCAGGCGGTGACAGCACGGCCTTGATCACGAAGCCGCCATCGATGTCCCGCCGGAAGTAGTCGCTGTCGGAGACCGAGGCCGCGTTGGTGGGTGCGAGGAGAAGCGCGATGGCGTCCAGGATCGTGGTCTTGCCAACGTCGCCACCGCCGAGAATGACGTTGATACCGGGGCGGGGTGCCATTGAAGGAGTTTGATGCCGCGGAAGCGCTCGATGCTGAGATACCGGATGATGGGGCAGGCGATCTGGGATGAGGCTTGAGTCGACTGTGCCACGGCGATCATGAGCGGCGCCAAGACCCGGCTCTGGTCTTGACCGTTGGCTCGGGGTAGTGGTCCGTCTTGCGCTTGGGGTTCCGATTGAACCGGCGCTTTCTGCGAGCATCTGCGGGCAGCGACGAGCGATGGTGGCCGCTCGAGAGCAAGCCAAAGTGGGAGACGTGATAGTGGCCTCCCTCTTCATGGAGGGCGCTGTCTTTGTTCATGAACCGCCGCTCGGCGGCGTAACTCTGAGCGAGTGCGGCCTGGAGAGGACTATCGCCTGCCAATTGCTGCGCAGTTACCAGGTGGACGACGGCGGAGGGCGGGCGGACGGCCGAGGAGGATGACCCCGGCCGTCCGGTGGGGCCGGGGTCCACACTAAGAGGCATCCACAGAGTTCAGGCGACTAAGAGTTCGATGAAAGGGACGGAAATCGCATGGCCGATAACGGATCGATCCTCGTAACCGGGGCAGCCGGTCAACTCGGCGCGGTCGGGCGAACCGTGACCGGCCTGCTCCTCGATCGCGGGCTTCCGGTTCGCGCCATGGTCCGCCGCGAAGACGACCGGGCGGCGGCCTTGCGGGCCGCTGGCGCCGAGGTGGTGGTCGGAGACCTACTCGAACCGGCCGACGTCTATCGGGTCGTCAGCGGCTGTCGGCGAGTCTACTTCGGCATGTCCGTGTCCGCAGGGTACCTGGAGGCGACCGTGACCATGGCGGCGGTCGCCCGGGAAGGCGGCGTGAACGCTCTGGTCAACATGTCCCAGATGACAGTCTCCCAGATGAGCATCCAGAACACCACCCCAAGCCCTCAGCAGCGGCAGCACTGGCTCAGCGAGCAGGCGCTCGGGTGGTCCGGCCTGCCGGTCGTCACCATCCGGCCGACGGTCTTCCTGGAGGGCTTCTTCCTCCGCTTCGCCGGTCCGACCGTCCGCGCCCGAGGCCGCATCGAAGTGCCGTTCGGGCGGGGCAAGACCTCTCCGGTTGCCGCGGCTGATGTCGCTCGGGTAGTCGCTGTCGTCCTCGCCGACCCTGGGCCGCACCTGGGCCGGATATACGAACTCACCGGTCCGCGGTCGCAGGACATGCACGGGGTCGCCCGGGAATACTCGGACGCGTTGAACCGTGAGGTCACGTACTCTGACATCCCCCCCGAGGAGTGGGAACGGGGGCTGAAAAGGGAGGGGTTGCCGGAGCACCTGACCCGGCATCTGGTGACGATGGCCGAGTTGCACCGGGCGGGTCGGTATGACCGGCTGGCGGACGGCGTGGAGCGGGTGACCGGCCGGCCGGCGATGAGCGTCCGGGAATTTGTGTCGCTTCACGCGGATGAGTTCGGCGGTCGTCGATCTTAAAGGTCCGCCACGCCGAACAACGCGCTGCAGCCGACCGGGGCCGCGCTTACGGCTTTCCAGGGTAGTCGTCTCAGCAGGCGGCCCCGGCGGCTGAGCTGAGGCGTTCGGCGAACAGCTGGGTGGGAGTGGGGCATGAAGGCGATCCGTCTCCACGCTCGCGGTGGACCCGAGGCTTTCGCCTATGAGGAGGCACCGCAGCCTCGTCCCGGAGAAGGCGAGGTGCTGGTCCGGGTGCATGCCGCGGCCGTGACCCCCACCGAACTCGTGTGGGTGCCGACGTGGACGACACCAACGGGCGAGCCGCGCCGGTTCCCGATCATCTTGGGCCACGAGTTCTCGGGGGAGGTTGCCGCGGTCAGCGACGGGGTCACGGATGTGGCCGTCGGGAATCCCGTGTACGGACTCAACGACTGGTTCGGCGACGGTGCCCTGGCCGAGTACTGCGTGGCCCGGGCGGCCGAGGTCGCCCCGAAGCCGCGTTCTGTTGATCACCTCGCGGCCGCCGTAACGCCGATCTCGGCGATCACGGCTTGGCAGGGACTCATCGGGCGAGCCCGCCTCGCGGCCGGGGAGCGCGTCTTGGTCCACGGCGCGGCGGGCGGCGTCGGCGTCTTCGCCGTGCAACTGGCACGCTGGCGCGGGGCAACCGTGATCGGCACGGCCTCGGCGCATAACGCGGCGTTTGTGCGCGGCCTGGGCGCAGACGAGGTGATCGACTACCGGGCCGTGCGCTTCGAGGATATCGCCCGCGGGATCGACGTAGTGTTCGACACGGTCGGCGGCGAGACGCTCGACCGCTCCTGGGGCGTCCTGAAGCCCGGCGGCCGGCTCGTCACCATTGCCGCCTCCGTCGAGGGCTCCCCGGACCCCCGCACACGCGAGGCATTTTTCATTGTGCGGCCGGATCGCGGGCAACTCAACGAAATCACCCGCCTGATCGACGCCGCGCAACTCCGGCCGGTGGTAGATCGTGTATTTCCCCTCGCCCGGGCGCGTCAGGCGTACGAGCACAAGCCCGCCCGCGGCAAGGTCGTTCTAAGCGTGGCTGACGGAGAGGGCGCACAATAGTTCGCCCATCGTCGAGTAATCCATGACGGGCCGAACCAGGCACGGAAAGTACAAGGAGGAAAGCAATGACGAAGGTGCTGATCGCATTATGCCTGGCGGCGGCTACCGCCGCGGCTACCGCCGCGGCTCAAGAGGCCAAAGTGACGCCGCTAATGACGCAGGAACTGGCGGGAATAGGCGGCAAAGAGGGCACGATGGCCATGGTGGAGTACGCGCCGGGCGGGTCGGACGCTGCGCACCGGCACAATGCTTATGTGTTTGTCTATGTGCTGGAAGGGGCAGTGGTGATGCAGGTGAAGGGTGGGAAGGAAGTGACACTGGGGCCGGGCCAGACATTCTATGAGGCGCCGGAAGACGTGCACACGGTCTCCCGGAATGCCAGCACTACAAAGCCTGCCAAGTTCCTGGTGTTCTTTGTGAAGCAGAAGGGGGCTCCGCTTACCGTGCCGGCAAAGTGATCGGTTGGATGTCCTGTCCTTCGCCTAAATTCCATCCGCCCGACCTAGCGGCTATCCGGGACCTGGGCTGGCAGTGCGTCGTCGATCCCCGAAGCAGAGGAGGACGGTCTCATGTGCCATCACCGTTAACCATCCTGATGATCCAACAACATGTAGAGAAAGAGAAGGAGCCTACAGTGGCATACGCAGTGAAAACCACACCGGCAGGACCCACCGTACCCGGCAGAAGCCTCAGCAGCACCATTCGGACAGTCGGTGTCCACCTCATGCGCTATGGGCTCGTGCTCGTCGTGGCCTGGATCGGGGCCATGAAGTTCACGGCTTACGAGGCCAACGGCATTCAGCCCCTGGTGGCCAACAGTCCCTTCATGGGCTGGGTGTATCACGTCTTAAGCATCCAAGCATTCTCAAACGTCTTGGGCGTCGTGGAACTCGCCATCGCCCTAACGATCGCCCTGCGACCGCTGTCGGCCGCAGTGGCGGCGGTTGGGAGCGGGGCAGCGGCGGTGATGTTCCTCACAACGCTGAGCTTTCTCGTGTCAACCCCCGGCTGGGAGCCAAGCCTCGGCGGATTTCCAGCGCTCTCTGTCGCGCCGGGGCAGTTCCTGCTCAAGGATGTCGTCCTCCTTGGCGCCGCACTCTGGTCGTTGGGAGAGGCGCTGCAAGCGATCGGGCGCGGGCTATAAATGGTTAAAATCTGCCCGCCCTCAGCGTGCGGTCGAGGATGAACGCCACGCTGAATATGGCGGGGTCTTCTGTCAAGTATCAGATCTGCGCCGTAGCAGACGACTTACGGAGGACACGACGATGATAGTGAAATTATTACCCGCAGATGCACATAACGAACGCACGATCAACCAGGGCCACCCGCCGAATTGGCAGAACCCGCCCGGCGGCAACTACGATCTTGTGGTTCTCGGCGGAGGTCCAGCCGGGTTGATTGCCGCTCTGACGGCCGCGGGGGGCGGCCACCGGGTCGCCATGACTGAGAAGCTGTTGACTGGCGGGACCTGCGTCAACTTCGGCTGTACGCCAAGCAAGGCACTGATCCGCTGCGCTCGCGCAGTCCACGAGGCCAGGCGGGGAGCTGATTTCGCCTTCCGGCTCAACACACCCCCGCAAGTCGATTTCGCCAAGGTCATGGAACGAGTCCGCCGCATCCGGTCCATGAGCAGCGCCGGCGACGCCGTTCAATTGGTTGCCGGGGCAGGGGTAGACGTCTACCTCGGTCACACCCGCTTTACCAAGCCGAACACAGTGGCGGTAGACGGTCGCGAGCTGCGTTTCAACAAGGGGGTTGGGTGCTTGCGACTGGCTCGCGCCCCGCAGCCCCGACCATCGAGGGGCTCCGAGAGGGCGAGTACTTGAACAACGAAAGCGTCTTTTCACTGACTGAGCTTCCCCGGAGGCTGGTGGTACTTGGGGGCGGGCCGATGGGCAGCGAATTAGCTCAGGCATTTCTCTACTTGGCAGCGAGGTGGACCTTGTCCACTCCAGGAACAACCTGTTGCCGAAAGACCAGCCGGAGGCGGGCGAGGTGCTGCGCCGCCGGTTAGAGCGCGATGGAATTCGCCTGCATTTGGGATTTAGGGCGGTGCTGGCGGCGAAGGGCCGGCTGACGGTCCGGGGCCAGGCCGAAACGCGGGAACTTGAATATGACGCGCTTCTGCTGGGCATCGGGCGCAGGGCAAACGTAGACGACCTAGGGCTGGAGGCCGCGGAAATACGAGTAAAAGATGGGGCCGTGGAGGTCGATGCGTTTCTGCGGACAAGCAACCCGGCAGTCTACGCCGCCGGTGACGTGGCGTTCCCGGAAAAGTGCACTCACGCAGCGATGGCGACGGCGCGGTTGTGCGTGGCGAACGCCCTGGACGGAGCGAACCACCCGGCGCGCGACTTGGTCATTCCGCATTGCACCTACACCGACCCTGAGGTAGCCACCGTCGGCTTGACCCGCTCCGGGCGGCCGAGGAGGGGGTCGCCTTGGGGACACACACCGCCTGGAACTTTCAAAGGTGGAGTGGGCATTTATTGATGGTGAAGAGGAGGGGTTCGCGGCGGTCTACACCCGCAAAGCGACCGGCGGGATCGTCGGGGCGACATTGGTGGCGGCGCACGCCGGGGAGATGATCAGCGAGCTGACGCTGGCTGTCACGAGCAAACTGTCGATGGAGGCGCTGGCTGAGACGGTCCACTGCTATCCTACACAGGCAGAGGTGTTTCAGCGGATCGCGCTGGAATACGTTAAGTCGGCGAAGCAGACGTCCGGGCGCTGAAGCTGCGACTGTCGTTTCCTAACGCATCCTGAGGCAGTCACCTGACCGACGTGGACATTTCGTTGTGCCTCGCCTCCTGCGCCGGCCGGGCCAGTGACTGTGCGAGGAAACGAGCACAATGAGCATGACGAAAGATAAATTCCATGCCCATCTCGTAACAGATGCGCGAATGCCAACGTGGACCTAGCGGAGTCGCCGCGCCCGGTGGTTCCGCGCCTAGTACTATGGCCTATGCCTCGACGACATCGAGCGCGGCGAACTGCGGCCGAAGCTCTTGGCCGTACGGGAGGCCGGTGGCATCCGCACGGACCACGAAATCCATGAGGGGAGTGAAGGGGCCCCGATGGCCTGCTGATCTACGCTCAATACCATGACGCTTCTCGCTTGCGCACCGCGGCGCGGGTTACACTCCGTCGCCCCAGCTCTCGCCAGCCGCCGCGTCTCGGACCCCCACGTCGATTAACGATCGACCAGATATCCGTGAATCGTCGCCGCCAGCCCGGCATCGCCGGCCGACGAGTCGCGGATCATTCGGACACGGATCTCGTCGGTGGTCCCTGGCATCGCGTCCTTCCGCAGTTTGAAGGGCAGGTTGGCGACGTAGTATTCGACTCCAAGAAACGGTCCCGGGGACTGGACGGGCACCACGCTCAACACAGGCGAAATGCCCTCCATAACGTCGAGCATCACGCGCACCTTCTGGCCCGCCGGCACGTCTGCCTGGACGGACACGGTCTCGACGACCAGGCGCTTCCCATCCGGAATATCGAAGCTCACTTCGCGCGTGGTTCCCCCCGTGAGGAAAACGGAAGCCAGCCTGATGTAAGGCTGGTATAGAGCGTCGTTCATGACCTCCACCACGCCGGTGACGGGCACCGGCGCCGCTGGAGTGTTCACCACGATGACGTCCTTCTCGGACGCCGCCAGTACTGGACTGCCCGATAAGAGCCGGAGAGCCTCAACCGCTGCCACCACTGCCATTCCCATCGAGGTCTTCCTGAACAGTCTCATGGCGCCCCCCTTTCTCGCGGCACGCATCTTGTTGTTCGCCAAGACTCCGGCCGGCGGACAAAGGTTGATCCGACGCCGATATGGCTCGACCCTCACCTGGTAGCCGAGGTGACTTACCGTGACGTG
Source organism: Candidatus Methylomirabilota bacterium (assembly GCA_046726415.1). Classification (GTDB taxonomy): domain Bacteria; phylum Methylomirabilota; class Methylomirabilia; order Rokubacteriales; family CSP1-6; genus CAVWFS01. Next base: position 17,635 of record JBKPAK010000087.1, read on the forward strand.
ACACCGGCCGGCGTCTTACGCGCTCCCGTGTTCGCGACCAATTCGGCGTCCAGCTGACGTCGCAACCCGTCAATTCGCCAACCGCCGAGCCGTCGTTGTGAGATCTACCACCTTCGCAAAACTTCACGCCTCCGGATACCCGTCGCGATCATGAAGATCACCGACCCTCGCGACCGAGGCCAGGCGCCGGGAGAGCCAGTGACGGCATGTCGGAGCACATTGTGGGTCTCAGCCCACACGCGAAGTCCCGTGCCGTCACCGCCCTCAAGCGCCTCGGCGCGACAAAAAGTCATATTTGACGGCACCTTCCTAATACCGGAAGCTGAGCCGGCCCCTCTCCCTCCTCCTATCTCCTTCTCCCCCTAAACAGTGGCTGACGTCTACACAACCTTGCGAGCACGATCCGCTCGGCTCCCACTCACTGCTTGCTCTGAGGGACGGCCACGGTTGCCTGCTGCGTCGTCTTGTTGCCGCTCGCATCCGCAGCCTCATAGATCACCGTATAGACTCGCCCTGTCCGGCCTCCGGACCGTTCCGCCCGAAGCCGGAATTGGCGATCGTCCGTTCCAAAGGCCGCGCCTTGAATGTCATTCGGGGTGTCGCCGTCGCCCGGCCCGTTATCGGCCTTGTTGCTCGTGATGGAGACTAGGCGGACCACCGGCTTTGGATCACAATTATTAGTGACGGAAATCGTGGCGGCGATGTCGGCCAGCTTCTGATCCGGTGGCCACAGAGTATCACGCGTCAGTCGCTTTGACGACGATGAGGTATACGCGGCCATTGCCGGTGCTCAGCCGATCCTGAGTGCAGCCGCAGGGTTCCAATCCCGATGTCCTTTGCGTCGGGCTCATTCGGACGGGAAACACGCGCACCGGTAGCCGGATCGGAGCAGTGCCGAGTTCGGTGAATCAGGCAATCTGCTCACTACCAGGGCGAGTTCGAGAGTGTACTCGCCCGCGGCACGGACGGGGTGATCTCCCAAAAAAAGTAGTCTTCCCCCAGGGTGCACATCGTACTTGAGCGTTTCGCGCCCCGCGCCCGCATCCGCCGACCCCATCACCGAGGGGCCGCCCGGAACGTCCACATGTCCCCGCCGCTGCATCGGGCAAGACGACCCGATATCATTGCTCAGTCTGCCGTGCCGCACGGAGCCCGGGACTACTCGGTTGTCTGGAGGGCGCCACGCATGAAACGCCGGCCCACAATGCAAAGCCTCAGCGGCGCGGCGCTTGTGGCCATGTTCTCCTTCTCTCTCATGGCCTGTTCGCACCTCGTGGAGCATTCAAACGCGGGGATCTCCTCACTGGAAGCGGATCCGGGCCCCTTGGGAGCGATCTCCCGGGGCGCCAAGTACTCGGGCTGGGCCGTCTCCGCTCCCCTTGTCGTCGGTATGATTCCCGTGGCCGCGTTGGCCTGGGCCACCCCCTGGGTCGATCTTCCGGAGGCCGTGGACATCGCATCGGCGCCTGCGATCGGCTTCGGCTACTTTTTCGAGACTCTCGTCGGCTTCCCCGCTCAGGGGGTCCTTTCGCTCGTGAGGCCGGCGCGGGGCTCGGAACGGGCTCGAGCGCCCCAGGTCGCAGCGGCCGGCCGGCCTTTCGTCCCTTGGGGCTTCGTGGTCGAGCACCTCGAGGCCAAGACGCCCGCGCGACCGGCCGAGGAGGTTCCCCGAGCGATTCAGGACTACTACGGTGTGAGGCACGACATCCTCGGAGAGGTCCGGGGGGAGTTCTCGCGGCGACTCCGGGAGTCGCCGCCTGATGAAAACCCGGTTCTGACTCCGCTCCTCTCGTTGAGCTTCCCGGCTACGCTCGAGTTCTACCGCGCCCACGGGACGTCACCTCTGAACCCGCGGCCTCTCGTCCTCATGACCCCGCCCAGCGAGGCCGCCTACGCGGCGCGCTACCTTGCTGCCCGCTACGCACGCGGTGGCATTCACGCCGCGGTCATCGTCCCCGAGAAGGTCTTCCTCGAGCCACACCTGACCCCGGCGGAAGTCGAGGTCCGCCTTCGCTGCGTATTCCGGCGAAGCTGAACACCCAGATCGCTTCATCATGAACGCCACGATCGGGGATTGTGATCGGAGCGGAGCGACGCTGGCCGGCCGCTCAGCTGTCGAGCTTGCCCTCCTTTCGACGTGAAGGACCTTTTAGC
>JBKPAK010000088.1:0-12760 GCA_046726415.1 Candidatus Methylomirabilota bacterium
GCCTGGCTCAATGGCGCCCGGTATCTCGATCACCGCGATTCGCGATTCACGTCGGGACGCGTGGGATTGTGGACGAAGGCGGATTCGATCACGGCGTTCGATGACGTCGCGATTCGTGGGGTGACCGCAGGCGCGTCATGACACGTCTCGCTTCTGCCCCACGCGTCGAACTGAAGAGGGAGGTTCGTCACTATGAGATCGCCACTATCGCAGCGCACGCTCATCGTCTTCGGTATCGCCCTGATCGTGGGCACGAGCGCAGTCGCGCTCGCGGCGGACCCGGATTGGAAGGCCGTGGAGCAGGCCCTCGGCAAGTCCGGCCAGATGCAGGGTGGCGACGTCTTCCGCGTGGGGATGCCGCGGACCGATCTCGCGGTGACCGTGAAGGGTGTTGCCGTGAAGCCAGGGTTCGCCCTCGGGTCGTACGCGGCCTTCAAGCAGGTGGGAGACCAGGCGATGGTCATGGGCGACCTCGTCCTGCTCGATCGGGAGGTGCCGGCCGTCATGTCCGGGCTCCTGAGCGGGGGCCTCGAGGTCACCGCCGTACACAACCACCTGAATGAGATGTCGCCGCATGTGATGTATGTGCACTACGCGGGCCAGGGCGATGCCGTCCAGCTGGCGAAGGCCCTGCGCCAAGCGTTGTCCGCCAGCGGTACGCCACTAGGGGTAGCCGGGGTGCCTCCGGCACCCGCCACGGGGCCGGTCCTCGACACGAAACAGATCGAGCAGGTCCTCGGCAGGTCGGGAAGAGACATCGGCGGCGGCGTCTTCCAGGTCACGGTGCCCCGCGCCGAGTCGATCACGGAGATGGGGCGGCCATTGCTGCCCGCGATGGGGGTGGCGACTGTCCTGAACTTCCAGCCGCTGGCGGATGGCACTGCGGCGATCACCGGCGATTTCGTCCTTGTCGGCACGGAAGTGAACGCCGTCGCCCGCGTGCTCCGGCAACACGGGATCGACGTGACCGCGCTCCACAACCACGGGCTCATGGACACGCCGCGGCTCTTCTACATGCACTTCTGGGCCACGGATGACGCGGTGAAGCTCGCCCATCGGCTGAAAGCGGCACTCGAGCAGACCAATAGCCAGAAGTAGCTTCGCCATCGCTGGGAGCCCAGTGATGCGCCGCCCTCGCGATCGCGCGCGCTCGAGCTTGGGCAGCGCGTGATGGTGGAGACCGCCGCCAATCCTGACGTCGGCCATCTCAAGTGGGTCGATGGGGACGCCAGGATTGTGATCGCGGCGAGGGCGACCCGTAGCTTTGCCCAGAGCGCGGTCGCGGTCCTCATCGCGATCTATCTCGGACTTCAGGGCTTCTCGCTCGTGGAGGTGGGCACGTTCCTCACCGTCGGCTCGCTCGGCGCGGCGATCGCGGCGGTCGTGGCGGGGGTGGCGGGGGACGCCGTCGGACGCCGGCGAACGCTGGTGATTCTGAGCCTCCTTACCGCGGTCTCCGGGATTGCGCTGGTGGCGAGTGACCGCTTTGTCGTGTTGGCCCTGGCCGCCTTCCTGGGCAATCTCAGCGGCTTCGTTGCCGCAGGCGGGCTGGGCCCGCTTGAACAGGCCGTCTTGGCCGCCGGCGCATCGCCGCGACGACGCACCGAGCTCTTCGCTCTGTTCAACATCGTCGGCACCATCGCCGCGGCTCTCGGGGCGCTGGCGTCCGGATTGCCCACCTTGCTCCAGCGCTCGCTCGGACTCGGAGAGCTCGCCTCATTCCGTCCATGCTTCGCTGCCTACGCCGGTCTGGCCCTGCTAGGGGCACTGCTCTACAGCCGTCTCTCCCCTCGAGTCGAACTCCCGAGCGGTGAGGCACGGTGGACGAATCCGTTCACACTGCCATCGCGGAGCCGGATCTTCACCCTGGCGGGACTCTTCGCAACCGACAGCTTCGGCACGGGGCTGATCGTCCAGAGCCTGGCGTCGTACTGGTTCTTCATACGGTTCGGGCTTCAACCCGGCCACCTGGGGGCCTTGTTCTTCGTCTCGAGTGTCTTGACGGCAATCTCGCTGTGGGCCTCCGCACGCCTCGCCCGGCGCATCGGGCTGCTGAACACGATGGTGTTCACCCACGTCCCTTCCAGCCTCTTCCTGATGGCCGTGCCGTTCGTCCCCGAAGCCTGGATGGCTGTTGCCCTCTGGTTGCTGAGGGCTTTCTTCCTGCAGATGGACGTCCCGACCAGCCAGTCCTACACGATGGCCGTCGTCGCTCGCGCGGAACAGACCGCCATGGCGAGCGCCACCACCGTCAGCCGGAGCGTTGGCGTCGCAGCCGGGCCGTCCGTGGGGACGGCCCTGTGGAGCGCGATCGGACCCACTGTGCCCTTCCTCGTCGGCGGAGCCGTCAAGATCGCCTATGACCTGACCTTGTGGTGGCTCTTCCGAAGGATCAAACCCCCCGAGGAGGCGTCGAACGGATAGACAGATGGCGCCCGCGTGGCATGATCGGCTGTATGAGCCGTACCGTCCCCGGCCGCACGGCCTTCCTCTGCGCGATGGTCGGATGGCTATTGATGATGGCCTTTCCCGTCCTGACCTTCGCGACCGAGGTGCCTCCGGATGCGCGGTTCTCCGCCCATCCGAGAGCGCGCTTCCCACTCACCCTCTTCGTGGGCCCGGCGCGCGATCCCCGGGCGATCGAAGCGCTTCGCACCGTCGTGCGCGACTGGAACGCCCTGTTCGAGACGGCCACCGGTGTGGGAGCCTTCCGGTGGCATGACCGCGAGGAGGGTGCGGACGTGATCATCCGGTTCGTCCCGGCCACCCTCTCCGGTCCCGGTCCGCGCACGCTCGTGACGGCGGATGAGTTCGGGACGATCAAGCTGCCCGTGCTGATCGAGCTGCCTGAGCTGCCGGCGGGGGCGGCCGAGCCCGTCTCGGCACGCGGCGCGGTCGCCGCCGCTCACGAGCTCGGCCACGCGCTCGGCCTCCCCCACTCGGACGACGTGGAATCCGTCATGTGTTGCCGCCAGGATGGCGCCGTCCTGCGCGATGGGGAACTCAGGCGCCGCTACCTCGAAGCGCGTGAGCGCGCGGCCGTGCAGTCGGCGCTCCGACAGCTTCTGGAGCTATACCCACGGGCCTGGCACCGGTAGAGCGACGCAGACTCGCTCTGCGGATTCCTCTTCAGTGGCCATGGCCTGGCAGGACCTCGCCCTTCGCCATGGCGAGGTGGTGCGGCCCGTGATGTGCGCCCTCGGTGAGGAGTCCGATGAAGCCGAGGCCGCGCAGGCGCGCGACGCTCCTCGGATCGTCGGGTGGCTCCGCGGTCACCGTGAGCCGCACGCCACCGGGGATGAGCTCGGTCCGCGCCGCATACGCGGGCATCCGGTCAAGCTGGCCCGCATGGGGCACCACCATTGCCCGGATCGCCTGCTCCGTTCGACCACCGCCGGTGACGTCCATCACGAGACCGCCCAGCACAAGGCTCTGTTTCACCTGTGCATGCAATACGACCTGGTTCATGTCGATCAGGTGCTGCCGAAGGCGCTCGAGATCGACCTTGCTCCAGTCGGTCTTCGGATCGGCCTCGAGGATCTTCGCGACTTCGGCAATCGCGCCAAAGGCGTCCTGACCGGGCAGGGTGGGTGCGCCCGCGGCCACATGCATCGCCTGCCTGTGCCGGGTGTGCATATCGGACCCGTGCGACGGCATCGGGCGGTTGGACGGATTCGACCCTGAGCCGGGCGCACTCTGAGCAAGGACTGTGTGCGCCAGCACCGCCCCCACCAGGGCGACGCCGGGCACAATGGCGACGGCTGGTCTCCACATGATTTCCTCCTGTTGGAACCCCATCACCAGCCAGCATGGGGAGCAGGAGATCTCCGGATCTATGACTTATGTCACACCGTCCCGGGCCAGGGCCGTCAGGCGGATCGGATCGCGAATCACGATGCGTCCCCGCTTTCGCGCGATTACACCGCTCTCCTCGAGCTGGAAAAGCGCCCGGGCCACCAACTCGCGCACCGTCCCCAGCCGCGCAGCGAGCTGGGCTTGGGTCAGCCTGAGGTCCAATTCTACCTCGGCGGCGACGGGATGGCTGGCAGCGGCGTCGCCGATGTAGCGGGCGAGTCGCTGGAGGATGGGCCGGAACGCGAGATCGCTCGCCAGGCTGGCGAAGCGGCGAACGCGTTGCGCCATCACCTCGAGGATCGCCAGGGCGACGTCCGGTCGGCGCCGACAGAGATCGAGGACGTCCGCGCGTGGCACGAACAGGGCCCGCGTGGGGGCGATGGCGACGGCGGAGGCGATGTACCCACCTCGATCGAACAGCGGCGCCTCGCCCAAGGTCGCTCCCGGCCCCTCGCTGTGGAAGACCTGCTCGCGGCCGCGGAGCGAGATCTGGCGGACCTCGATCGCGCCCTCGGCAACGACGAAGAGCCCGTGGCACGGCGCGCCCTCCTCGAACAGGAGCTGACCGGGACGGACGATGCGCGTGGCGCATCGGGAAGCCAGGTGACGGAGTTCAGCGGCCGGCAGGGAGCGAAAGTACCCCACCCGGGCCAGGAGCGTCGCATTACTCACCGTCGGCCGTGATCTCACCATGGTGCATTACTCACCGTCGGCCGCGATCTCACCATGGTCCTCCGCCGCCGACTATGATCGCAGCCGCGGATGCGTGCAAGGCAGAGTGCCCGGGCATCAGACGCGCGCTCGCCCCGACAACCCTACCTGCTCGCGATCGACGTGCTCGTCATGACTGCCGCCAATCCCGCGCTGACGAGGTGCCAATTGCCGGCGTGGTGAAAATCCGTCGACGTGGGGACGAAAAGATTCGTCGTCGAGACCACGGCGAATGGCGGCGTAGGAGTCGAGGCCATCTCGTCAGCATTGACAGGAGGGCCTGTTGACGGCAGCATTGGCCTAGAGTCCGCTGATATCAAGCCCAAGAGCCATCGGTGCAATCCGTTCTAGGAGGTCGAGCCATGGCGACCGCCGCGACGACTCGCTGGCAGCTCAAAGGTCAAGGCTACGAGTTCTGCAACTGCGACTTCGGCTGCGGCTGCAACTTCGGAGGGTTTCCCAACTCGAAGGACGGCAGTTGCCGGGCCCTGGTCGGCCTCAACATCGGCCAGGGCGCTTGCGCCGATGTGGATCTTTCCAGCGTGAAGTGCGCCGGAATCTACAGCTGGCCAAAGGCGATCCATGAAGGAAACGGCAAGGTGGCCTTTGTCGTCGACCCGGCGACCACGGATAAGCAGGTTGATGCGCTGGCCCAGATCTTCACGGGAAAGCTCGGTGGTATGCCCTGGGAGGTTCTGGGACCGACGGCGGACGTCGTGGGCCTGGTGAGGGCCAAGATCACGATCGAAGGCACCGGCCGGAAGAGCACCTTTCGCGCGGAAGGCGTGGGGGAAGGCCGGGGCGACACCTTCAAGAACCCCGTGACCGGCGAGGACCACCTCGCGGATGTCCACCTTCCCAGCGGGTTCATCTGGAAAAAGGGCGAATGCGGTCAGGGATCGTTCAGCGCGGCGGCGGCCGGGCTGTCGGTGGCGTCTGAGAAGACGAACTGGATCTACTACAACTTCGAGTGGTCGAACGGGTAGGCGCTCGGCCGCCGCGCTCGTCGGTGCGGTGCGCTATACGCGGTGCGATGCGACCGAGATCTCGATGGCCTCACGGCGCAACCGTGCCGTCTCCCCTCGCCTGCTCTAGCCACCAGCGCATGCCCAGCTCGCCGTACATCGTCTGCGCCATCGCCGTATGTGCGGTGGCCTTCGCGGTGTCGTCCGTCCGGCGGTAGAGCTCGCCGAGACCGCGATGGCAGTGGGCGACGAGCGGGCGCGCCCCTGACTGCCCGGCCAACGCCAGCGCATTCCCGTATTGCTCCTTGGCGGCGGCGATCTCCAGCGGACCCCCCGGGCCGCGATGGCCCCGAGGAGGCGCAAGGCCCAGGCCTCGTTGTCTCGCTCCTTCTGGGCCCGGGCCAGCGCGAGCGCATGATCCGCGCGCTCGCGCGCTTCGCGAAGACGGCCGGCGAGGAGATATCCCTCGCCCAGTCGGCTGAGCCGCGTGGCGGGGCCGATGCCCATCGCGTCGATCGACTGACCACGCTCGACCGCTTCTTCGAGGAGGGGTAACCCGCTAGCAACGCGGCCCGCGAGCGCGTACGCGTAGCCAAGGCCCGAGAAGACCGTCGAGTCCCAGATGTTCCAGGCGCGGCTCGGCGCCAAGCCGCGCTCGAACAGCGCGATGGCTCGCTCGAGATCGCCCCGGGCGAGATGGACGCGAGCGAGCGCCGCCTGCGCCTCGATGACGCTGTGCGGATGATCGGCCGACTCGGCGACCCGGATCGCATCCTCGCCGCGCTGGATGGCCTCCGCGAAGAACCCGAGGCTAGAGAGGCCGAGGGCCAGCCACGCCCGGGGCCACGCCGCCAGGTAGGCGGGAAGGCGCGAGTCGGGCGGTGCCGGCCCTTCCCCGAGGGCGCCCAGGGTTTCGCGCAGGAGATCCACCGAGCGGGCGAAATCCCCGACGGCGAAGTGAGCCTGAGCCAGACGGTATGTCGCCAATACCTGGAGGTCGCGATCCTGAAGCCGGGCGGCGATCGAGCAGGCCCGCTGGCCGGCGTCGAGCGCACCCGCATGATCGCCCGTGTTCCGTAGACGGGCGCTCACGTCGGCCACCACATGGCCGAGCCGGGCGTCGTCCTGAAGCTCGGCGGCGATGACCTCGGCCTCGCCGAGGAGGTCGAGGATCTTCCGGTACTGCCCCAGCGGCGTGAGCGCCGTCCGGAGATCGAGGCGGAGATCGATGGCCGTGGCCATCGCGTCGTGACTCCGCGGAAGATTCGCGATCGCGCCGAGGGCCTGCTCGAAGCACGTCACGGCCTCGCGGTGCGCCGATCGCGCGATCGCCTTCTCGCCGGCTCGGCGCAGGAAGCCGACGGCCTTGTCCCACACCTCGCCCCGGAGCGCATGGTGGGCGAGTTGGTCGATGTGCTCCGCCGCGAGCGGCTCGAAGGCCATCATGATCTGCGCATGCAGGTTGCGTCGCCGCTCCTGCAGCAAGCTGCCATAGGCGACCTCCTGGGTCAGGGCGTGATTGAAGGTGTACTCGACATCGGGGAACAGCGTCCGCTCGTAGAGGAACTCGGCGGCCTGCAGGTGGGCCACGTGGCGGCGAAACTCGTCGTCGGCGTCCTCAGCCACCGCGCGGAGCAGGGAGAAGGGCACGTCGTTGCCGATTGCCGAGGCGGACTGGAGCAGGCGCTTAACGTCGTGCGGGAGCCGGTCGATGCGCGCGGCCAGGACGGCGCGGACCGTGGCCGGCACCGCGACGCTCTCGAGGGGACGGACCGCGCGATACGCGCCGCGGTCGCCGACCAGCATCGTCGTCTCGACCAGCGTCTTGACGCTTTCCTCGAGGAAGAACGGGTTGCCATCCGTGCGGTGGATGAGCAGCTGCTTGAGCGGCTCCAGGGAGGCGTCGGTCCCCAGCAGGATCCGAAGCAGTTCGTCGGTGCTCACCGCTGGCAGCGGGTCGACGCGGACCTGCGTGTAGTAGGTCTTGTCGGCCCAGCCGTGCCGGTACTCCGGGCGGTAGTCGACGAGGAGGAGGACCCGGGCGCCGGCAAGGCTCTCGGCGAGCGCGTCGAGCAGCGCCTGCGTCTCCGAATCTACCCAGTGAAGATCCTCGAAGACCAGCAGGAGCGGCTGCACTTGGCTCTCGCGGAGCAGCAGCCGGCGGCACGCGTCCAACGTCTGGCGGCGTCGCTCCCGCGGGTCGAGCGCCTGCCACCGCGCGTCCTCGAACGCGACGTCGAGCAGGGCGAGGAAGGCGGGCAGCGACGCCAGGAGGCTCGCGTCGAGGGCGACGAGCTTGCCGCTGATTTTCTCTCGGATGCGCTGGCCGCGGTCGCGTTCCTCGACCTGAAAATAGGTGCGGAGCAGATCGACGACCGGCATCAGCCCCGTGGCCGCGCCGTAAGAAGCGCCGCTGGCGTGGAGGATGAGCCATCCACTCGCTCCTCGCGAACGCGTCAGCTCGAGAACGAGACGCGACTTGCCCACGCCGGGCTCGCCGGTCACCGCCACGACCTGACCGCGGCCGGCCCCTGCCTTCTCCAGCGCCCGCTCTAGCACGGCCAGCTCGGGCGCGCGGCCGACGAAAGGCGTCAGCCCTCCCGCGGCGGCGGCCTGCAGGCGCGTGCGGCTGGCGCTCGCGCCCACCAGCTCGAAGACCTCGATCGGGTCGGGCAGCCCCTTGATCGGGATCGGGCCGAGGGCGTCGACCTGCATGCGGCCCTGGGCGAGCCGGAGCGTGTGGGCGGTGAGCCGGATGGATCCGGGGGGCGCGAGCTGCTCCATTCGCGCCGCCAGATGAGTGGTCTGGCCGACGGCGCTGTAATCCATGCGGAGGTCGCTCTCGATCGCGCGGACCACGACTTCGCCCGAGTTGAGACCCACGCGGATCTGGATGGGCACGCCGTGCGAGCGAAGGAGTTCGTCGGCGTGGCGCTTGACCGCGGTCTGCATCCCCAGGGCCGCGTAGCACCCCCTGACCGCGTGGTCCTCGTGCGCCAGGGGCGCGCCGAAGAGCGCCATGATCCCGTCGCCCATCACCTGATTGACGGTGCCTTCGTAGCGGTGCACGGCCTCCATCATCAGCTCGAGAACCGGGTCGAGGATCGTCCGCGCCTCTTCGGGGTCGCGGTCGGCGAGCAGCTCCATCGAGCTCTTCACGTCGGCGAAGAGCACGGTCACCTGTTTGCGCTCGCCCTCCAGCGCCGTCTTCGACGTGAGGATTCTCGCGGCGAGGTGCTTGGGGGTGTAGGACTCGGGCGAGTGGAAGCGGTCCGCGACCGCGGGTCGTCCGCACTCGGGGCAGAAGCGAGCGCTCGCCGAGAGCGTCGTGCCGCAGTTCGCGCAGCGCCGGCTGAGCGGCGCGCCGCAGTGCTCGCAGAACTTCGCCGTCGCGCTACTATCCTGCTGGCAGCCCGGACACTTCATGGGGCCTCCCGAGACCGCCGTTGACGTGTGCCGAAGGTATCGCCCCCCTCCGACGGGGTCAAGAAAGCGGCCTGGCCACGGGCCGCGTTCGATCTCACCCATCACGCGAAGATGCAGTAGCGTCACGGCGCGATTCCAGGAGGCCGAGCCGCCGAGGCCGGGAGGATGGGCGCGGTGGTGAAGTCCGCCGGAAGCGGGCCCGTCAAGGTCTGCAGAAAGGCGACGATGTCCCCGACTTGATCCTCTGTGAGCGGCGTACCGAGCTGAACGCGCGCCATGACGCGCACCGCCGCGGGAAGGGTGGCGACAGAGCCGTCGTGGAAGTACGGCGGCGTCATCGCCACGTTGCGCAGGCTCGGCACCTTGAAGACGTACATGTCTGCGGGGTCGCCCGTGACGTCGAAGCGACCCCGGTCGACCGCCGCGCTCCCGGTCGCGTTGCAGTAATCTTCGACCAGCCCGAACTTCTGGTATCTGTTGCCGCCCAGGCCGACCCCATTGTGACACGTCGCGCAGCCGACTTCGATGAATGCGCGAAGGCCCGCTTGAGCCCGCGCCGACAGCCTGCGCTCATCACCGGTCACGAACGCGTCGAACGGCGAAGGCGTCACCAGCGTGCGCATGTATGCTCCGATGGCCCGTCCCCAGTTCTCGGCCGAGATCGGCTCCGCCCCGCCGGGGAATGCCTGGGCGAAGAGGGTCGCATACTCGGGAATCGCTTTCAGCTTGGCCATCGCGCGCTCGTAACTCGCGTTACCGTAACTCGGCGGTGCGACGAGGGCCTTGGTCGCCTGGTCCTCGACAGAGGTCCGATCGCCCCGCCAGTGCTGCACGAACTGGATCGCTGCGTTCAGCACGGTGGGCGCGTTCCGCGGACTCAGCCGGTGCTCGGCGCCCACGGACGTCGGTAGGGTATCGGTCCCATAGAGGGCGGGGTGATGGCAGCGGGCGCAGCTCACCGTGCTGTCCCCCGATGCGCGCGGCTCGAAGTAGAGCATCCGCCCGAGCCGGACCCTTTCCGGCGCGAGGCGGTTGTCCGCACTCGCCATGTCCGTGGGCAGGGGCTTGAAGAGGAGCTGCGCTTGGGCACGCAGACTCGTATCCGCCGCTCTCGTGGGGACAATGCCAAGGAGTAGGAGGGCGATTGCCGTCAGCCAGCGGACGCGCAGGTAGCGACGCACATGAAGCTCCTTTCGTTCACGAGGAACGGACGGCTCACCCTCGATGTAGCCTTTTCTCCGCCGGTGCCTACGGAGCTCCCGCCGACCACGGATGACGGCCGTCTGGGTGATCCGCCCACGGCCGCGGCTCCGTAGGCATGCGTATGGGACCGGAGAGCTGCGTGGACATCCGCGACGGCTCGCCCTGACACCGATGGGCGACTGCCGCCCCCGGCGCGACGCGTCGGCGGGCGCCGGCCCGGACAATCCTGCTGATCCTCAGCTGCTCAGTCAGATGCGGCGCGGGGACGAGTCCGCGCTCGAGGCGCTCTACGCTCGCTACGGAGGTCTCGTCTACACCCTCGCCTTGCGCATTGTGGGAGACCCCGAGCTTGCCCGCGAGGTGCTACAGGACACCTTCCTCCGCTCCTGGGATGGGCGGGAGACGTTCGATCCTGGACGCGGGCGGGTGCCCTGGTGGCTTATGGGTATCGCGCGCAACCGCGCCATTGACCTCTTGCGGAGCCGGTCGCATCAAGCTCGCCTGCGGGAACGCGAGCATCTGACGGGGCCAGTTCGCGCGGCCGAGGCCCACGACTCGGACACCACAGATGTCGTGGGCCTGCGTCGCGCCGTTGCGAACGCGCTCCAGGGGCTATCGACCGCCCAGCGCGAAGCCATCGAGCTCGCCTACTACGGCGGGCTCACGCAAGTTGAAATCGCCCGCGAGCTGCAGGAACCGCTGGGAACCATCAAGAGCCGGATCCGCGAGGGCCTGGAGCGGCTCCGTCAGGTGCTCGGACCGGGTTTCAAGCCAGGAGGGGAGGTGTGGCAACGCCGTGACTGAGGAGCGGGAGCATCCGGTCGAAGATCTGGCCGCATACGTCCTCGAGTCCCTGGAGGGGGCGGAGCGGGCGCGCGTAGAAACGCACGTCGCGACGTGCACACCCTGCGCAAGCCGCCTGGAGGAGTATCGAGCCGTCGTCGGTGTGCTTCCGCTCGGCCTTGCGCCCGTGGCGCCACCGCCCGCGGTGTTGGCGGCGATCCGAGCCGCGGCGCGAGAGCGGCGGCCCCGCGCAGGACGACAGGCTGGAACGATGTTCCTGCCGCCATGGCTCCGAATGGGCAAGTGGCCGGCGCTGGCGGCGTTCGTCGGGTCGCTGGTCGTCTGGAACGTGTTGCTCCAGCAGGATCTGGCTCGCCGGGCGCCGGGGCCGGCTCCTGGCCCGGAGGTCGAAGCGTTGGCGCGGCGTCCGGGCAGGGTCATCATCCTGGGGGGCACCGGCAAGCCTGGGGCGAGCGCGCGCCTGTTCGTCGCGGCCGACGGAGGGCATGGGCATCTGGCGATCGCCGGGCTCGCTCCGCTGCCGCGGGAGCGGACCTACCAGCTGTGGTTCATCCGGGCCGGTGCGTCCTCCGTCAGTGGCGCCACCTTCGCGGTGGGTCAGCACGGACGTGCATGGGTGAAGGCCGCCGTCCCCGCCTCGCTTGACGATGTGCGCGCGATCGCGATCACCGAGGAACCAGTCCCAGGAAGTGCGGCGCCCACGGGCAGGCATCTCCTGGACGCGCAGCCTTGGCGGTGAAACCGCTCAGCGGCTGAGCTAGGCGCAGGCTGCTCAGCGGTCTGCTAGCGCATCCGACCGGCGGCGCCGCGGAGCCGTGGGTCCAGCACGTCGCGCAGCGCATCGCCCAGCATGTTGAACCCGAAGACGGCCAGCGAGATGGCGAGCCCCGGATAGATCGCCATCCACGGCGCTTGCGAGAAGAACGACCGCCCAGATCCCGAGAGCATGCCGCCCCACGACGGGTAGGGCGGGGGCACGCCGAAGCCGAGGAAGGAGAGGGCCGACTCGGCGAGGATGAAGGCGCCGAGCCCGATGGTGGCCCAGACGATGATCGTCGCCGCCACGTTGGGCAGAATGTGGCGGGCCATGACTCGCGCGTGCCCGGCGCCGAGGGCCCGTGCCGCCTCGATGTAGACGTTCTGCGCGACGCTGACGGTCGCACCGCGGACGACGCGAGAGGCGTTGGCGGCGCCGAAGAAACCCAGGGCGAAGATGATGTTCAGGAGCCCCGGTCCCAGCACAGCCATGATCGAGAGGATCACGACCAAGAAGGGGAAAGACTGCCAGGCATCCACCACCCGCTGCACGCAGAGATCGTACTTCCCGCCCAGGTAGCCGCTGGTGATCCCCACTCCTGCGGCCAGCACGTTGGCGATGAGTACGGCGCAGAAGCCGACGGTGACGGAGATCCGGGCACCGTACACTACCCGGCTCCAGATGTCCCGGCCGAGGTTGTCGCTGCCCATCCAGAACTGGGCGCTGGGTGGCTTCATGCGGGCGCCGCGGATCGTCTCGTCGTACGTGTAGTGCGCGATCCACGGCGCGAAGACTGCCATGACGATCATGACCAGCACGATGACGCCCCCGAGGGCGCCGAGCGGCTTCTGGCGGCAGAAGCGCCAGATCGCGTGAAGCAGGGGCGCCCCGGCGGCCCCCGGGCGCGGCACGTCCGCCTGGGTCGAGGGCGTGGCCAGGGTCTCGACGTGATTCGCCATGGCGTCAGTAGCGGATCCGCGGGTCGAGGTACGCGTAGCATGCGTCCACCGCGAGGTTCATCAGGACTACCACGGAGACG
>JBKPAK010000089.1:0-22320 GCA_046726415.1 Candidatus Methylomirabilota bacterium
CTTCCGTTTCTTCGGCGGCGTGGAACTCGGCAAGCACGTCAGCGTCGAGGATCTGCGGGGTCACTATCATCAGATCGTGTATGCGACCGGGGCTCAGACGGACCGACGCATGGAGATTCCGGGCGAGGACCTGAAGCGAAGCCACCCGGCCACGGAGTTCGTCGCCTGGTACAACGGCCACCCCGACTATCGCGACTGCCAGTTCGATCTCTCGCAGGAGCGAGCCGCCGTGGTGGGGGTGGGAAACGTGGCCATCGATGTTGCCCGCATCCTCTGCCGCACTCCGGAAGAGCTGGAACAGACCGACATCGCCGATTATGCGCTGGAGGCGCTCCGCCGAAGTCGCGTCCGCGAGGTCTACCTGCTCGGACGCCGCGGCCCAGCCCAAGCGGCGTTCACGAATCCCGAAATCAAGGAGCTGGGCGATCTAGCCGACGCCGACATCGTGACCATCCCCAGTGAGGTGGCCCTCGACGAGCTGAGTCGGGCGGCGCTGGAGCACAGCCCAGATCGCGCAACGGCCAAGAAGGTGGAGATTCTGCAGAGCTACGCGGCGCGGCGACCTCTGGGCAAACGGCGGCGACTCATCGTGCGCTTCCTCGTCTCACCCGTCGAGCTCATCGGCAACGACGCCAGCGAAGTGGTGGGTATGCGGCTGGTCAAGAATAGGCTCTCCGCAACCCCCACCGGCACGCTCCAAGCCAAGCCGACCCAGGTATTCGAGGAGCTGCCGGTCGAACTCGTCTTTCGATCCGTGGGATATCGCGGCGTGCCGCTGCCCGGCGTGCCGTTCAACGACGACTGGGCGGTCGTCCTGAACGACAAGGGACGTGTCCTCGACCCTGGCTCCAAGCAGCCGCTGATCGGCGAATATACGGCAGGGTGGATCAAGCGGGGCCCGACCGGCGTGATCGGGACGAACAAGTCCGACGCCGCCGAGACGGTGGCCAGCATGCTGGAGGATCTCGCCCAAGACGCCCACCTCCGTCCCGAGCAACCGTCGGCGGCCGCCGCCGAGCAGATGATCCGCGACCGCCAGCCGCGGTACCTCGCCTATGCGGACTGGCAGCGACTGAACGCGATCGAGGTGGAGCGCGGCCGAGCCCGCGGCCGCCCGCGTCTCAAGTTCACTCGGGTCGAGGACATGCTCGCCGCGCTGGGGCGGTGACGGGAACCGCCCGCCGGGGCCGGGGATTTTCTGGATAGAGACGACGGATACAGGCGCCGGTCCTTCCCCATAGAGGAGAAGAACAGCTTGACCCCACTCGTGGGGCCAATGTTAAATGGGTTGTGAATCTCGTCACGACCGCTTGGCGAAGAGGAGGGCTCATGCACGTGCTTCGGAGATCTGCAGTCGCTGTCGCCGCTTCGACGGTGCTAGTGGTCGGTGGCGCCGCTGGCATCGCTTGGGCGCAGGGGGAGTGGAAGGCCGATCCCAAGTGTGTGAGCGCTGCCAAAAACACCGTGAAGGGTTTCGGAAACGCCAAGAAGACCGTGGAGACCAACTGCGTCACCTGTCACGGGGCCTCAGGCAAGGGCGACGGCCCGGCCGCAGCCGCGCTGCCTCCTCCGAAGCCGGCCGATTGGACGTCTGCAAAAGTTCAGAGCGAGAGCGACGCGATACTGTTTTGTAAGATCAGCGAAGGCCGCGGCGCCATGCCGCCGTGGAAACATCTTCCCGAGAAGGACCGCTGGGAGGTCGTCAACTACATTCGCACCCTCAAAAAGTAGCGGCGCGTGGACGCCCGCCGACCTCCCGACGGGGCGTCGACTTCCTGGAGGGAATCGCGCCCATGGATATCGGCTTGGCCGGGCCGGCCCGCTTGTCGCCGAGCCGGCGACCGTTTCCATGGGCGCCGGGAGTGTCGCGGATTTGACACGCCCGCGCACCCCCGACTATTCTGATGCGGAATGGACGAGATCGCCGTCCTGGTTCTGAACAGTAGCTTCGAGCCCCTTCAGTTCACCAACGCCCGGCGCGCGATTTCTCTACTCCTGAGCGGCAAAGCCGAGTCGGTGGAAGCCTCCCCGCGGGTCATCCGCTCGCCGTCCGTGGCGCTCGCGCTGCCCGCAGTGATCCGGCTCGCCGTCTACATCCGGAAGCCCTTCCTCGACCGCGTGGCCTTCAACAAGAAAAACATCCTCCGGCGGGACAGCTACACCTGCCAGTATTGCAGCCGGCGCGGCGAACGGCTGACCGTGGATCACATCGTGCCGCGGTCGCGGGGCGGGGAGACGACGTGGACCAACGTGGTGGCCGCGTGCCTGCGCTGCAACCTCCGGAAGGGCAATCGCCTGCCCGACGAGCTTGGCATGCGCCTGCTGCGGGAGCCCGTCCATCCGAAGTTCCTGTTCTCCACGCACCTGCTCCGCCATCCGTTTGCCTCGTCGCTGATCGATTCCTGGCGGAAGTACCTCGTCGCCGTTCCCAGCTGACCCGGAGCACCGGCCAGAGCTGATGTTCGCCCTGGTGTCGGAGTATCAGCCGCGCGGTGACCAGCCACAGGCCATCGCCGCCCTCACCCGCGACGTGCAGGGGGGCGGGCGACACGTCGTCCTGCGGGGAGTGACGGGATCGGGCAAGACCTATACGATCGCGAATCTGATCGCCGCCGTCCAGCGCCCCGCGCTGGTGATCTCGCCCAACAAGACCTTGGCCGCCCAGCTCTTCGGTGAATTCCGCGCGTTCTTCCCCAAGAACGCCGTCGAGTACTTCGTGTCGTACTACGACTACTACCAGCCCGAGGCCTACATCCCGCAATCCGACACGTACATCGAGAAAGACGCCCTCATCAACGACGAGATCGACCGCATGCGGCACTCCGCCACCCGATCGCTCATGGAGCGGCGAGACGTCGTGGTGGTGGCCTCGGTGTCCTGCATCTACGGCATCGGCGCCCCCGAGACGTACCAGGGCATGCACCTGGCCATGGCCGAGGGCGATCGCCTCGACCGCGACGAAATCATCCGCCGGCTGGTGGCCATGCAGTATGAGCGCAACGATTACGACTTCCATCGCGGCACCTTTCGGGTGCGCGGCGACGTGGTCGAGATCTTCCCGGCCGACGAGGAGTCGCTGGCCGTGCGCGTCGAGTTGTTCGGCGACGAGGTCGACGCGATTCATCGCATCGACCCGCTGAAGGGAGCGCTCCTCGAGCGCCAGGAGCAACTCCACATCTATCCGGCCAGCCACTACGTGACGCCGGCCTCCCAAGTGGAACACGCCCTGGGCACCATCCAGGAGGAACTGGGGGAGCGCCTGACCTTTCTCCGAGGCAAGAATCGGCTGCTGGAGGCACAGCGGCTCGAGCAGCGCACCATCTTCGACATGGAAATGCTCCGCGAGTTGGGGTTCTGTCACGGCATCGAGAACTACTCTCGCCATCTGACCGGACACCGGCCGGGGCATCCGCCGCCCACCTTGATCGACTACCTCCCCCCCGAGGCCCTCGTCATCATCGACGAGAGCCACGTGGCCGTCCCTCAACTGCGCGGGATGTACCACGGCGATCGCTCGCGGAAGGAGACCCTGGTCGAATACGGCTTTCGCCTCCCCTCGGCCTTCGATAACCGGCCCTTGACCTTCGACGAGTTCCGGGCCCGGGTGGGGCAGACCGTCTACATCTCGGCCACCCCCGACGTCTACGAACTGGAGAACGCCGGCGACGCGGTGGCGGAGCAAGTGATTCGTCCCACCGGGCTCATGGATCCACGCATCACCGTGCGGGCCGCCCGCGACCAGGTCGACGATTTGCTGCATGAGA
This sequence comes from Candidatus Methylomirabilota bacterium, assembly GCA_046726415.1. GTDB lineage: Bacteria > Methylomirabilota > Methylomirabilia > Rokubacteriales > CSP1-6 > CAVWFS01. The sequence goes on from JBKPAK010000089.1 coordinate 3,765, forward strand.
TCCGCGCCCGGGCCGAGCGCGAAGAGCGAGTGCTTGTCACCACCCTCACCAAGCGGATGGCCGAGGATCTGACGGAGTACTACCAGCAGGCGGGGGTTCGGGTGCGCTACCTTCACTCCGACATCGATACCCTCGATCGCACCGCGCTCATCCGCGACCTGCGCCTGGGCAAGTTCGACTGCCTGGTGGGGATCAACCTGCTGCGCGAGGGGCTGGATATCCCAGAGGTGTCCCTGGTGGCCATCCTCGATGCGGACAAAGAGGGATACCTGCGCTCGGGCACCTCGTTGATCCAGACCTCGGGCCGAGCGGCCCGCCACGTGGGGGGCGAGGTCATCATGTACGCCGATCGGGTGACGGCTTCTATGGCCCAGGCCATCCGCGAGACGGAGCGCCGACGCGACCTCCAGGGGGCGTACAACGCCGAGCACGGCATCACCCCGGAGTCGGTCCAGCGTTCTATCCACGAACTGCTGCAGACCATCTACGAGCGCGACTACTATACAGTTGAGGTGTCGGAGGCGCAGGAGACCTTCGGCTCCGACGACGAGCGGCAGCGCCGCATCGAGGAGCTGGAGGTCCAGATGCGGGAGGCGGCGCGGCGGCTGGACTTCGAGCAGGCCGCCGAGCTACGCGACCGGGTGAAGGGGCTTCGCAAGCAGGCAGTATGAACGGCAGCCTGGACGAAAAGCTGGACCGCCTGCCCGATCGCCCCGGCGTCTATCTCTACAAGGACGCCAAGGCGCAGGTGATCTACGTCGGCAAGGCGGCATCCCTGCGCGGTCGGGTCCGTTCGTATTTCCAGGACTCGCGCCCGCGCGACCCCAAGACGGACGCCCTCGTGCGGGGTATCCGCGACCTCGACTACATCGTGACCGACAACGACCTCGAAGCCCTAATGCTCGAGGCCACCCTGGTGCGCAAGCATCGGCCCCGGTACAACATCATCCTGCGCGACGACAAGCACTATCCTTTCCTCAAGCTCACCACCAATGAGCCGTTTCCCCGATTGGTGGTGGCGCGGCGGGTGGCCACGGACGGGGCCGCTTACTACGGGCCCTTCTATCCCGCCACCGCCATGCGGGAGACCCTGCGCCTCACCCGCCAGCTCTTCCCCCTGCGCACGTGCTCCATCGAGATCGACGGCCGGCTCGAGCGCCCTTGCATCCAGTACCACATCGGTCGCTGCCGGGCGCCCTGCACAGGATGGGAAACCCGGGAGGGCTACGCCGGCACGGTCGCCGAGGTGCAGCGCTTCCTGGAGGGTAAGGACGACTCGCTGGCCGCGGAGCTGACCCAGGACATGGAGGCGGCGGCGGGGGCCCTCAACTTCGAACGCGCCGCCATGCTGCGCGACCGGGTTCAGGCCCTGAACCGCGTCCGCGAACGCCAGAAGATGATCTCCACCGTCGAAGTGGATCAGGATGTGATCGGTCTCGTGCGGCAGGGCGGCGACGCGTGTCTCGAGCTGTTCTTCGTGCGACGCGGCCGGCTCGTGGGGCAGGAGGCGTTCTTCTTCGACCGCGTGGTGGGCTCCAGCGACGGCGAGATTCTCTCGGCCTTCCTCCGCCAGTTCTACTCGAAGAACGTGGTGCCCGCTCCGGAGATTCTCCTCTCCGAAGACGTGCCAGAAGCGGATCTGATCGAGCAGTGGCTCGCCAGTTTGGCCGGCCGGCGGGTCCAGGTGCACAGCCCCCAGCGAGGAGGCAAGCGAGAGTTCGTGGCCATGGCCGAGGCCAACGCCGCCCTCGCCCTGCAGAACCACCTCCTGGCGCGGGGCAACCGGCAACAGCTCATCCTCGAAGAGCTGCAGCGGGCCCTCGGGCTGCCGGGGCTCCCGAACCGCATCGAGGGTTACGACATCTCGAATACCCAGGGGACCGAGCAAGTCGGGTCCATGGTCGTCTGGGAGAACGGCGGTATGAAGAAGGACGACTACAAGCGGTTCCGCATCCGGACGGTCACCGGGACCGACGACTTCGCCTCTCTCCACGAGGTGCTCACGCGTCGCTTCGCGCGCGCCCTGGAAGAGGGGACTCCGCTGCCAGATCTCGTCCTCATCGACGGGGGACGCGGCCAGCTCAACGTGGGCGTGCGCGTGCTCCAGGAACTTGGTCTCGACTACCTGCCCGTCATCGCGCTGGCCAAGCGCGAGGAGGAAGTCTACCGCCCCGACGGCCTGCACCCGCTCGTGCTCGACCCGACATCGCCGGCGCTGCAGACGTTGCAGAAGATCCGGGACGAGGCCCACCGCTTCGCCATCACGTACCACAAGAAGCTTCGCGCCAAGCGGACGATCCAGTCGGTGCTGGATACCATCCCCGGGGTCGGACCGGCCATCCGCACCAGCCTTCTGAAAACGCTCGGCTCGGCCCGCCGCGTGCGCGAGGCATCGGTGGCGGAACTCGCGTCGGTACCCAAGGTGACGCCCAAGCTGGCCCAGCGGCTCTACGACCACTTCCACCCCGGGGATCGAGCGATGAGCCCGCTGGGCGAACGGCCCGCGTCGCTCGAGGGGGACCGTGATCGGAACGTGACGCATGTCGACGCCGGAGAGGAGGTGAACTGCGAATGAAGCTCTTTGCCGTGATCGCTCTCGTGGGAGGGTTGGTCTTCGCAGCGTGGCCGGTCTTGGCCTCGAACTGCCCCATCGTCATCAAGCAAGGCCGGGACGCGGCAGCCAAGATGAGCGCGAACGATCCAAAGGTGAAGCAGGCCGTGGCCAAACTCGATGAAGCGCAGAAGCTGCATGACGGCGGCAAGCACAGCGACTCGCTCAAGGCCGCCAACGAGGCGCTCGATCTGTTGGGCGCCAAGAAGTAGGGTCGGGCCGTTCGGCCGGTAGGGAGCCGGCGCCCGCGGTCGCGGCGGGACCGTCGTGTCTCATTTCACGGTGGGACACGACCCGTCGGTCGCCGCGTTTCTTGCCTCAGCTTCCCCGATAGAGTACAAATCGGAGAACCATGTCGACCGACCGGTATCCATTTCAGGAGATCGAAGCCAAGTGGCAGCGCGTGTGGGAGGAGCGCCGCCAGTTCCGGGCGACCGAGGACCGCACTCGCCCCAAGTTCTACTGCCTGGAGATGTTCCCCTATCCGTCGGGCCGCATCCACATGGGACACGTCCGCGTCTACGCCATTGGGGATCTCCTCGCTCGCTACAAGTGGATGCGCGGTTTCAACGTTCTCCACCCGATGGGATGGGACGCCTTCGGCCTTCCCGCCGAGAACGCGGCCATCGAGAACGGGGTCCATCCCGCCATCTGGACCTACGAGAACATCGACAACATGCGCTCGCAGCTCCGAAAGTTGGGGATCTCCTACGACTGGGACCGCGAGGTGGCGACCTGCGATCCCGAGTACTACCGGTGGGAGCAGCTCATCTTTATCAAGATGCTCGAGCGGGGTCTGGCCTACCGCCGCCGTTCCATCGTGAACTGGTGCCCGTCCTGCCAGACCGTGCTCGCCAACGAGCAGGTCGAGGACGGCCGCTGTTGGCGCTGCGACAGCGAGGTCGTGCCTCGGGAGATCGACGGCTGGTTCTTCAAGATTACCGCCTACGCCGACGAGTTGCTGGAATGGTGTGAACGGCTGCCGGGATGGCCCGAGCGGGTGCTAACCATGCAGCGCAACTGGATCGGCCGGAGTGACGGGGCGGAATTTGACCTTCCGGTGGTCGGCCGGCCCGGGCTGACTCTGCGCGTCTTCACCACGCGCCCCGACACGGCCTTCGGCATGACGTACGCGGTGCTCGCCCCGGAGCACCCCTTGGTGGACCAACTGGTGGCCAACGAGGAGGAGCGCCGGTCGGTGGCTGCCTTCCGGGCGGAAGCAGCGCGTCAATCCGAGATCGAGCGGACGGCCGTGGATCGACCGAAGCGAGGACAGCGCCTCTCCGCACGGGTGGTGAACCCGTTCAGCGGCGCCGAGATCCCGCTCTTCATTGCCGACTACGTGCTCATGGGCTACGGCACGGGCGCCATCATGGCGGTGCCAGGGGAAGACGAGCGGGACTGGGAGTTCGCCGAGCAGCACGGGCTGCCCATCATCGAGACAGTCCGCCGCCCCCCGGGGTGGACCGGCAAGGCCTACACCGGCGATGGGGTCAAGATCAATTCCGGCTTTCTCGACGGTCTCAGTGTGGCCGCGGCCAAGGCGCGCGCCACCGAGTGGCTGATGGAGCGGGGCCTGGGCGCCCCCAAGATCAACTACCGCTTGCGCGATTGGGGCATCAGCCGTCAGCGCTACTGGGGCGCGCCGATTCCGGTGCTCTACTGCGATGCCTGCAGCATGGTGCCGGAGAAGGAGGAGAACCTCCCGGTCCTGCTGCCGCGCGACGTCCAGATCAGCGGAAAGGGGGGCTCACCGCTCGCCGAGGTGGCCAGCTTCGTCAATGCGCGCTGTCCGCGCTGCGGCGGCCGAGCGCGGCGCGAGACCGACACGATGGACACCTTCGTCGAATCCTCCTGGTACTTCCTCCGCTACTGCTCGCCGCACTACACGGCCGGCATGGTCGAACCGGCAGCCGCCGACTACTGGATGCCCGTCGACCAGTACATCGGGGGCATCGAGCACGCCGTGCTCCACCTCCTGTACGCCCGCTTCTACACCAAGGTGCTGCGCGACCTGGGGCTGGTGACCGTCGATGAGCCATTCGCAGCGCTCCTCAGTCAGGGCATGGTCATCAAGGATGGCGCCAAGATGTCCAAGTCGAAGGGCAACGTCGTCGATCCCGACGATCTCATCCGCAGCCTTGGGGCGGACACCGCCCGCCTCTTCTCGCTTTTCGCGGCGCCCCCCGAGAAGGATCTCGACTGGAACGATCACGGTGTGGAGGGGGCAGCGCGATTTCTCAACCGCGTCTGGCGCTTCGTCGTCGCGCACGGTCAAGAGATGGCGGGGGCGAGAGGCCTCCCCCATGGCCCCTTGAATGGCGAAAGGGCTGCCACCGCCCGCAAAAGCCGGCAAGGTCTCGCGGGAGCGGGCACCGCTGCCCCCAGCGCCCGGGCGGCGACCGCGGGCCCGGCCAATGGCGCGCAAGATCGCGGCGGCATGACGGACGAGCTGTCGGATGCGGGTCGTGCCTGCCGGCGGGTCATCCACGAAACAATCGCGCGCGTCACCGACGACCTCGACCGCGATTTCCACTTCAACACGGCCATCAGCGCCATCATGGAACTGATGAATGCCCTGTATGCATTCGAGGCGTCGACGGCGGCTCTCCGCGCAGGCGTTCCGACCGACGAACGGGCCCTCCTCTTGCGAGAAGCGGTGCAGACCGTGCTGCTGCTCCTCGCCCCATTCTGTCCCCACCTGGCCGAGGAGCTGTGGTCGCAGCTTGGCTACCACGAGAGTGTCTTCGCGCAGCCATGGCCGGTCGCCGACCCCACCGCCCTCCTGAAAGACGACGTCACGCTCGTGGTGCAGGTCGACGGAAAAGTGCGGAGCCGCCTCGTGCTGGAAGTCGATGCGGGTGAGACGGTCGTGCGCGCGCGCGCGCTCGATGACGATCGCGTCCGACCCTGGGTCGAAGGGCGGCGGGTGGAACGGGTGGTGGTCGTCCCCAACCGTCTCGTCAACATCGTCACCCGCCGATGACCCGACGGCGGGCGTTGGCGACCCTGGCGCTCTCGCCGCTCGCCGCGGGCTGTGGCTATTCGTGGCGCGGAACGCTTCCGCCACATATCCGGACGGTGGCCGTGCCAGTCTTCGTCAACCGCACGCAGTGGCCGAACATCGAATCGGCCCTCACCGCCGCCGTGGCCAATGCCTTCGCCACCGACGGACGGCTCAGGGTCGTCGCGCCGGAACACGCCGACGCCATCCTCGAGGGTGAGATTGTGAACTATCAGGTCACGGTGATCGCCTTCGATTCCAACGCCAACCCGCAGCAGTACCGCCTGTTCGTCACGGTCGACGTTCGCTTCCGCGACGTGCGCCGCGGCGTCATGCTGTTCGAGCAGCGGGGTCTCCAGGAGCGCGTTGACTACCTGGCGGCGCCGTCTTCCTTGTCCGCGCCGCCCCTCACCGGAGTGGCCGGTACCATCGCCCGGCAGGACGCGGCCATCGTGCCCGTGGCGGGTATTCTCGCTCGCGACATCGTGGCGCGCGCCGTCAATCCATTCTGAGCGCCGCGGAGCCCGCGCGGACTGCCCCTCTGGATTTCGAGGTCTTGCTTCGGCGAGCCGCGAGTGGCCAACCGCCTCCGGTGGCGCTCGTCCACGGTGCCGACGGGCAACTCCTCGACGACGCGTTGAGTGCGGTCACCCACGGTCTGTGCCGCGAAGCCAGCGCGGCCGCCTTCGACCGAGAGGTTCTCGACGGGCGCGACGTTACGGTGGCGATGGTCGTGCAATCGGCGATGACCATGCCAGTCGTGGCGCCCATGCGACTCGTCGCCGTCCGCCGCTGCCAGGCGCTGCCCGCCAAGGGCAGCGAGGGCTTGGCCGAGTACGCCGCCAGCCCCAATCCCGGGTCCTGCGTGCTGCTGCTCGCCGACGAGGCGCTCACGGCCTCACGCGATCGGCGAGAGCACTGGCTTCTGAGTGCCATCCCGGCCAGCGCGATCGTGGCCCTGCCCGCGCGCCAGGGCGGCGGGCTCGAGCAGTGGCTGCGGCGCCGCGCGGGCGTCGAGGGCCTTACGGTAAGCGAGGAGGCCGCCCGCCTCCTCGTGCAGTGGGTGGGTGACCACAGCGCCGCGCTGCTGGGAGAAGTCCGCAAGGCCGCGCTGGCTGGAGGCCCGCAGAACCTCGGGGTCGGAGTCAAAGAGGTCACCGCGGTGGTCGGCGAACACCGCGTGAGCGGTGTCTTCGATCTCACCCGGGCGGTGGAGCGCCGAGACGTGGCGCTGGCGCTGCGCACCCTCGAGTCGCTCCTGACCAGCGAGGAGCCGATGCTCCTCCTCGCCCTCCTTACCCGCGAGGTCCGCAGCGCCTGGACGATTCAAGAATCGCTTCGTCGGGGACACAGCGTGGAGCAGATCGCGCGAACCTTGCGCCGGCCCCCGCCAGTGGTGCAGGGGTATGCCTCGTCGGCGAGGGAGCCGGAGAAGGTGGCCCATCGGCTTCGGCAGTGCTGGCAAGCCGAGCAGCGTTTGAAGTCAGGGGGTGACGCCCGGGCAGAACTGGTGACCCTGGTGGTCGCACTGTGCGGGCGGTAATCCTCGGCCTCAGCCTGGGGCTCGTCCTCCTGCTCGGTGCCTCGTCTCCCGCGTGGGCGATGCGGTGTGCCGGCTGCCTTCGGGCGGGGGCGGCCACCGTCTCTCTGTTGCTCCCAGCCGGAGCGCCGCTGGCCGGTTACGGCACCTTCGCCCGGCGGCTGCTCATGCCCGACATTCTCGGGCTCTATCCGTACGCGTTCTGGTTCAAGCCATCCGAAGGGACGCTCGACCCTCTCGAAGCCCGAGCCATCGTCGTGGAAAGCGGTGAGGCCAAAGTGACGTGGGCCACGGTGGATCTCGTGGGCGTGGACCGCGGCTTCACGCAAGAGGTCAGCCAGCGACTCCGCGAAGCCGGCGTGGCGCCCGGCAGCCTGATCATCTCGGCCTCTCACACGCACTCGGGACCGGGCGCCTTTGCTCGGTCGGCCCTGTGGGCCGTCCTCTCCATCGACCGATTCAACGCGACGGTGCGATCAGCGTTGGTCGGCGCCGTAGTGCAGGCGATCACGCAGGCGGAGGCCGCCAAGGCCCCCGCTCGCGTAGCTGCGTTCACCCGGGAGGCGCCGGACGTGACGACCGGGCGACTGGGGCTTCCGGTGGACCGAGAGATCCTTTCCCTCAAGTTCGTCGCGACGGGCGATCGAGCGGTTGCCCTCCTCTGGAACTACGCTATTCACGGCACCATGCTCGGACCCGCCAACCTCCGCTACTCCGGGGATGTGATGGGCGTGGCCTCTCACATCCTCGAACGCGAGCTCGGCGTACCCGTGTTGTTCGTGAACGGCGCCGTCGGCGACGTGAGTCCGCGCCGCCACGGTCACGGAGCGCTCTTGGAAGTCGGCGCCGAACTGGCCACCGTCGTACGCGACGGCTGGCGGCAGAGTCGGGAGCCTGAGGAAGCGCCGATCACCATCCGGGCGATCCGGGTGGCGCTGCCCGCGCCTGCCCTCTCGCTCCAGAACTGCCTGGGTCGCCTGCTTCCCCGCGTCGCCCTGCCGCTCGGCTGGGCCATGCCGATGGACGCCGAGCTGATCGCCGTCGCGCTCGGCGACACGGCATGGGTCGTTGTTCCCGGAGAATTGCAGTCGGAGCTCGGACAGCGCATCAAGGATGAAGCGCGCACGCGAGTTGGGCGCGGGTTCGTGGCGGGCCTGTCCAACGACTATCTTGGCTACTTCGTCACGGCCGCGGCATACGGCGCCCCCAGTTACGTCGCGTGCGCGAGTCTCTACGGCCCGGACGCCGGCGAGCGTCTGACCCAGGCCGCTCGGGACCTGATTCGGGAGCTAGGGGACGGGCAGGGTGGCGGCCGGCGCTAGCGCGCTGCGGCGAGACTGCGGGCGAGCGCGGACTTCTTTCGGTCGGCCGTGTTGCGGTGAATGACGCCCTTCGTCACGGCCTTGTCGAGCGCGCGGATGGCTTCGGCCACCGCGACCGTTCGCTCCGTGCCCGGCTGGCTCACGGCCGTGCGAGCCGTCTTCACGGTGGTGCGCAGCTTGGACCGCAAGGCCCGGTTGCGGATGCGCCGCCGCTCGTTCTGGCGCATCCGCTTGACTCCCGACTTGGTGTTGGCCACCTGACCGCTCCTCCTTTGGGACGCGCGCGCCACCGGAGTTTAGACGGGCGCTGGATCGACGCACAATCGTGCCGCATCAGAGGGGGAATTGCAAGGTGAGCGACGGTCGCGGCGTCGAGCGCCACATTCTCAGGGCACTGGGAAGTATCGGGAGCGCGACCCTGCTCAGCCGAGTGCTCGGCTTCGCGCGGGACATGGTAGTGGCTCTCGCCTTCGGCGCTGGGGTAACCACCGATGCTTTCTTTGTGGCCTACCGGATTCCCAACATGCTGCGGCGGCTGCTCGGTGAGGGCGCGCTCTCCGCGGCCATGATACCGGTCATCGCCGAGTACACTGCGCGGCGGACGCCCGCCGAATCCGCCCGTATGCTGCGGGCGGTCTTGGGAGCCATCCTCATCGTGCTCTCGCTGACGACCGTCCTCGGCCTGATCTTCGCCCCGTGGATCGTCCGCGCGATGGCTCCCGGCTTCGCGCGTGATCCAGGACAGCAAGCGTTCGCCTCCTTACTCACCCGCGTGATGTTCCCGTATCTCGCCCTCGTCGGACTGAGTGCCCTCGCCATGGGAGCGCTCAACGCCCATGGCCGCTTCTTTACCCCCGCGTTCGCCCCCGCGATCCAGAACCTCGGCATGATCCTCTGCGTCGTGATGCTGTCGAGCCACGTGAACCCTCCCATCCTGTCGCTAGCCATCGGCGTCCTTCTCGGCGGTCTGGGCCAACTGCTGGTGCAGCTACCGGACCTGCGGCGCAGCGGATGTCTCGTGGCGCCCTCTGGGGAGGTCGCTCATCCAGCGGTGGGGCGGGTGGCCCGCCTGCTATTGCCATCCGTGGTCGGGCTGGCCGCGGTCCAAGTCAACGTCTTCGTAAACACCCTCCTGGCGTCGCTCCTCGTGCCCGGGAGCATCTCGTTCCTCTATTACGCGGACCGCGTGATGGAATTCCCTTTGGGTGTGTTCGGCATCGCGCTGGCCTCGGCGGCGCTGCCGTCGATGGCACGCCAGGCGTCGTCGGGGGACCGGCGAGCTCTCGCCATCACCCTGGGTTTTGCCCTGCGCATGTCGCTATTCGTCAGCATCCCGGCCGCCCTAGGCCTCATCCTGCTGCGCACCCAGATCACGCGCCTACTCTTCGAGCGTGGGCGCTTCACCCCGGCGGATACCGCGGCCACCGCCGAGGCGTTGCTTTGGTTCGCCGTCGGCCTGGCGGGGATCGCCGGCGCCAGAATCGCCGCGCAGGCGTTCTATGCCCTGCAGCAGCCCGCGGTGACGGTTCGGTTCGGCGTCCTCACCGTGGCCGTCAATATCGTCGTGGCCAGCATTCTCATGCGGCCGTTCGGACACGTGGGCCTGGCCGCGGCGGCCTCCGTGGCTGGCTATGTGAACTTGGCCGCCCTTCTGTGGGCGGCCCGGCGCCGGCTAGGACCCATCGGGGGCACCGCGCTGGTGGGGACTCTCGCGCGCACCACGATGGCGTCGGTCCCGCTCGCCCTCGTATGCGCCGCCGCGCTGTGGCGCTGGCCTGCCGGCGCCGGGCTTCTGGCGGATGCCGGATGGCTTCTTCTCACGATCCTCGGCGGCACGGCTGCGTTCGGTGCGACCGCATGGTGGCTCGGCGCTCCGGAACTTGGATCGGTCACCCACGCCTTGCTCCGTCGGGGGAGCGGTTGATATAATCCGTCGTGCTCGCTGCGTTCGACGGTTTGCCGACGATCCGTGAGCGCGCGCCCATCCGATGCGCTCATGGTTCCCGCTTCTGCATCGACCTGAACCGCATCCTGACTGGCTGGTTCCCCAGCGGTCTCGGAGTTCGCCGCCGAACCGAGGAGCACTCCGGATTCCCCGGGAGGCGACGAGCGCGGTGCGCTTGGGGGGCCCGGTCGAGGCCTCCCATCTCAACAGCAAGGAGCGGGTGAGCGTGGCCCGCCGCGGACATACATACCCCCAAGTCAGGGTGCTCGCGAGGGACCTGATCAATGCAACCGTCGGTTCGCTCGAGCCCGGCGCGAGCATTGAGGACGGGGTGGCTCGCGCCACGCGCCTCGACATCGCCGGATTCGTCCTGTCCCCGCGCTCGGGCCAAGCTGTGCTCCGCGACGATCTCCGACGCGCTGCTGCGCTGGGACTCGGCGACGTGCCGGCCGCGCGGGTGACTCGGCCGGTCGCCGTGGTCGACGCGAGGGTCAGCGAGATCGCGGTCCGCCGAGAGCTGGCAGGCGGGGCGCCGTTTGTCGTTGTTCGCGACGGGGCGACCTTGGTGGGCGCGGTGGCTCCGGTCGGCGCGTTCCCGGGCCGACCGCGGGGTCCATCGCTGGCCGGGCGGCTGGCAACCGCGGTCGACCGCGAGGCGTACCGGCTCCTCCGGCGCGCCGGCCTTCTCGCCGAGCACGCGGGAGGCCGGGCCTTCGCGGTGGGAGGAGTCGTCCGCGATGCGGTGCACGGCGTCGAGACCGCGGTGGCCCGCGATATCGACGTCGTGGTCGAGGGAGACGCCCTCGGGATGGCTCGTCTTCTCGCCGCAGAAATGGGAGGCGCGCTCGTCGAGCACAGGCGGTTTCTCACGGCATCCGTGCGGGGGCGGAGGGGTCGCCGAGTGGACGTCGCCTCCGCCCGCGCCGAACACTACGACGAGCCCGGGGCGCTGCCGCGCGTCCGGCCCGCTGCCCTGGACGACGATCTGCGCCGGCGCGACTTCACGGTGAACGCGATGGGCGCCGAACTCTCCTCGGGAGCCTTGCTCCTCATCGACCCTCTCGGGGGACAAACCGATCTTCGAGAGCGCCGCCTGCGGGTCCTGCACCCCCTTTCTTTCGTGGAAGATCCCACTCGCATCTTCCGCGGGGCGCGCTACGCGACACGCCTCGGCCTGACGGCCGACGCCTGGACGATCGACTGCCGGAAGCTCGCGCTCGACTTGGCGCCGTATGGCGCCTTGTCCGGTGTCCGTCTGGTGGCCGAGCTCAAGCACATCCTGAGCGAGCCGGAACCGGAACGCGCACTCGCCAGACTCGGTGCCGACGCGGCCTTTGGCCTTCTCGATCGGCGCATTCGCTACACCGCCCTCACCGCCCACTGGCTCTCCGCCCTCGGCTCGACCCGCACATGGGCGGAGACCCACGCCCTGTCCGTGACTCCGGTGGAGCTCCTCCTGCTCGTCCTTCTCGGTGACCAGGCACCGGGAATCGCTGCCGACGTCCTCCGGCGCCTCGCGGTGAGCGGTGAACCCGGTGCACGCCTCCTCCGGACCCTGGAGCAGACGGCCGTGACGGTCGCCCGACTGCGGGGCGCGACGAGCCGGAGCGCGGCCGCGCAGATCCTGCGTCGCCGACCGGCGCTGGAGCTGGCGTGGTGCTGGCTCATCGGCGACGCCGCCCTTCGCCGCGCGGTGACGCGGTTCGTCGAGCACGACGCCGCGGTGGAGCCCTGGCTGAGGGGCGCTGAGGTCGTGGCGCTCGGGATCGCGCGAGGGGCCGGGGTGGCCCGTGTGCTGGACGAGCTCCGCGATGGGCGGCTGGACGGGACCTTGGCCACTCGCACGGCGGCGATGCATCACGTGCGGCGGCGTGCGCGTTTCCGCCCCGACCGGCGGGCGAGGGGACCATCAGAGCGGGAGGAGGGGTGACGTGGCGCCGAAATATGTCTTCGTGACGGGAGGGGTCGTCTCATCGCTGGGCAAAGGTCTGGCCTCGGCCGCCATCGGAGCGCTCCTGGAGGCGCGGGGCTTTCGGGTTTCCCTCCAGAAGATGGACCCCTACATCAACATCGACGCCGGCACCATGAGCCCCTATCAGCACGGCGAGGTGTTCGTGACCGACGATGGGGGCGAGACGGACCTCGATCTCGGCCACTACGAGCGCTTCACCTCATCGCGGGTCACCCGCGATCACAACCTCACCGCGGGCAAGGTGTACTTTTCGGTGATCCAGAAGGAGCGGCGGGGCGACTACCTCGGGCGGACGGTGCAGGTCATTCCCCACATCACCGATGAGATCAAGGCGGCCATCCGCGGAGTGGGTGATACCGCCGATGTGGCCATCGTGGAAGTGGGTGGGACGGTCGGGGACATCGAAGGCTTGCCGTTTCTCGAGGCCGTGCGCCAGATCAAAAAGGACGTCGGCCGTGACAACTGCATCTACGTGCACCTCACCTTGGTGCCGTTCATGCAAGCGGCCTCCGAACTGAAAACGAAGGCGACCCAGCACTCCGTCAAGGAGTTGCGGGCCATCGGCATCCAGCCCGATGTGCTGCTCTGCCGCACCGACCGGTACCTGCCGCCGGGCATCAAGGCCAAGATCGCGCTCTTCTGCGACGTCGAGGAAGATGCCGTCATCACCGCCAAAGACGTGGATACCATCTACGAGGTGCCCCTGGTCTTCCATCGCGAGGGGCTGGACGCCATCGTGGTCAAGCTGCTCAAACTTCCCGAACGACCGGCCGACCTGAGTCGGTGGGAAGACGTGGTGCGGCGGGTGAAGTCACCGCAGCAGGCCACCCGCATCGCCGTGGTCGGCAAGTACATCGACCTGAAGGATTCGTACAAGAGTCTCAGTGAGGCCCTCGCCCACGGAGGCATTGCCAACGACGCGCGCGTCGACGTGGCCTGGGTGGACGCCGAGCACATCGAGCGCGACGGCGCTGGGCAGCACCTGAAAGCCGTCCATGGCGTTCTCGTCCCGGGGGGATTCGGAGACCGCGGCATCGAGGGGAAGATCGCGGCCGTCCGCTATGCCCGCGAGCACGGCGTGCCGTTCTTCGGTATCTGTCTCGGCATGCAGTGCGCGGTGATCGAGTTCGCTCGGCACCTCTGTAACCTGGCGGGGGCCAACTCCTCGGAGTTCGATCCGACCTCACCCCATCGCGTGATCGATCTCCTCCCCGAACAGCGCGGCATCGATGCCAAGGGCGGTACCATGCGGCTCGGTCTCTATCCCGTCGTGCTGGCGGAGGGAAGCAACGTCTCCCGGCTCTACGGGGAGGGCATCATTCGGGAGCGCCATCGCCACCGTTACGAGGTCAACAACGACTATCTTCAAGATCTCGAGAAGAACGGGTTGCGGGTGTCCGGCGTGTGGGCAGAGAAACAGGTGGTGGAGATCATCGAGATCCCCGATCATCCCTACTTCGTGGCTGGACAGTTTCATCCGGAGTTCCGCTCGCGGCCGTGGGAGCCTCACCCTCTGTTCGCGGGGTTCGTGGCGGCCGCCCTCGCTCACCAGATGAGCCTCTGATGCTCGTCCGCGAGGTCGTGGCCGGCGGGGTGCGGATCGGTGGGAACTGCCCGCTCGTGCTCATTGGCGGGCCGTGCGCCATCGAAAACGAGCAGCACGCCATCATGACGGCCGAGCGGATCGCCGCCATCACGGCCAGTCGCCGTGTGCCCTTCGTCTACAAGTCATCCTACGACAAGGCCAACCGCTCCTCCCTGCACAGCTACCGCGGTCCGGGACTGGCCGGCGGTCTGAAAATACTCAAGAGGGTCCGCGAGGTGGTCGGCGTCCCGGTGCTCTCCGATATCCACCAGGTGTCAGAGGTGGAGCCGGCCGCCGAAGTCCTCGATATTCTGCAGATTCCTGCCTTCCTGTGCCGGCAGACCGATCTGGTCATGGCCGCGGGCCGGACGGGTAAGCCGGTCAACGTCAAGAAAGGGCAGTTCGTGGCGCCCCGGGACATGCGCAACGTGATCGAAAAGATCCAGGCCACCGGCAACCGCGACATTCTGTTGACCGAGCGGGGCACCTCGTTCGGCTACCACAACCTCGTGGTGGATTTCCGCTCCCTGGCCGATATGCGGGAGCTGGGCTGCCCCGTGGTCTTCGACGCGACGCATTCGGTGCAATTGCCTGGCGCGGCCGGAGACCGGTCGGGGGGCGAGCGGCAGTACGTTCCCGCGCTCGCGCGAGCCGCGGTGGCCTTCGGAGTCGACGCGATCTTCATGGAGATGCACGAGGATCCCGATCGCACGCTGCCCGATGGCCAGCCGCTGTCCGACGGGCCCAACATGCTCCGCATCGACGATCTTCCACGCCTCCTCGACGCGATGCTCGCCATCCGTCAGGCCCAGGTGTCGTGACGAGATCCGAGTCGCCGCGCCGCATCGCGGAGCGCGTCTTGCGGCTCGAAGCCGATGGTATCGTCGGTCTCATCGGCAAGCTGGACGAGTCGTTCGACCGGGCCGTGCAGATGCTCCGCGACTGCACGGGCCGCGTGATCGTGACGGGCATGGGGAAGTCGGGAATCATCGCCCGAAAGGTGGCGGCGACCCTCGCCTCCACCGGCACACCCGCGCACTTCCTGCATCCCGCCGAAGGCGTACACGGGGACGTGGGCATGGTGGCGCGCGGTGACGTGGTGGTGGCCCTGTCGAATTCCGGCGAGACCGAGGAGATGCTGGCCATCCTGCCCCCGCTCAAGCGGATCGGGGTGCCTATCCTGCTGATCACCGGCAAACTGCAGTCGACCCTGGCCCGGCAGAGCGAAGTCGTTCTCGACGTCAGTGTGTCAGAAGAGGCCTGTCCCCTGAACCTCGCCCCGACCACCAGCACCACGGCGGCGCTGGCCATGGGCGATGCGCTGGCCATGGCCCTGCTGGAGCTGCGCCAGCTGCGACCGGAAGACTACGCTGCGCTTCACCCGCGCGGCACGCTGGCGTGGCGCGCGCTCTTCCGGGTCGCCGATTTGATGCACACGGGGGAGGCCGTGCCCATGGTCGGCGAGGGGTCGCAGCTTCGCGAGGTCATCGTCGAGATGACCCAGCGAAACTTGGGAATGACCACCGTGGTGGATCGCGAGGGGCGCCTGTGGGGAGTCATTACGGATGGCGACTTGCGGCGATTGCACTTGCGAGACCTCGACATCGCGCGTCTCACCGCTGGGGAGATGGCCACGCGTCATCCCAAGGTCATCGCGGCTGACGAACTGGCCGCCAAGGCCCTGGAAGTGATGGAAGCCCTTGCGATCACCAGCCTCGTCATCGTCGACGGGGACCAGCGACCACGCGGTATCATTCACATGCACGACATCCTGCGCGCCAAGATCGCCTGAGACCATCTAAGATGGCCACGGGTTGCCCCGAGCGGTATTTTCCGCCAGCAGCTGTTTTTGCTTGTGGTAGGCTGGTCCCGAAATTGCAGCGAGACGTCGACTGCGCCAATTAACGATGCATCGCCTGGCACTGGGAATACTGGCTGGA
The DNA here is from genome assembly GCA_046726415.1 of Candidatus Methylomirabilota bacterium. GTDB lineage: Bacteria > Methylomirabilota > Methylomirabilia > Rokubacteriales > CSP1-6 > CAVWFS01. The sequence goes on from JBKPAK010000089.1 coordinate 19,684, forward strand.
GTCGTCGCGTTCACCGCGGTGATCGCGGGGATTCTCGTGGCCAATCGCCGGCCTGTCCCTGCGGAGCCGCCTACCAGCGCCTCGGCGGCGGACCTCACGGTCAAGGAAGCGAGCATCCGGGAAGAGTCTGGCAAGGTCCGCTGGCATCTGACCGCGAAGCAGGCCATGGTCTTCGAGCGCGAAGGACGGACGAGGCTTCGGGACGTCGCCGTCGAAGTGCAGGAGCCCGAGCGCTCATGGACCATCAAAGGCGAAGAAGGGGACCTACTCCACGCCCGGAACGACCTCGAGATTCGCCGGCACGTGGTCCTCACTTCCAGTGACGGTCTGCGGCTGGAGACGGAAGTCCTCCAGTGGAGCAACGGCGAGAAGCGGGTGTGGACCAACTCGCCGGTGAGGATCACCCATCCGAGTGGCGTGATCACCGGTGCCGGACTCGACGTCCGGCTGGCTGACGAGACCACGACGGTCACCGGGCGGGTCCGGGCAATCTTCGAGAGAGGGTCACCCTCCTGATCACGCGAGGGCGGCGAACCATCGGCGCGGCGGTCATCGCCATCACCGTGTGGGTGACGGCGGCCGCGGCAACCGCCCAGGCGCCCGGCCTGAGCGCCCCGCCACCGGCGCGCAAAAAGGTCGAGGAGCGGAGCCAGCCGGTGACCGTCGACGCCGACAAGATGGAGCGCTTCGGCAAGGAGAACCTCGTTGTCTTCTCGGGTAACGTGGTGGCGCGCCAGGATGGATCCGTGCAACACACCGATCGGATGGAGGTCTACCTCGACGAGCGTGGCGACCGGATCCTCCGGACTGTCTCTACCGGTAACGTCAAGGTCGTGACCAAGGACTGTCGCTTCGGGACGGCCCTCCGGGCCGAGTACTTCGAGCCTCAGAAACTCGTTCGCTTGATCGGGAACGCCCGGGTCTGGCAGGACGACAACGTCGTCACTGGCGACACCATCGACTTCTACCTGTCCGAGGACCGAGCCGTGGTGGAGGGGGGCAAGCAGGGCCGCGTGAAGGCTCAGTTCTTCCCCAAGGACGAGGGGCGCCCGGCGGCGGACGGTGCAGCGCTCCCCAGCAAGTCGACAACGCCCTGTCCGAGTTGACCGCGCGATGGAGGGACTGGTTGCGCAGGGCCTCGAGAAGTGGTTCAGGCACCGCAAGGTGGTCAACAACGTCTCCCTCGACATTCAGCGAGGGGAGGTGGTGGGTCTCTTGGGGCCGAACGGTGCCGGCAAGACGACGTCGTTCTACATGATGGTCGGGCTCCTGGCGGCAGACCGCGGACGCATCTTCCTCGAAGGGCAGGAGATCACCTCCCTCCCCATGTATCAGCGCTGTCGCCTGGGGCTGGGCTACCTCCCGCAGGAGTCCTCGGTCTTTCGCAAGCTGACGGTGGAGCAGAATCTCCTGGCCATCCTCGAAACGCTCGACGTGTCGGGCGCGGAGCGACGTGAGCGCGCCCGGGAGTTGCTGGCCGAGCTCAATCTGACGGCCCTGGCTCCGTATCCCGCCTACACCCTGTCGGGGGGAGAACGGCGGAGGCTCGAGATCACGCGGGCCCTGGTGACTTCGCCTCAGTACCTCATGCTCGATGAGCCCTTTACGGGCATCGATCCCATCGCCATCGGGGACATTCAGGAGATCGTGGGGCGTCTGCGCGACCGGGGCATCGGGATTCTGATCACGGACCACAACGTGCGCGAGACGCTCGCCATCACCGATCGGGCCTACATCATGTACGATGGGACGATCCTCGTCTCGGGGACCGCCTCGGAGATCACCAGCAACGCCAGGGCTCGCGAGATTTACCTCGGCGAGAGGTTCACCCTCTAGGCTTCCCACGACGAGTCACCATGGCCATGGAAACGCGGCTGTCTCTGCGGCAAAGCCAGCGGGTCGTCATGACCCCGCTGCTGCAGCAGGCCATCCAGCTCCTCCAGCTCTCGACACTCGAGCTGCAAGAGGTCGTCCAGAAAGAACTCCTCGAGAATCCGCTGCTAGAGGAGACGCCCGAGACCCCCGAGGCGAGCCCGGGAGAAACACCCGAGCCCGCGGTCGAGGCCGCCCCCCTGGAGCTGGCGCCGCGCGACGAGCGGCAGGTGGACGAACAGCGGAGCGACGAGCTTCCCTTCGACATCACGGCAGTCATGTTCGACGACGCCCCCGAACGCTCGCTGGTCGCCCAGGAGGAACACGAGGAGCTTCCGTTCGACAACATCGCGCGCACCACATCCTCGCTCACCGATCATCTGGATGAGCAACTCCGGTTCGCCACCGTAGACCCCGTGCTGCGCGCCATTGGCGGGGAGATCATCGGCAACCTCGACGAGGATGGGTACTTGCGGGCGGATCTCGAGGAGATCGCCCAACGGTGCGGGGTGACCGCCTCCGACGTGGAGAAGGTGCTCATCCTCGTGCAGGGGTTCGATCCGCCCGGCGTGGCCGCGCGCTCGGTGCAGGAATGCCTCCTGCTGCAGTTGCGCGCCGATCCCACCCCGGATCCGCTGGCCATCGAGATCGTGGAGGAGCACTTCGATGCGCTCAGCAAGCGGCGCTACGCCGATATCGCGCGAGCCCTCAAGCGCCCGGTCGATCGCGTCATGGAGGCCATCGAGGAGATCATGGCCCTGGAGC
>JBKPAK010000090.1:0-46015 GCA_046726415.1 Candidatus Methylomirabilota bacterium
CAGCCATCCGGATCCGCCTTCATCTACTGGGCCAACTTGTCGCCCAACACGATCGGACGCGGCACGATCGACGGCAACCCCGCCAACGTCAACCAGCGCCTCATCACTGTCGGCACTTCCGCTTCAGGCGGCAACTCCGTAAACGTCGTGGCGGTCGATCGCCAGTACATCTACTGGGTCGGGGACCCTGGCGAGATCGGGCGCGCGAACCTCGACGGCAGCGACGTGAACCCGAGCTTCATGACCCTTGTGGACGCCACATGGGTGGCGGTCAACGGCCAGCACATCTACTGGGTCAACCCTGCCGACGTCGCGATCGGGCGCGCGAACCTCGACGGCAGCCAGGTGAACAGGTCATTCATAACCCTACCCGAGGGGAGCAGTCCCTTCGCAGTGGCGGTCAACGGCCAGCACATCTACTGGACCGCCGTTCCAGGAGTCCTAGACAGCAGGATCGGGCGGGCCAACCTCGACGGCAGCAATGTCAACCCGAACTTCATCAACCGCTCAGGAGACTTCGTTTTTGGGTTGGCGGTCGACTACCAGCACATCTACTGGACCAACCTACATGCCGGCACGATCGGGCGGGCCAACCTCGACGGCAGCAATGTCAACCCGAACTTCATCACCGGCGCGAACACGAACAACTCGAACGGTGTGGCGGTCGACTACGAGCACATTTACTGGGCCAGCACCTTGGACCAGTCGGCATTTCCCCAGGGTCTCGGAACGATTGGGCGGGCGAACCTCGACGGCAGCGACCCCAATCAGAGCTTCATCACCGCAGATACGAGCGTCGGCACCGGCTGCGACCAACAATCACCGAGCCGCTGCGGCCCGGGCGCGGTTGCGGTCAGCGTGCCGACCAGGCCCGTCTGCCTGCGCCAGGATCCCCCACCGCTTCCCACATTCGGGGGCGCGGTCTTTGCCCGACCGCTGGACCCCGCGAGTTCGGACGCCAACGTGGTCGTATTGCCTATCGGTTCCACCTGGAGCGAAGCTTCCCCTTGCGCTGGGATCGCCCAAGGTGCGGCGAAGGTCATGGCCAACCCCACCTCGATTGCCGTCACGCTCGGGGCGGCCGTCTTATTCAGAGACGACACCGGCCTCGTGTCAGCGTGGGGAGCCCAGAACGTCGGGGCGGGCGACCCTGCTCCGATATTCTTCCCTGGCCGCCCCGGCTGGACACCAGCGACGGTCGACGTCGTGGACCCGAAAACGCTGCTGGACACCTACAACGGCTGCCGGGCCTGCGTGCTGCCGGAGAAGATCAGCTTCACACCTACGCTGTTGAACCCGAACGTCGCGTACCAGAGCGACCTCAGCGGCGCGAGCCTTGTCGGCGCCACGCTGACCGGTGACTTCAACGGCTGGGACCTGAGCGGCGCCGACCTGACCGGCTCGGTCTTGAGCGGCGCCGACCTGACCGGCGCCGACCTGACCGGCGCTGTCTTGAGCGGCGCGATGCTGGACCAGACGGTGGTCGATCGCACTGTGTTCGACGGAAGCGACCTGCGGGGCACCCACCTTGTCGGGCTGCGGTACAGTGCACCCCCCAGCTTCTCCGGCGTCCGGGTGGGGCCCTTCAACGGATCGTGCACGATATTCCAGGACACTGACCTTCTCAACGCCCGCCTGGCACCGATCAAGCCGGACCCTGGCTGCGAGACCAGCCCGCTGCTGCCGGGCAGTACTGTGCCGCTCGACCTGCTCACGTTGCTGGCACGCACCTACCAGGCCACCGTCGACTTCGCCAACGCCCGTTTCGTGGTCGACGCTGGCAACCGCGCCGGACTCGCCGGTGCGGACCTGCACGGTATCAACCTGGCCCTGGTCAGCTTCGTCGGGTTCCCCGCCGACTTCTCGCGCACCAACTTCGACGGTGCCTCGCTCCAGCAGACGAGCTTCGAGCTGGCCGATCTCTCCGGGGCCACGTTCCGCAATGCCGACGCGACAGCGGCCTCTTTCCGCAACGCTCGCCTGGCCGCCCACGGCAACGTGCTGGGGGCTAGCTTCGCCGGCTCGACGACCAGCCTGGTGGGCGCCGTCTTCGTCGGGGCAGATGTGAGCGGCGCCAGCTTCCAGAGCGCCGACCTCTCGGGGGCAGCATTCAACCGGGCCCTGGCCGTGGGCACCGACTTCAACTCGGTCAAGGCCCCCAACGCCGTGTTCAATGGCGCCCACATCTACGGTGACGGCCAGGCCTTCGACAGCGCCAGAAACCTGCAAGGTGTCGACTTCGTCAATGCCGTGCTCGCCGGCGACGCCAATCAGGGAGGCTTCGATCTGGCCGGTGCCGACCTGACCGGGGCCAAGTTCGACGGCGCTCAGTGCATCGGCTGCAACTTCACCGGATCGACTCTTGACGGAGCCAGCTTCTCCGATGCCTACCTGCTCGGAGCCGTGTTCTCCTCCGCCACCCTCCCGGGCGTCAACCTGGTGGGTGCCTGGCTCTACTGCGGGGACCTGTCGAATGGCTCCTGCGCCAATGTCCCGGGCTCGCAGCCCCGGTGGGCTTGGCCCCTGGCCCTCGGCTCCGGGGAGGCCTTCGGGCCCGTCCCGTTCGCCACGACCGACCTGACGGGAGTGTCGCTGAATGACGTGACCACCTGCCCGGACGGCAAAGACGGGTCGATCCCCCCCATCGGCTGTGATGGCCATCTCCTGCCGGACCCGGGCGAGGCGCCACCGCCACCCACCATACCCGCTGCCTGCTCAGCCGCTGGTCTGGGAGCCTGTCCCACCCCTACCTCGACCCTCTTCGACGCCACCTCCATCGGCTCACCCCTGGCCGTGGTGCCGGCCACTCCGCCCACCTGGGCCACCACGCTGACAGGACGGGGCTACTACGTCGCTCTCGACGATGGGACGCTCCGGCTGGTCGGCGACGGCTCCCCCCTAGTCGTCGCCGGGCGCCCCGGCCAGCACTGTCCCAGCCCCACCCAGGCCTGCGGGGACGGCGGCCCGGCCACCCAGGCCCTGCTCGGGGCACCTACCGGCCTCGCCGTCGGCCTGGACGGGTCGCTGTACCTGGCCGACCCCGTCCTCCACCGCGTCCGTCGCATCGATCCGGCGGGCCGCATCACCACCGTCGCCGGTACCGGCGCGAGCTGCAGCGCCAACGCCCTCGGTCGGGCTGATCCCCGGCCGAGAGTCCCGGCGCCCGAACTCCTCCGCCAGGTTCCGCGGCACCCTCGTCCGCTACTCCCCGGCCAGCCTCTCGTGCGCTCACCGCGTTTCGCCACCCCGGCGGACTGCGGGGACGGCGGGCCGGCCACCGCCGCCGCGCTCAGCGGTCCCTACGGCGTGTGGGTCGACCCGAGCGGCCACCTCTGGATCGCCGATGGTCGCCGGGGTATCCGCGGGATGCTCCCCGATGGCACCATCACCACCGAGTGCTGTCAGCGCGGCGCCGGGGGCCTCGGCCTCCTCTGGGCAGTGGTCGGCGACATCGCCGGCAACCTCTACGCCACCTCCAATGACCCCGACTACCTCGTCCAGATCGACCTCACCGCGGGACAGGCGACCATCGTCGTCGGGACCGGGGCGAGCGGCTACAACGGCAACACCGACCCCAACACGGGACTGCTGCTCCCCGGCACCTCCGTCCAGGTCAATCAGCCCAAGGGTCTGTCCGTCGGCCTCAACGGCGACGTGGTCTTTACCGACACCACCAATGACCTTGTCCGGGCCTATGTGCCCGCCTCCGGCCACGTCGTCAACCTGGGCGGCCTCGTCGCCAACGGTACGCCCCAGGGCGGCTTCAACGGGGACGGCCACTACGCCGACCAGACCGAGCTCAACCAGCCCCAAGCCGTGACCGTGACCCGCGGGGCATTGTTCGTGATCGCCGACACGCGCAACGCCAGGCTCCGCCAACTCGGGCCCAGCCCTCTGGCCGAACAGGCCGGCCAGGCTGCCAGCGGCGCGCCTGTCCCCATCGTCATCGTCACACCGACGACGCTGAGGCACCGACCCCATGGCCAGTCACCTCCAATCCGCGCGATCTCTCCGAACGAAGTTGTTGTGCAGCTCGGCGTCGGGGGCAAGTGGGTCGAGGTCAGGGCGCCTGAGTCCTCTCAGGGAGCAGCCACCACGGGTTGGCTTCTGCGAGAGTTCACCAAACCCATCGAGCGGCCGTAACCGATCGGCAGCTCGCCCGGCGTATCGGCGGGCTCCGACCCGAGTCTCTCGACATGGAAGCGGATGCGCCTCGCCGGGGGAGCTCTTCGGCTTGGATCGCGACGGGCGCCATCCAGGTACCGAGCGCGCTTCGGTAAGGCGTGATGCGCCGCGCGCGCTACCCCATCGCGGTGCACGCGATCGACGAAGACAGCCTTCGCCTCATCCGGCCAGATGGCTAGATCAGGTTCAGCTCCTGCCCAGCCGAGGGGCGGCCCTCGCCGACTATCTCCAACGGACGTTCGGATGAGCGCATCCGTCGCACGCCGAGGCGATGCCGCCCATCAGCGGTAAGGCTCGGGGGAGCTTGAAGGCGAAGCGCCGGGGTCTCGCGGTCAGTGGTACTGCAGTGGCGGTGTCTGGACAACCGGGGCCGCGGCGGCGAGGATCTCGCGTCGGTCTCGGGATTGGGGCGGGTAGATGCGGCGGCAGTTGATCTCCTGCTTCGTCCGTTTGGCCGGCTCCCCTTTGGCCACCAGACGCCGGTCCCAGCCCTCTGTATAGAGCGCTCCCCATGGGCCCAGGTCCAGGCAGGTGACGTACCAGTCGATCCGTAGAGGAAGCATGGGCTTCCCCAGCAGATCGCACACGACGTTGTGACCGGCGAAGCGTCCCATCGGCCGGCCGTGCTGGCAGGACATGACCGACGCGTGCGTTTCATCCAGCATGCCTCGCGCGACGTCACCGGCCGCGAACACGCCCTCCACCCCGCGGACACGCATGAACTCGTCGACAGGGACGCGGCCGAGGCGGTCTCGATCGACACCGAGAAGCTCGGCGACCGGACTGGCGCGCATGCCGGTACACCAGATGACCGTGGCGGCGTGGATCACCTCACCCGACGCCAGGGTGGCACCCTCATCGCTGATCGAAGCCACCGACACCCCCATCCTCCTCTCGATGCCCAGCGCCGCCAGTGCCGTCTCGATCACCGGGCGGGCCTCCTGCCCCATGTCGGAGCCCACGTGCGGACTGCGGTCGGCGAGGATGACCCGCACCGACGTGCGCGCTCCGAGGGCGGCGCGCAGCTTCCCCGGCACCTCCGTCGCGACTTCCACCCCGGTGAGCCCGGCGCCGACGACCAGCACCGTGTTGCGGGCGGCGGTGGCCTGGCGCTCGGCCAGCGCTCGGAGGTGCTCGTTCAGTCGAGCCGCCGCGCCGTAGCTGTCGACGTCGAAAGCGTGGTGGGCAAAGCCAGGCAGGAGTGGGCGCACCAACTCGCTGCCGAGAGCGAAGACGAGCCGATCGTAAGTCAGGGTCCGCGGCCCATTCGCGCCGCGGACGGTGACCGTGCGCGTGCCGTGGTCCAGGCCGGTCACCTCACCTTCCACTCGCCCGACCCCGATCGGTCGCAGCACGTCGTCGAGAGATACGCGGACCTCGCTCAGGTCCTGCTCGTAGTTGCGCACCCGGATGCTGTGGTAGGCGTCGCGGTTGACGAGGGTCACCTCCACCGCGTCAGGTCCAATCCCCAACTCGTCCAACTTGCGGGCGGCGCCCACCGCACTCCACAACCCCGCGAAGCCAGCGCCCAGCACGACGATCTTCTGCGGTCCCGCGCTCATCCTCTCCTCCTCGCCGAGCCCACAGCAGGGCGGCGCACCACCGCTCCCGCCATCCTACACACCCGATCCGCGAACTAGGGTATGCTCCGGGTTCATGACCTCCCAATCGCTCCGCATCGGCATCGTGGGCGCCGGCGCCAATACCCGGAGCCGGCACATCCCGGGGCTCAAGGCCATCCCCGGGGTCGAGATCGTCAGCGTGGCCAATCGCTCACGCGAGTCGTCGGAGCGGGCGGCGCGCGAGTTCGCGATTCCGCGGGTGTACGACACCTGGGACGAGCTCGTTCAGGCCAGTGACTCCGACGCCATCTGCATCGGCACTTGGCCGTACCTTCACTGCGAGGCGACCTTGGCCGCCCTGGCTGCGGGCAAGCACGTGCTGTGCGAGGCGCGCATGGCCATGAACGCCGCCGAGGCGCATCGGATGCTGGAGGCGTCGCGGCGCCACGCACAGCTCGTGACCCAACTCGTCCCCGCTCCCCAGACCCTAGAGGTCGACAGCACCCTCCAGGCGCTCGTCGCCGAAGGTTATCTCGGTCAGCTGTTGGCCGTCGAGTTGCGGGGCACGCAAGGCCGCTTCGTCGACCGCGAGGCGCCGCTGCACTGGCGCCAGAACGCCGCCCTGAGCGGCCTCAACATCCTCAACATGGGGATCTGGTACGAATCGATGATGCGCTGGGTCGGCCCCGCGGTGAGCGTGACGGCGGCCACTCTGGTGGCCGTTCCCGAGCGCCGCGACGCGGAGGGTGTCCTCCGCCCGGTCACCGTCCCCGATCACGTGGACATCCTCGCCACTCTCAGCGGTGGCGCCATCGCCCATCTCCGCTTCAGCGCCGTCACCGCGCTGGCCCCGTCCAACGAGGTGTGGCTCTTCGGCAGTGAGGGCACGGTCCGTCTCGACGTCGATGCTCGCCGCGTCTACGGTGGCCGGCGGGGAGCCAGCGCTCTCGAGGAGATCGCCATCCCGGCCGAGCGCCGCATCGGCTGGCGAGTCGAGGAAGAGTTCGTCAACGCCGTCCGCGGCGTCGAGAAGGTGACGCGCACGAACTTCGAGGATGGCGTCCGCTACATGGAGTTCACGGAAGCCGTTGCCCGCAGCGCATCCACTGGCCACGCCGTCGCCCTCCCCTTAGCGGAGAAGGCTGGCAAGTCGAGGGCGCGAACGAGTCGCCCCCGCGGGTCCGCCGGCGCAAAATCGCCGCGGAACGCGTGACGCGGGGTGGGCGCCATCGGGAGGAGCGGCGGGTCGCTCCCCCCGATCCGAATCAATAGCCGCTGAGACAGCGGTCGGCCATGGCCTTGACCGCCGCCCAATCGTACGAGCGGAACATGCGCGTGTTCACCACGGGCTGCGCCGCGGAGTAGAACATTTCGTACTGGAGCTGGCGTCCCGCGAATTCCGTCCCCACGACGTCCCAGACGAGCTTGAGGACCTTGATGCGCTCGCGCGCCGAGGCCGTGCTGGAACGATAATAGCGCTCGGTGTCCTCGCGGGTCTCGGGGCTGATGAAGTTCTGCTCGGACGACGGAACAGCTTGAAAGGCCCCTCCGGCGAGCTCGCGGATGGAGCGCATCATGTCGACGATGAGCCGCCGCTGCAGGCTCATGCCCGCATAGATGTACTGCGGGTGCGGACGGGCCCAGCCGTCGCGCACGAGGGGGAACCGCGCAGCCGCATGCACGAGGGCGTCGAAGCTCGCGCACAGGGCGGCGATCTCGCCGCCGAGCTGCGCCTGTACGGCCGGGGTGCCCTCACTGCCCTGCAGCTCCGCCAGCTTCAGGGTGAGCCCGGCCATGAACTCGAGCTTCACGCCGAAGCGCACGAGTGACTGGAAGTTGGCGAGCGTGTGCGAGGGTGTGTCGTGGAACTGGCGGTTCACCAAGTCGACGTTGCGATAGATGAACACCTGCTCCCACGGCACGAAGACGTCACGGAGGATGACCACTGTGTCCACCTCGTCGAAACGCGACGAGAGCGGGTAGTCGTAGGTGCTGGAGGCCATCTCGCTGAACGGGCGTCGCGGGTACAGGCGAACGCCGTCGGCGGCGATCGGGATGACCACCGAGATGGCGTAGTCGTCGTCGCCCGGGGCGAGCGGCGTGATGTACGAGAGGAAGAGCCACTCCGACAGCACCGCCGAAGTGGCGATGGCTTGACAGCCTCGCAGCACGATGCCGTCGTCGCGCTCCTTCACGACTCCCGGGTGAAGGAAAGGCTCGGGATGCTGATGGGCGGCGCGTGTCCGGTCGATCTGTGGCGGCACGATGGCATAGGAGACGTAGAGGTCCTCACGCCGGGCGCGCTCGTGGAAGCGCACGACGTTGTCGCCGAACGGGGCGCCGCCCTGCGCGAAGAACGATCGGGCGGTGGCGAAGGCCGTCAGAACGCACGCGACGTGGTCGGGCGTGCGGCCCATGAGGCCGTACGAGCCCTCCGCCCAGAACCGGTGCACCGCCTGACGCACGACGATGTCGGCCGCCGAGCGCGGCTTGAGCCACATGGCCCCGATGCGCTCTCCAGTGTCGTGGTCGAGGCAGGTCGTGATGTCCGAAGCGCCCCGCGCCTCGTCATAGCGGGTGGCGATTTGGCGGATCGGCTCCGCGAAGGCCGGATGCTTGGTGACGTCGGCCACCCGCTCGCCGTCGAGGAAGACGGCGCGCCCATCCCGCAAGGCCTCGACGTACCCGTCCCCGCTCCGCATGCCCGCAGTATGGAGGGCAGTCCCGGGGGGGTCAATTGGCGGTCAGAAGGGAACCTCGGTGCGCTCGTCCTTCACGCGCCGCGCCTTGTGATCCCAGCGGGGGAGCGCCCCCGACTCGGTCACCTCGACGCTCACGCGGATGCCCAGGCCCAGGCGGAGACCATCGGCCACCCGTGTGCACAGGGCCTGGCGCTCGGGCCTGGCGAGTGACGGAACAGGATCGAGGCGGATCAAGATGTCGTCGAGGCCCTCGCGTCGGCGGAAGACGATCTGAAACTCGTCGACGCCGGGGTGCGGTCGCACGAGCTCTTCGATGCGACGCGGATAGACGATGATGCCCCGCACCTTCTTCATGTCGTCCAGGCGCGCATGGACGCCGCCCTCGAAGGCGACGAGTGTCCGTCCGCACGGACAGGTCCGGTCCGCGCGCTGGACGATATCGCGGGTGCGATAGCGCAGGAGCGGCATGGCCTTGCGGTAGAGACTCGTGAAGACCAGCTCGCCCCGCCCCCCGGGACCGACGGCTCGGCCCTCCTCGTCGAGCACTTCGGGATAGCAGTAATCCTCGTGTACGTGGGTGAGACCCGACCGCGCGTCGCATTCGAATCCCCACGCGGCGATCTCGGTGAGGCCGGGCAGATCATAGGCCTTGCCGCCGAAGGCCGCTTCGATCTTCGCGCGCGTGGCGGGAATCGACGCCCCTGGCTCGCCCGTGTGCCAGGTGAGTCGGATCTTCGCCTGCTTGGCCAGATCGACCCCTTTGCGGGCGGCCGTCTCGGCGAGAAAGAGCGCGTAGGAAGGCGTACAGCCGAGCACCGTGATCGGGTAGTTCAGCAGCGCGTCGATGCGCTGGTCGGTGGAGAGCCCACCCGCGGGGAAGACCAAGCAGCCCAGGTCCTGAGCGGCGTAGAACCCACTCCAGTAGCCGATCCACGGCCCGTAGGAGAAGGCGGCCATGACCATGTCGGTCTTGCGGACGCCGAAGGCGTGGAGCGAGCGCGCATACGAGTGATAAAAGCCATGCCAGTCGTCCTCTGTGTCGAGGAAGGCGAGGGGCCGGCCGGTCGTGGCCGAGGTCAGATGCACGCGCAGCACATCGGCCATGGGGACGGCCAACACGTCGCCCCAGGGCGGGACAGCGGCCTGATTTTCCTTCAGCTCGTCCTTGGTGGTGAACGGGAGCCTGGCGAGATCGGCAAGGGCTCGCACCTGGTCGGGCCTCACCCGCGCCGCCCTCAGTTTGCGCCGGTAGAAGGGGCTGTCGTGATACGCGTGTGCCACCTGCCGGCGAAGGCTGGCCGTTTGCCACCTCTCCATCGCGGCGCGCGAGGCCCGCTCGAAGCGCGGCTCGAGACAGCGCGACGCGGACACCAGCTCAGCGCGGGCTCGCCAGCACCGGTGCGGCGGCGGCGATGGCGCGGACGATGCCCTCGTACCCCGTGCAGCGACAGAGCGAGCCCGCGATGCCCTCGCGGATCTCCCGCTCGGTCGGGTCGGGATTCTCACGCAGGAAATAGAGGGCGGTCATGAGCACCCCTGGCGTACAGAAACCGCACTGGAGCCCGTGGTGCTCCCGGAACGCCTCCTGCAGCGGGTGCAAGGTGCCGTCCGGAGCGGCCAGTCCCTCCACGGTCGCCAGCTCCGCCCCGTTGGCCTGCACCGCGAAGGTGAGGCACGAGCGCACGGGCTCACCGTTCATGAGGACGGTGCATGCGCCGCATACCCCGTGCTCACAGCCGACATGCGTGCCCGTGAGCTGGCAGACCTCTCGGATGAAATCGGCGAGCAGCAACCGTGGTTCGGCTTCCCCGCGGTAGGCGACGCCGTTGATCGTCAGCGCAACGGTCATTGTGGCCATGGCAGTCCCCAAAGCCTCAGCCCAGCGTTAGGCAGCGCAGAGTCATCAGAGCCGCACGCCGAGCTTCGCCAGGGCCGCGGTGAGTGCTCGGCGGGTGAACACGGCGCTCATCTCGCGGCGATACTCGGCCGAGGCGTGGATGTCTTCGGGAGGATCCGTCGCGGCCATGACCGACGTCGACGCCTCGGCCACCAGAGCGGCGGTGGGCCGCTGGCCGGCCAGCATCCGCTCGGCGGCGTCGCCGCGCACGGGCTTGGGGCCCACGCCGCCCAGGGCAACCCGTGCCGAGGCGATGCGCCCAGTTCCATCGAGGTCCACCACGGCCGCCGCCGCCACAATGGCGAAATCGCCATGGCGACGGCTAATCTCCATGAACGCCACGCCCGCCCGTGGGGCCACGCTCGGGACGCGAATCTCAGTCAAGATCTCGTCGGGCGCGATGATGGTGCTGAGATAGGTGTCGAAGAAGTCTGCCGCCGCGACCCGCCGGGTTCCCCCCGTGCGCGCCAGGGTCAGCTCGGCGCCCAATGCCACCATCACGACCGGATACTCCGCCGCGGGGTCGGCGTGCACGAGACTCCCGCCAATGGTGCCACGCGTGCGAATGGGGAGATGTCCGATCCAAGGTGTGGCCTCGGCCAGGAGCGGCGCCAGGTCGCGCACTAGGGCCGACTTTTCGATGGTCCGCTGGCGCGTCATGGCCCCGACGGCCAGACCGTGATCTTCCGCTCTCACGTACATCAGATTGGAGAGCCCATTGAGGTCCACCAGCACGGCGGGACGCGCCAGTCGGAAATTCATCATCGGGACGAGGCTCTGCCCGCCGGCGAGAATTTTCGCGTCGTCGCCGCGTTGCCGGAGGACCTCCAGGGCCTCGTCCAGCGAGTCCGGACGGACGTACTCGAAGGGGGCTGGCTTCACGCGGGGCTCTGGAGCAACTCGCTCATCTTCTCGAAAAACTTGTCGGCCATCATCTTGGTCACGCCCCCCAGCATGCGCTGGCCGACGCCGGCGATGAGCCCGCCCACCTGGACGTCGGCCGAATAGGACACGCGGGTACCGCCGTCGCTGTCGGTGAGCGTGATGAGAGCGCTCCCACGCACGAAGCCCGGACCGCCGCTGCCCTCCACGAACATGCGATAGGACTCGGGGGGATTCTTGTCCGAGAGCTTGACCTTGCCCTCGAACGTCCCCTTGATCGCCGCCACTCCGATTTTCATGGTCGACTTGTACTCGTCGTCCCCGATGGCCTCGAGCTTCTCGCAGCCGGGGATGGCCTGGCGGAGAAGGTCGGGATCGAAAAACGCCTCCCAGACCTTCGCGTGGGGGGCAGGAACCTCATGCGAGCCTTCGATCTTCATGACGCGGTCCTCCTGACGTCGGGGGAACGGGCAACGCTCCCCTCGATCCCCCCACCGCTATTTGGGCGAACGGCGGGGAGCATTCGCTCCACCCCGTCTCACCGACTGCTCATTGGCGGATTCTCGCGCCACCTTCCACGGGATGCTCAGGCCAACGTACCGATGGCGCCCCACATGCGGGTCAAGCCCTTGCGGATCAGGTCGGCACTGGTGGCGTACGAAAGGCGCACGTGGGCGTCGGATCCGAAGTCGACGCCTGGGACGACCGCCACTCGCGCGTGCTCGAGCAGGAAGGCGGTGACGTCTGTGGAGCTGCGGAGCACGGTGCCCTCTGGTGTGCGGCGACCGAAGAGCCCCGCGATGTTGGCGAACGCATAGAAGGCGCCCTTGGGCATTGCGCAGCGAACGCCGGGGAGCAAGTTGAGTCCCTCCACGATCAGCCGGCGGCGGCGGTCGAACTCGCCAGCCATCTTGGCCACGTCGTCCTGGGGTCCGGTCAGCGCTTCGACGGCCGCGTACTGGGCGACTGAGGACGGATTGGAGGTGATCTGGCTCTGCACGTCGGTCATGGCCCGGATGAGCGCACGCGGCCCGGCCGCGTAGCCAACCCGCCAGCCCGTCATGGCGTAGGCCTTCGAGCAGGTGTTGACGACGAGCGTGCGCGACTTGACCTCGGGCCCGAACGACGCCATGGAGACGTGGCGTCCCTCGTAGGTCAACGGCTCATAGCACTCATCGGACACCACGAGCAGATCGCGCTCCACCGCCAATCGGCCCACCGCCTCCAGCGTCCCCGTCGAGAAGACCGCGCCGGTGGGGTTGTTGGGGCTGTTGACGATCACGACTTTGGTTCGCGGCGACACGGCCCGACGCACCGCGTCCAGATCGAGATCGAACCCAGTCGCTTCACTGGTCTCCGCGGTCACCGGCACCGCTCCGACCAGTCGTATCTGCTCCGGGTAGGAAACCCAGAAAGGACTGGGGACGATAGCCTCATCGCCGGGGTCGAGGACTGCCACGACCATGTTGTAGAGTGTGTGCTTGGCGCCGCACGAGACGAGGATCTCGGCCGGATCGTAGTCGAGCCCGCTGTCGCGCTTGAACTTGGCGCAGACGGCCGCGCGCAGTTCGGGGACGCCGCCCACCTCGGTGTACTTGGTGTGGCCGTGCGCCATGGCCGCCACCGCGGCCGCCTTGATCCGCTCGGGGGTATCGAAGTCCGGCTCGCCGGCGCCGAAGGAAATGACGTCCACGCCCCCCGCGCGCAACTCTTTGGCCTTGGCCTGGACGGCGAGCGTGGACGACGGAGCGAGGGTGTTCAGACGTTCGGCGAGCACGACATCCACTCCTTCCGGCTGGTCACTTGAGGGGGAAGCGCTCGATCAGCCGCTTCTCCACGCCGGCCGGCACCATCCCGGCCACCGAGGTGCCGAAGCTGGCGACCTCCTTGATCAGGCGCGACGAAATGTACGTGTACTTCTCGTGCGGCATCAGGAACACCGTCTCCACGCTGGAGAGCTTGCGGTTCATCAGGGCCATCTGGAACTCATACTCGAAGTCGGACACCGCGCGGATCCCCCGCACGATGCAGTCGGCCTTCTCGCGAGCCACCAGGTCAATGAGGAGGCCGTCGAAGGCCAGGATGCGCAGGGTGTTGGCGCTGGCCGGAAGGGCCTCGTCGATCATCTCCAGCCGCTCGTTCGCGGAGAACAAGGGTGACTTACCCGGATTGGCCACCACCGCCACGATCAGTTCGTCGAACATGCGCAGACTGCGCTCGATGACGTCGAGATGCCCGTTGTGGACGGGATCGAACATGCCGGGATAAACCGCGCGCTTGGCCACAGGACGCCCCTCTATTGTCACCAGGATAGCAGCAACGGAATCTACCCTCCCGCTCGAAAGAAAGTCAAGGTCGTCTCCCCGAATCGGCGCGCGCGAAAGCGCGTGAGCGCGGGCAGCGGCGCCAGCATCGGCGCGCGCTTGGTGAGGTGTTGCGCCACCACCAAGCCGTCGGGACGGGTCAGGCGACCGTGCCCGAGCCACGCGAGTGTCTCGGGCACCAGGGCCGTCTCGTAGGGCGGGTCGAGGAAGATGATGTCGAACGACGCGCCTTCGGCGGCCAGTCGAGGCAGGGCGCGCTCGACGTCCATGGACAGCACGCGCGTGGACCCCACCAGGCCGAGCACCTCGAGATTATGGCGGAGGGCGGCGCCCGCGCGGCGGTCGCGCTCCACGAAGGTCGTCCGGGCCGCCCCCCGCGAGAGGGCCTCGATGCCCACCGCCCCTGTTCCCGCGAACAGATCGAGCACCGTGGCCTCGGGGAGGTATGGCATCAGCGTGTCCATGAGCGCGGTGCGCACCTGGTCGGCGGTCGGACGCGTGCCGTGGCCACGCGGCGTGACCAGGCGCCGCCCCTTGAGTGTCCCCGCGATGACCCGCACGGCGAATCGGCCGCTACCCGGCCGAGGCCAGGCGGAGCTTGCCCCGCCAGCGCACGAGCAGGCTGTCCCGGAGTCCGCGGTGGGCGGGGTCGCGCAGCTCGGGATCCGCGGCCACGATGGCGGCGGCCTCGCGCCGCGCATCCTCGAGAATGGCCGCGTCGCGCCGGAGATCGGCCGCCCGGAATTCGGGGAGCCCCGACTGCCGCGTGCCGAAGAACTCGCCGGGACCGCGCAGCTCGAGATCGACCTCGGCGATGCGGAAGCCGTCATGAGTCCCCACCATGGCATCGATGCGACGCTGGGCGTCGTCGTGGAGGCGGGGGGCGGTGAGCAGGATGCAATAGGACTTCCAGGGGCCGCGGCCCACCCGCCCACGAAGCTGGTGCAACTGGGAAAGGCCGAACCGCTCGGCGTGCTCGATGAGCACGACCGAGGCGTTGGGCACGTCGATGCCCACTTCGATGACGGTGGTCGAGACCAGGACGTGGATCTCCCCGGCTTTGAAGCGCCGCATGATGGCCTCTTTCTCCTCGAAGCCGAGTCGTCCGTGCAGGAGCCCGACCGTCAGCTCGGAGAACACCACATGCTGGAGACGGCTGGCCATGTCGGTGGCCGCCTGGAGGTCGATGGCCTCCGACTCCTCGACGAGCGGGCACACGACGTAGATCTGCCGCCCCTGGCGAACCTGATCGCGCAGAAACTCGTAGATCGCCTGGCGCTTGGCTTCCGTGCGCGCCACCGTGGTCACCGGTCGCCGGCCCGGCGGGAGGGAGTTGATCACGCTGACGTCGAGGTCGCCGTACAGGGTCAGCGCCAGCGTGCGCGGAATCGGCGTGGCGGTCATGACCAGGAGGTCAGGATGCTCGCCCTTGTCGCGCAGCCGAGCCCGGTGCGCCACTCCGAAGCGGTGCTGTTCGTCGACCACGGCCAGGCCGAGTCGGCGAAAGGTCACTCCCTCCTGCACGAGGGCATGCGTGCCCACTGCGCACGCGACCTCCCCCGAGGAGAGCGCGGCGCGCCGGGTGTCGCGCTGGCGCGCCGTGAGGGAGGACGTGAAGAGGGCCACCGGCACCCCGAGTGGCGCCAGGAGCTGCTGGAAGGTCATGAAGTGCTGCTCGGCGAGAATTTCGGTCGGCGCCATGACCGCAGCCTGGTAGCCCGCTTCCACTGCGGTCAGCACGGCCAGGGCCGCCACGATGGTCTTGCCGGAGCCGACGTCGCCCTGGAGGAGGCGGTGCATGGGAAACGGCGCGGCCATGTCGGCGCGAATCTCGTCCCACACGTGCTCCTGAGCGGTAGTGAGCGTGTAGGGCAAGCCGGCGCGAAGCCGCGCCACGAGCTGACCCTGGGGCTGGAGCGCGATGCCGCGCGCCCGCGTGGTGCGCGCCCGCAAGATCGCCAGCCCCAGTTGGAGGAACAAAAAGTCGTCAAAGACCAGCCGGCGGCTGGCCAGCGACAGCGCGCTCTCCGTTTCGGGAAAGTGAGCGATGCGAAGGGCGTCGGCCAGCGTGGGAAGGCGTTGGCGATCCCGGATCGGCGCGGGCAGCACCTCGCCCACATCGCGGACGTGGGCGTCGACCAGCGCGCGCATGAGCGTGCGCAGTGAGCGCTGCGGCAACCCGTCCGTCGTCGAATAGATCGGCACCAGACGCCCCGTGTGCAGCCGCTCGTCGTCGCCGGCCTCGACCAGCTCCCAGTCCTGAACCTGGATGGTCATCTGACCCCGGTGGGGTTTGGCCTTGCCGTGGAGCACGAGGCGCTGGCCGCGCGAGAAGGCCCGCGCGAGATGCCCGCGCCGGCCGAAAAATGCGGCCACCGCGAACCCGCTGTCGTCGCGCAAGAGGGTCGTGAAGGGCGCACGGGATCTCGGCGGGGGCGGGCTGACGCCGACGATGACGCCCGAACACGTTCGCACGTCGCCCCCCCGGAGCTGGCGAAACGGGGTCAGCTGCGTGCGATCCTCATGACGGATCGGAACAAAGAAGAGGGCGTCGCCCACCGTGGACAGGCCCTTGCGGGCGAGCAGCTGCGCGCGCCGCGGCCCGATGCCCTTCACGAACTGCAGGGGCACCTGGAGGCCCGCCACGGCCGCCGTTTGCCTCTCGGGCACGTCTGTGCTATACAACGGATTCGTCTCTGCTACACGTCGTCGACGTCCAAGGGGTGTTCATGGCTCAGCGATGTGACATCTGCGCGAAACATCCGGCTGTCGGCAACTCCGTCAGCCACGCTCACAAGCTCACGCGGCGACGGTGGATGCCGAATCTGATCTCCATGCGCATCATGGTCGGCGGTACGCCGCGGCGGGCGCGCGTGTGCACTCGTTGTCTGAAGGCCGGCAAGGTCACCAAGGTCATTTGAGCACACACGGGAGGGGGGTCCACCCCCCTCCCGGATGGCATGAGGTGGGAGGCTGCCACCCCCCACCTGGCATGAGCGGTCCCTACTTCTTCTTGGCCTTCTTCTTCGTCGCCTTCTTCTTCATCGAGTCTCTCACCTCCTCTCACGCGCTGTTGAATACGGACCAGGCTCGGTCGCCCTACTTCTTCTTCTTCTTGGCCGCCTTCTTCTTCGCCACGGATGAGCTCACCTCCTTCCTGTCGCCCCGCGCCATCATCCCGTCAGTAGCCCATGGCTTCTCGGCGGAGATGCTGCGCCTGGTCGGCTCCCCGGGGCTCGTAGCGAGCGAGGTCCACGAACAGCTGAGGAAGTGACGTGACCCGCAGACCGCCCTTCTCGAGCAGTCCGTAGAACACGCCGACGTCGTACGGCGCCAAGAGGTGCAGCGTCCCGTCTGCCTCGGCCACGGGTCTCAGGCCCAGTCTGGCAGCCACTGGCGCGGGATCTCCCTCGAGGTACGCGTGCGCCGCCGTCATGCGCAGATGCGGCGCCACCAAAGACAGTCCGGCGCTCATCGTAAACGCGTAACGGCGTCCTTCCGCCTCAGCCGTGTGAGCCACCTCGACCTGGAACTTCCGGGTGATGCGCTCGGGAACCGCATAGGACGCGATGTCGTTCTCGCGATAGGTGTACGAATCGCTCCAGCTTTCCAGGAGGTCGGCCGGCTTGGTCAGCCGGAGCCGGTCGCTAGTATCCCGCTCGAGCCAGGCCAGCTCCTCGAGACGCTTCACGACATTGTGCGAATGTCCGAGGCTGATGTCCGCCGCCTTGGCCAATTCCCCCAATCGCCACGCCCGTCCGATCTCCGAGAGCAGAACGCGAACGACCCGCGTCGCGCGGGGCGCAAAGAGGGACCGGAGGGGCCGGGTGGAGGCGCCGATATTTCGCTTTCCTTCCTTCTCGATCAGGATGTTCTCGAGGGCGAGATAGCAGTTCCCCGACAGATCGATGTAGCCAAAATTGTGGGATTTCAAGATTCGAGCGCTCTCGGGGCCGATGTAGACAGCCGCTGCAGCTGGGTAAGCGGACGGCATCTCCCGGCGAAGCTCTGCCAGCCGAGTCACCGCGGCGCGGATCTGTCGAGGTTGGCCAAGGCTGCTGGCCTCAAGCACCACGGCGTGCTCCTGCTCGCCCACCCGAAATCTGACAAGCAAATTGGCGGTCTGGCGCCCAATTTTCGCATCGAAGCTCTCCTCCCAGCCTCGCGCCTTCGGGAACAGCTCGCGCAATCGCTGCGAGACTTGCGCCCGAATGTCTGGAAGTTTGAGCATGTTTCGCTGACTCCATGGGTTTCAGCATCTGCTGAAACAATAAGAACCACTGAAAACGCCTGTCAAGCAAAAACTTACGGACCGGGGCGGCGTTGTTACTTACCTACCCAGGACGGAGGTGTCGCTGAGAGCCTCGAGAACCTGGTGGCGCAGTGGCCACGTCCACCCTTCCGAACTACTCGCCCCTTCCGAACTACTCGCCGTCCTCGATGCGATGCATCGTCTCGTCGTCGAGGCCGAAGTAATGCCCCAGCTCGTGCATCACGGTGTCGCGCACCAGGCCAGCCATGTCGGCGGGATGGCCAGCCGCCTCCTCTTCGATGGGACCCTGGTAGATCGTGATGGTGTCCGGCATGACGTTGCCGTAGCCGGAGTTACGATGGGTGATGTCGACGCCGCGGTAGAGTCCGAACAGCGTGTCGGGGGGCTCGATCTCCAGGTCGGCGAGCGTCTCCGCATCAGGCCAGTCCTCCACGACGACGGCGACATTCGCCAGCTTCGCCCGGAATCGTCGCGGAAGGCGCCGGAGCGCGCGCTCCACCAGCACTTCGAACTTCCGCCTGGTCATGAGAGCGGGGCGTGATCAGAGCCTGACGCCGTTGCCCCCACCGCGCACGCGCTCGACGTTGATGACGTCGGGAACTTCGCGGATTGCGCTCATGATCTCTTGAAGTTGGCGCAGGTCGGAGACCTCGATCACGAAGTGGTTGATGCCCTTGCGGTCATCGGTGACGGTGACGTCGGCCTTGGTGATGTTCCCGTTGCGCGAGGAGATGGCGCCGGTGATCTCCGACAGCAGACCCGGGCGATCGGCCCCGATGTACACGGCAACGCGGACGGGCCGCTTGGCTGGTTCCGCGATGTCCCACTCCACCTCGATGAGCCGTTCTCGGTCCAGGACGCTCCTGGCCACGGTGAGACAGTCCCGGCTGTGCACGGTGAGGCCCCGGCCCCGCGTGATGAAGCCGACGATGGGATCGCCGGGGAGAGGAGTACAGCACTTGGCGAAGCGCACCAGCAGGTCTTCCACCCCGCGGATGCGAACGCCCTGGTCGCTGGTAGCCCGCGTGGCCGCCGCCTTCGAGCGATCGGCGGGCTCCGGGGGCGCGGTGGGTACCAGCTTGTTGACGAGCTGGTGCACAGAACTCTTGCCATACCCCACGGCGGCCAGCAGATCGTCCGTGGAGGGATAGCCGAGGTCGGCCGCGATTTTCCTCAGTTCCTCGCCGCCCAGGAGGGCCGTAGCATTCAGGTGGTGCTTCTTGACCTCTCGCTCGAACAGCTCCTTGCCCAGCGCGATGGAGCGCGTGCGCTCCTCCACCTTCAGCCACTGATTGATCTTGGACCGCGCGCGCGATGACTTGACGATCTGGAGCCAGTCGCGGCTGGGATGCTGGTTCGGCGACGTGACGATCTCGACGATGTCGCCCTGCTTGAGCGTGTATCGCAGCGGCACGAGCTTCCCGTTGACCTTCGCCCCCACGCAGTGCTCGCCCACCTTGGTGTGGACGGTGTACGCGAAGTCTACCGGGGTGGCTCCTTCCGGCAGTGCCTTGACGTCCCCCTTCGGGGTGAAGACGTAGACCTCGTCGGGCTCGAGGTCCACCCGCACCGCGTCCATCAGCTCCCGGGCGTCCTGTACGTCCCCATGGGTCTCCAGGAGCTGGCGCAGCCACACCAGGGATTCGTCGAGCTTGTCCTTGCCGCTCTTCTTCTCTTTGTAGAGCCAGTGGGCGGCGATGCCCTCCTCGGCGATGCGGTGCATGTCCCAGGTGCGGATCTGGATCTCCACCGGGTCACCCTTGGGGCCGATGACCGTGGTGTGGAGCGACTGGTACATGTTCACTTTCGGCATGGCGATAAAGTCTTTGAAGCGGCCGGGGACGGGCTTCCACAGAGAGTGGATCACGCCGAGGGCGCCATAGCAGTCGCGCACGGAACTGGTGATGACACGGACGGCCGTCAGGTCGTAGATCTCGTCGAACTCGCGCCCCTGGTCGTGCATCTTCTTCCAGATGGAGAAGAAGTGCTTGGGGCGGCCGCGGATCTGCGACTCGATTCCCACCTCGGAGAGCTTGCGCTCGATGATGGCGATAACCTGCGCGATGTCGGTCTCCCGCTCGAGACGGCGCTTGGCCACCCGCTTTTGGAGATCGACGTACGCCTGGGGCTCGAGGGCCCGGAGGGCCAAGTCCTCGAGTTCCGCCTTCACCTTGGCCATGCCGAGCCGGTGGGCGAGCGGCGCATAGATGTCCAGGGTCTCCTGGGCGATCTTGCGGGTCTTCTCGGGGGGGAGGTAGTCGAGGGTTCGCATATTGTGGAGGCGATCGGCCAGCTTGATCATGAGCACGCGCAGGTCGCGCGCCATGGCCACCACCATCTTGCGAAAGTTCTCGGCCTGCCGCTGCTCGCGCGAGGAGAAGTTCAACTTGCCGATCTTGGTCACGCCGTCCACGAGATCGGCGATTTCTCGGCCGAATTCGCGCTCGAGGTCGGCCTTGGTGGCCGAGGTGTCCTCCAGCACGTCGTGGAGGAGGCCGGCCGTGACCGTGGTGACGTCCATCCTGAAGTTGACGAGGAGATTGGCCACTTCGAGGGGGTGCGAGAGGTACGGTTCGCCGGAGGCGCGCTGCTGCCCCTGGTGGGAGACCTCAGAGAACCGATAGGCCCTCGTCACCAGGTCCAGGTCGGCACCCGGTTGGTACTTGGGAATCTGCTCGATCAGCGCCTGGAGCTGAGTCAAGCCGGCACGACCTCCTCTGCGTAATCACATAGTTTTACACCTTGTCAGGTCTTCGCGGCCGCCTTTTTCCCGGTCGGAGCCGCCGCGCCCCCCGTGCCGCGGTTCCGGGTCGAGCGACGCAGGCGGCCCTCGACGTACAGGGTCCAGTCCACCACGAGAGCCCCCGCGACGTAGATCGTCGAGTACGTCCCCGTGATGACGCCCACGAAGAGGACGAAGGCGAAATCCTGGAGGACTTTGCCCCCGAAAATCAGCAAGATGGCCGTGGAGAAGAAGACGGTGAGTGAGGTCAGGACGGTCCGTGAGAGGGTCTGGTTCACGGCGTCGTTCATCTGCAGGACGAAGGACCGGCCCCGTTGGGAGAGCTTGCTCCGGTTCTCCCGCAGGCGGTCATAGGCCACAATAGTGTCATTGACGGAGAAGCCGATGATCGTCAGGAGGGCTGCTAGCACGGGCAGCGAGAACTCCCTATGGGTCAGGGAGAGCGCGCCCAGGCACACCACGACGTCGTGGAGTACGGCGATCACCGCCGCCGCGCCGCCCTTGAGGTCGAAGCGGACGGCGATGTAGATCAGGATACCCACCAGGCCGGCGAGGACGGCGTACACCGCCTGGAGCTGCAGCTCGCGGCCCACTTGCGGTCCGACATATTCCACCCGCCGGATCTCGAACTTGCCCAGGCTGGCGTCTGCCCCCAGCGCGTCCTGGATCTTCTTGGTGACCTCCTGGGAGGTGCTGCCGCTCTTGAGCGGCAGACGCGTGATGAACTCTCGCCGGTCACCGAACTCCTGGATCACGCTGTCCCCGAGGCCAACCCGGCTCAACGCCGTGCGGATTCGGTCCACCGACGGGGCCTGCTCGAAGCGCACCTGAACCAAGGTGCCGCCCGTGAAGTCGATGTCGTAGCGCAGTCCTTGCACCACGAGCGACCCGAGGCCAATGAGGAACACGATCGCCGAAAGGAGGTACGCCCACTTTCGCTTCCCGATGAAGTCGTAGTTGGGGCTCGCGAAGAGCTGGATCAAATGGAAATCGCCTCCACTCTCCGCCGCCGCATGTAGATCAGGTCGAACAGCAAACGCGTGAAGAACACGGCGGTAAACAGGCTAGCCGTCAGCCCCACGAACAGCGAGACGGCGAACCCCTTCACGGGCCCGGTGCCGAAGTTGTAGAGGATGGCCGCCGTCACCAGCACGGTCACGTGCGTGTCGATGATGGTCCGGAAGGCGCGGCTGAAGCCGGCCTCGATGGCCCCCCGCACCGTCTTGCCCACGCGCCGCTCCTCCCGGATCCGCTCGAAAATCAGGATGTTGGTGTCCACCGCCATGCCGATGGTCAGCGCGATGCCGGCGATACCGGGCAGGGTCAGCGTGGCCCCGAAGGCGGCCATCGCGGCGAGCAGGATCAGCAGATTGAGTCCCAGGGCGACGTCGGCGATAAGGCCGGACAGCCGATAGTAGACGAGCATGAACAGGAACACGAGCACGGCCGAGGCCGCGATGGCGATCATGCCTTGGCGAATGGAATCGGCTCCTAGGGACGGTCCCACCGTCCGCTCCTCGAGAATCTGCACGGGCGCCGGCAGCGCTCCCGCCCGGAGCACGATGGCCAGGTCGCGCGCTTCCTCCACTGTGAATTGGCCCGTGATGACGGCCCGGCCCCCGGGGATTCGTTCGTTGATCCGCGGGGCCGAATACACGTTGCCGTCGAGGATGATCGCCAGTTGCTTGCCGACGTTCTGCTCGGTGACTTCGCCAAACCGCCGCGCCCCCTCGGGGCTGAATTCAATGGCGACCTGCCAGTTGCCGGGGGCGTTGGGATCGGCGGATACTTCGGCGCGCGTCAGCTCGGCCCCCGTGAGGAGCGCCCGCCTCTGGACCACGATGGGGACTTTCTGCTCCGTCTTGGTGTCCTTGTCCACCCGGCGCTGGTAGAGAAGCTCGGAGCCTTCGGGTATTTGCCCGGCCACCGCCGCGTCCACAGGGGTGCGATCGTCGACGAGCTTGAACTCCAGCAGCGCGGTCCGCCCGATCAGCGCTTTGGCGCGTTCGGGATCTTGCAGTCCGGGGAGCTGGACGAGGATGCGATTGTCCCCTTGTCGCGTGATGGTCGGCTCCGCCACGCCGAACTGATCGACGCGGTTGCGGATGGTCTCCACGGCCTGCCGGACGAACTCGTCGCGAAGGCGCGCCACTTCACTCGGGCGCAGGGCGAGCACGAAGCGCCCCGCCGCCTGGTCCTCGCTCCGGCGCTCCAGGCTGGGGAATTCGCCCGTCAGGGTCTGGACGTCGTTCCAGTTCTGCGGCGACGCGAGCTGGACGAGGAAGGCGGTGGTCCCCTCGCGGGCCACCCGCGTCACCCCGATGCCCTTGCGCTCCAGGGCGCCTTTGAAGTCGGCTGCCAGCCGGTCGATTTGCGCCTCCAGCGCCCGATCGATTTCGACACCGAGGACCAGGTGAATCCCTCCCTGCAGATCGAGTCCCAGGTTGATCGTCTTCCGGGGCGGGTACAGGTACCAGAGGGAGGCGAGGGTGATCACGACGACGATCGCCATGCGAATCCAGAGATTTCTAGGCATCCTTGTCGCTCGTCGGGGTCCCGATGACCCGTCCTACGGCAGCCCGGTCGAATTCCAGCTTCACCTGGTCCGTCACCCGAAGGGTAATCGTTTGCTCGTTGAGCGCCGTGATGGTTCCGTGCAGCCCGCTGGCGGTCACCACCCGGTCGCCTCGCTTGAGACCGTCGAGCATGCGCTGGCGGTCAGCCTTCTGCTTCTGCTGGGGACGGATCAAGAGGAAGTAGAAGATCGCAAAGATCGCACCGAAGAAGAGGACTTGGGTGATCCAGGCGCCGGAGCCGCTCCCGCTCGGGGGGGCCATGCCGGCGAGCACGAGGTCGGCGCCGTACGGAAACGCCATGGGAAATTAGGCCTCCCTCTCGGAGATGTGTCCGCCTTCGGGGATACAGCCGAGCGAGAGGGATGATACTGCATATCGATCGAAAAACCGAGCCTTGAATGCCTCGAATGCGCCTGCCGCGATGGCCTCGCGCACATCCGTCATCAGGCGCGCGAAGAAGTGCAGATTGTGAAGCGATAGCATCCGGTAGGCTAGCAATTCCTCTGACATCCAGAGATGCCGCAGGTAGGCGCGCGAGCACCGGCGGCAGGCGTAGCAGGGACATCCTTCCTCGAGCGGCCCCGGATCGCGGGCAAATCGCGCCTGCTTGATGGACAGGGGGCCGTCGGCGGTGAAGCACTGGCCGTTGCGAGCGTTGCGCGTGGGAAGGACGCAATCGAACATGTCGACGCCGCGTGCCACCGCTTCGATGAGGTCCTCGGGCTTGCCGACCCCCATCAGATAGCGCGCGCGGTCGGTGGGCAGTGCGGCCGCGGCCTCCGCGGTCAGATCGTAGAGCAATGCCTTCGGTTCCCCCACGGCCAGCCCGCCGATAGCATAGCCGTCGAAGTCGAGTGCCACCGTTTCCTGCACCGCCCGCCGGCGGAGATCGACAAAGCTGCCGCCTTGCACGATGCCGAACACGGCCTGGACCGACCCTTCATGGGCGCGAGCGGCGACCAGCGAGCGCCGGGCCCAGCGCAGGGTGAGGTCGAGCGAAGCCTCGGTCGCCGAGCGCGTCGCTGGATAGGCCAGGCATTCGTCGAGCGGCATCACGATGTCGGATCCCAACGCGCGCTGGATGGCGATCACCTCTTCGGGAGAGAGTGCGTGCTCGGCGCCATCGAGCGGCGAGCGGAAACGCACGCCGTCCTCCGAGACTTTCCTGAGCTTCGACAGGCTGAATATCTGAAATCCCCCGGAATCGGTGAGAATGGGCCCGTCCCACCCCATGAAGCGATGCAGACCCCCCAGCTCGCGGATGAGGGCGGCTCCGGGGCGGAGAGATAGATGGTAGGTGTTGGCGAGCACGATCTGCGCCCCACTGTCGCGCACGTCCTCAGGCGTGAGACTCTTCACCGCGCCGCGCGTCCCGACGGGCATGAACACGGGGGTCTCCACCACGCCGTGCGAGGTGCCCAAGCGGCCCCTGCGCGCCGCCCCGTCGACAGCTAGCAGCTGAAAGCTCATGAAAATCGCGGGGCGCGGGGCGTCATTGGTAGCGACGGCGCGTGCTCGGCGTGCACCGTGGGTGGCCTGCTCGCGGGGCGCGGGGAGTCATTCGATCAGGGTGGCGTCGCCGTAGGAGTAGAAGCGGTAGCCGGCGCGCACCGCGTAGGCGTAGGCGGCGAGGATGAGCGCGAGGTCGGCGAAGGCCGACACCAGCACCAGGAGCGACGAGCGGGGGAGATGAAAGTTCGTCAGGAGGGCATCCACCACGCGGAACGCGTGTCCCGGGCGGATGAACAGATCGACCTCACCGTCGAGGGGTTCCACCCGCCCAGTGCGTAGGGCCGCCGCCTCGAGGGCCCGCGTGGTCGTCGTGCCCACCGCGACCACGCGTCGCCCCTCATCCCGCGCCGCGTTGACGGCCTGGGCCACCGAAGGCGGGAGAACAGCGCGCTCGGGCGGCAGCGCCTGAGTGTCGACCTCTGCCGCGCGAAGCGGGCGGAAGGTGGCGACCCCGACGTGGAGGGTGAGCGCATGGACTTCGATGCCCCGCGCCCGAAGACCGTCGAACAGGGCCGGCGTGAAGTGCAATCCCGCGGTGGGAGCCGCCACGGAGCCCGGAGGGCGCGCGTAGACGGTCTGGTAGCGTTCCCAGTCCTCGTCGCCCGGCTTGGCGTGGCGCGCGATGTACGGCGGCAGCGGGGGTAACCCGTGCCGCGCCATGAGGTTCTCGATGGTTCCGTCGAGCCGCTCGACGACGCGGAATCCTTCGCGGTCCACGGCCACCACGCGCAGGCGTGCGCACTCCTCGCCGCCCGCCCACAGCACGGCCCCGGGACGGGTATGGCGGCCCGGCCGCGTCAGGGCGCGCCAGCGACCGTGGTCCTCTTGAGCGATGAACACGATCTCGACCGGGCGGTCACTCCCCGTCGCCCGCGCAAACACGCGAGCGGGGATGACGCGCGAATCGTTGAGCACGACGCAATCGCGCGCGCGGAGCAGTTCGGGCAGGTCCCCGAAGGTCTGGTCGCGAAACTGGCGGGTGGCGCGATCGATGACGAGGAGTCGGGAGGCGTCGCGTCGCTCGAGGGGCGATTGGGCAACGGCCGAGCGCGGCAGTGCGTACTCGAACGCGGCGAGGTCCACGCCCCGAGTGTACCGCGGGCCGTCGCCGCCACGCCCTGCCACAGGGGCGCCTGGCTCGAAACTTTAGGGTTGACGTCTTCGGCTGCTTAAGTACACTTAAGCTTGAGCGAGCGCGAATCATGATCGTGTGTTTGTGCACCGGGGTCCCCGAGCATAGAATCCTCGCGTCGATCGAGCGCGGCGCGTGTCGCGTCGAGGACCTCGTGCAGGACTGTGGTGCTGGCCGGGACTGTGGTGCCTGCGTGGCGTTCCTGGAGGCGCTTCTCCTCGAGAAGCAGTCGGTCGCTCGGGTCTAGTCCAGCGCGGCGCCCCGGCGCCGGAGGAGGAGACGCGTGCGAGGCGACGACCGCATCATCGCGCTGCTCAACGACATCCTCACCGCCGAACTCACCGCCATCAACCAGTACTTCATCCACGCCAAGATGTGCGACAACTGGGGTTACCACCGGCTGGAGAAGCGAATCCGGGAGGAGTCGTTCGGTGAGATGAAGCATGCCGACCGCCTCATCGAGCGGATTCTCTACCTGGAAGGGGTCCCCAACATGCAGCGGCTCGGCAAGGTCAACGTCGGCGAGACGGTGCCTGAGCAACTCCGCCTCGACCTGGAGCTGGAGCGTGCGGCCATCGCGCTTCTCAATCAGGGCGTGGAGACGTGCCGATCGCTGGGCGACAACGGAACCCGGTACCTCCTGGAGGACATCCTGCGCGGCGAGGAAGACCATGTGAACTGGATCGAAGCGCAGCTCGCCCAGATCCAGCAGATGGGAGAGGCGCATTACCTCGCCCAGCAGGTGAAGAGAGAGGACCGCTGAGGTCGCGCTCTCAGCCGACCTTCTGGCCCGGGCTCACGGCGCGCTCAGGCTCGAGGAGCACCACCTCATCCGCCTCATCGTAGACCCCGAGGACGAGGACCTCGGAGACGAACGGCCCGATCTGCTTGGGGGGAAAGTTCACGACGGCGATCACCTGCCGACCGACGAGAACCTCCGGCGTGTAGTGCCGGGTGATCCGAGCGCTGGAACGCTTGACCCCTAGGGACCCGAAGTCGATCCACAAGCGAAACGCGGGCTGACGTGCCTCGGGGAACGGCTTGGCTTGGGTGATGGTGCCGGCCCGGATGTCGACCTTCTCGAAATCTGGCCAGGTGATGGACATGACTACGATCCGTTCAGCACGCCCGGTGTCGTTCCCGGATAGTACGTCTCGAGAATTTGACGGGCGGAGTAGCCCTGCTCGGCCATCGCTTTGGCCCCCCACTGGCACAGTCCTACGCCGTGGCCATATCCCCGCCCGGCGAACTGCGCGATGTCGCCGTACACCGCCACCGCGAAGAGCGTGCTTTTCAGCGTGTCGTATCCGATGACGCGGCGGAAATCGTTGCCGCGCACCCGGGCGCTGCCCCGCGTGCCGTGCACCGTCACCCAGGTGGCCCGCAGCGACAGGGTGCGCTCGGTGACCTCGACGGCGGTCACCTGGCCCACTCCCATTTCGTGGCGTCGGAGCATCTCGCCGAGATCGGCGAGCTTCAGGTCGAACGTCCAGTAGAAATGCGGTGAGGTTGCCGAGAACGCGCAAAGGACCGGCTTGAGCGCCGGCATGTTCCGCGCGGCGAAGACCGTCCGCGGGTCTTCCGTGAACCCCCCGCTATCCGTGTGGTAGAAGGCGGGAAAGACGTCGCCCTCCCACAGCAAGACCTGGCCGGCCGTCTCGCTGACCGCCGTCCGCACCGGAGACGTTGGCGCCACTCGACCCGCGTACTGTTGGTGCGCGGTGGAGGCCACGAGATGGTAGGGCTTGCCCGCCCCGAGCACCCGGTGATGGGCCGCGTACGTTCGCACCGCGATGGCCTGTGCCCGCAAAGCCTCGATGGGCCAGCGCTCTCCGGCCTCGGCGCGGACGACCCCGGCCACGTAGTCCTCGAGGGGCACTTCGTTGACGATCGCAATGCCGTCGCCGCTCCGGAGCAGATCGATGGTGCCGCTGTACTCGCGACCATTCAGGCGGATGCGCTCACCGGCCAGCCGGAAGCCGGCGGCGCGAAGCCCCTCCATCTCGAGGCCGGATCCGCTAGGTACGACGCGGACAGAGTCGCTCCGCCGACTGGCCAGCGGGCGGAGCACATCAGCCCGAGGCGGCTCGCCAAGACAACCCGGACAGCCGAGCTCGCTGATTTCGAGGCCGTCCCCACGCAGTTCCAGGGCCGTCAGCCGCTCGGCGATGGCCACGCGGATAGTGAGGGGGGCAGGCGCCGTCTGCGCTGCTGCTCCCGTCACCATCACCAGCGTCCCCAACAGCAGGGCCAGCAATCTCATCGGCGGCCGAACAGATAGAAGAGCAGCGACAGCACGACGCTGAGGACGAGCGATGTGGCGAGGGGAAAGTAGAACGACCAGTTGCCGCGCTGGACGTAGATGTCTCCCGGCAGCCGACCCAGCCAGGGGACCCGACCGACGAACGTGAGAATGACCCCGATCAGCGCGATCAGGAGACCGAGGACGATGAGGGTCTTGCCGATGTCCGTCATCCCTCGAACAGACCTGGCTGCGAGCGCCCGGAGACCGAAGGTGTCCGGCCGAGGTGGGCGTACGCGTCACGCGTCACCCGGCGGCCGGACGGCGTGCGCACCACGAATCCGATCTTGAGCAGATAGGGCTCGACCAGTTCGGCGAGCGTCTCCGCCTCGTCGTTGATCGTGGCGGCCACGGCTTCTATGCCCACCGGACCCCCGTCATAGTGGTCGACGATGGCCGTGAGGAAGCGCCGGTCGAGGCGGTCCAGTCCGCGGGCGTCGACTCCCTCCCGATCCAGGGCGTCGGCGGCGAGCGGGCCGGTGATGGTGCCGTCACCGCTCACCTGGGCGTAGTCGCGCACGCGCTTGAGCAACCGGTTGACGATGCGCGGGGTGCCCCGCGAGCGGCGGGCGATCTCGCGCGCGCCCACCGTATCGATGCGCGCGACGAGAATGTCGGCCGAGCGCATGACGATCCGGCACAGCTCTTCCTCGGAGTAGAAGTCGAGGTGATGGAAGATACCGAAGCGCTCGCGCAGCGGGGCCGACAGCATGCCCGGCCGCGTGGTGGCCGCCACCAGGGTGAAGGGCAGCAGCTGGTACTTGAGGGTCCGCGCGTGGAGCCCCTTGTCGATGACGAAGTTCACGGCGAAATCTTCCATGGCGGGGTAGAGTAGCTCCTCCACCGCCCGGGGAAGCCGATGGACCTCGTCGATGAAGAGGACGTCGTGCCGGCCCAGGTTCGTGAGGATCCCCATGAGATCCGCCCCCCGCTCGATGGCCGGTCCGGAGGTGGGGACGAGATTGGTGCCCATTGCGTTGGCGAGGATACCGGCCAGCGTCGTCTTGCCGAGACCGGGCGGGCCGTAGAGCAGCACGTGATCCACGCACTCGGCCCGCTGGCGCGCCGCCTCCACTGACACCCGCAGGCTGGCCACGGCCTGCTCCTGGCCGATATACTCGGCAAAGGAGCGCGGTCGCAGTTGGCGCTCGAACGGGGCTTCCTCCGGCGCGGCCGCCCGGCTCAGCATCGCGTCCCGGGCCGGCGTCGCGCTCATGCCGTGGCCTTCGACGTGGCCGGCCAGGCGCGATAGATCTCCTCGAACAACTCTTCGGGTGTGGCCACCTCGGGTCGCCGCGTGAGGGCATCGCTGATGAGCTGCGATGCCTCGCTCGGGCGGTGACCAAGCTGCTTGACGAGCACCTCCCACACCAGCTCCCGCAGGGCCTCGGTGTCGGCTGGGGCCGCCGTCGCGACGGGTGCCGCGGTAGCCGTCTCGTCGCGAGTGAGCGCAAATTTGGCCACCTTGCCCTGGAGCTGAGCGACGATATTCTTGGCCTTCTGAGGGCCGATGCCGGGCAAGGCTCGCAGGAACTTCTCGTCCTGGCGGGCGATGGCGGACGCCACCTCGCCCACCGAGACGGCCAAGGCGCGCGCCGCGACCATGGGACCGATGTCCTTCACCGTGATCAGCTTCTCGAAAAACTCCTTGTCGAGATCGGCGGTGAACCCTATGAGCACGGGGCGTGGCTGGTCGCGCGTGGCGTGGTAATAGATGACCAGCTCCAACTGGTCCCCTCTCGGTCCCGCCTCCTCCCGCTCGATCCGCTGCATCACGGTCGGAGGCAGAAACACCTCGTAGCCGACGCCGCCCACCTCGAGCACGATCCGATCCTCGAGCTTGTGGCGGAGGCGCCCGGACAGCGTGGCGATCATGGAAGACCTCCTGCCCGCGACAGGCCGGTGAGGGCGAGGGCCAGCGCATCGGCGACGTGCGACGAGCGCGGCGGGCGGTCGAGCTGGAGCAAGCGCTGGACCGACGCCTGGATCTGCTGCTTGGAGGCGGCCCCGTTCGCCGCGATGGCGCGCTTCACGGTGGCCGGCGGGAGAGTCACGATGGCGACCTGGCACTGGCGCCCGGCCAGACAAATGACGCCGCGCGCATGCGCCATGAGGATGGCCGTGCGCGGGAACTTGTACTCGGTGTAGAGGTCCTCCAGCGCCACCACATCTGGCGCGAAGGCCTCGAGGACCTCGACCGTCCCGTCGTACACGCGGCCCAGGCGGGTCTCCAACGGCAGGTCCGAGGGGGCGTTGATGACGCCGGTGGTCACCAGCTCGATGCCGCGCGCGCCGCGGGCGAGCACGGCGTAGCCGGTATCCACGAGGCCGGGATCGATGCCAAGGACGCGCTGCACCGCGCGCGCAGGGAATGCCCCTGTGCGAAGATGCTCAGGCCGCCGAGATGGCCTCGATGACGTCGTCCGGAATATCAAAGTTGGAGTACACGTTCTGCACGTCGTCCAGCTCTTCCAGCGCCTCGATGAGACGCAGCACGGCCGGCGCCTCCTTGCCCTCTACGCGAACCGTCGACTGGGGGACGAACGATACCTCCGCCCGAAGCACGGGGACCCCCTTGGCCTCGAGCGCACCGCGTACGGGGTCTATTTCACCAGGAGCGGTGGTGACTTCGAAAGCTTTTTCGACCTGCTTCACGTCGGTGGCGCCGGCGTCGAGGGCGACCGCGAGCAGGTCATCCTCGCCAATCTTGGTTCCGTCGACCTGGATCACGCCCTTGCGCTCGAACATCCAGGCCACGGCCCCGGCGCCTCCCATGTTGCCGCCGTGCTTCTCGAAGGCGCGCCGCACCTCGGGCCCCGTGCGGTTGCGATTGTCGGTCACGACCTGCACCATCACGGCCACACCCCCTGGCGCGTAGCCCTCGTACGTGATCTCCTCGTACGACTCCCCGGGGAGCTCACCGGTACCCTTCTGGATGGCGCGCTTAATGTTGTCCTGCGGCATGTTGGCGTCCCGCGCAGCCTCCACGGCGGACTTGAGGCGCATGTTGACCTTGGAATCGCCGCCGCCATTGCGGGCCGCCACGGTGATCTCGCGCAGGATTTTCGAGAAGAGCTTCCCGCGCTCGACGTCCGCCTTGCCCTTCTTTCGCTTGATCTGTGACCATCGGGAATGCCCAGACATCGCTCTATCCCCTCTCGTTCTGAATGGCGGCCCGCAGCCGCTTCACCCGTGAGAGCCGCATCGCGCGCCGGGCCACGGCCGCATCCCAGCGCCTCCGCTGGCCCGGGGTCTCCGGCGTAAAGGGAGGGCACGGTCGCGGGCGCAGGTCAGGGCCGAGGTGGACAAAGGTGAGAAAGGCCGTACAGGTGTGTCGCACCTCGCCCGTCCACGGTTTCTCTGCGAAGACCCTGACCCCGATCTCCAGCGACGACGTCCCCACGTAATTCAGGCTAGCCTTGAACGTGACGACCTCGTGACTCCAGACCGGCGAATAGAAGTCCAGGGCGTCCAGACACGCCGTCATCACGAATCCACGGCAGTATCGCATCGACAGGATGCCGCCCGCCTCGTCGATATCCATCAGCATCTTGCCGGCAAACATCATGTTGCCGAAGAGCGCGTCCTCCGGAAGCACCGAGCGCACCGTCTCGAAGTGCCACGGCCCGTTTTCCTCGTCAGTCGAGACCTCCTCGCGCTTCCCCACCGTCCTCCCGCGCAGACGAGTGAGTCGCTGGGCGCGCCGGGCTTGCGCTGCCTCCACCCGCGCGGCTTCGGCCGCGTCGCGGGGCGCAATCGGCTCGGGCACGGCACGCGGGTGCGCGTCCTCGTCAACGCTCACGAAGACGAGGTGCGAGTTGAGGGTGACTGTTCGAGTGCCTGTGGTCACGTTCTCCGACCACACCCGCACTCCCACCTCCAGCGAGGTCGTGCCCACGTACTCGACCTGCGCGCGCAGGATGGCGATCTCGGCGACCTTGACGGGTTCGAGGAAATCGATGTCATCCATGGCGCCCAGGACGACCGTGCCGCGCGCCACGCGCGAGGCGGCCAAGGTGCCCGCTTGAGCGATCCATTGCATCATGCGGCCCCCGTGGATCTGTCCTGGCGCCCCCGCGTGCTCGGGAAACACCCACTGGATCATCTCGACGGTCGTATCGGAGATTGACGGCATCCGTGTCTGCGGGACGCGCACCCCCGGGCGAGGCGGTACGGATCTTCTATCACGGGCCCCCAGCCCGCGCAACGATGCGGCCGGGAACAACCGCGGAAAACCGCTATCACCGAGGAGGCTCTCAGCGTCCGACGGGGGAGGCCCGATCGGGTCAAACCTGGCGCGGCATGGGGAGAACCTCGCTTCCCCTGGGTTCTCCGAGCCGTGGGGTGGGAGGCCTTTCTGGCCCCGGGTACGTGCTCCTAAACCTCGGCCCAGTGCCCCTCGTTGCCGACGGTTTCCGCGACTTGAACGAGCCGAAAGGCAAAACGAGCGCCCCGTCCGAATCCGCTCTCGACCCAGATGCGCCCGCCGTGCGCCTCGATGACCCGTCGGCAGATCAGCAGACCCAGTCCGGTGCCGGACGCTCTCGAACGCCGCCCTTCCTCGGCCTGGCCGAAGCGCTCGAAAAGCAGCGGGATTTCTTCGGATGGGATCCCCGGGCCAGAATCGGTGACAGACACTTCGATCTCGCCCTCGACGGAGCACACTCTCACGGCCACCGTGCCGCCCTTCGGGGTGAACTTCAGCGCGTTGCCCAGGAGGTTCATGAGCACTTGATCGAGACGTCCAGCGTCGCCGAGAACCCGCAGGGGCCGCTCGGTGCCCGAGACCTCGAGCGTGATGCCCCGACGGCTGGCGGCGGCGGCGAATCGCCCGGCCACACTGGCCACGAAGGCAGCAAGGTCCACTGGTCGGGGCTCGCCGACAAACCGGCCGGCGTCGATCTTGTACAGGTCGAGGATCTCCGAGAGAAGGCCGGCCATCTGGGTACAGCAGGCCTGCATGTTCCGCAGGTAACGGGCCTGGGCCTCGCGGCCTCCCCTCGGCCCGTCCTCGATCAGATCCAGATATCCCTGCACGACGGTGAGCGGCGTGCGCAGGTCATGCACGAGCATCGCCAGAAAGTCCACGCGGACGTCACCCAGGTCGCGCAGCAAGTGAGCTCGGCGGATCGCCCCCCAGACACGGGCGGCAACCAACGCGGATGATACCGGGCGGCAGATGTAATCGACCGCGCCTTCGCCAAGCGTGCGCTCCATGCTCTCCATGCTTGCCTCTTCCCCGCTCAGCACGATCACGGGAACGTGCCGGGTACGGGGATCCCTGCGCAGTCGGTCCAGGAGCACATCTCGGTGAAGCCCAGGGAGGCCGGCGTCGAGGAGGAGGCAATCGGGGCGGAGCGTCTGAGCGAGCACGACTCCCGTGCCGACATCGGCCACCTCGACCACCCGGCCGCGGGAATCCTCGACCAGATCGGCGAGCAGCGCGTGAACGCGGAGATCGTCGTGCATCACCAGAATGGTGGACGCTGGTTCGGGCCGCGCGGTCAGGCGAGGATCCTGCGGCTCGATGTCCGGACGGGTCTCGATATCGTTCATAGCACCTCGCGTGAGGGAGCGGGCGGGGTGGGAACGAGAGGGAGCAGAATCCGAAAGGTGGTACCCGCGCCGAGGGTGCTGCTCACCATGATGGACCCCCCGTGGTCCTCGATGATTTTGTGGGTCAGCGCTAGTCCGAGCCCGGTTCCGTTTTCCTTGGTGGTGAAGAACGGAGTGAAGATGCGGTCCATGGCGCCGGCCGGCATGCCGGAGCCGGTGTCGACGATCTCCACGCGCAGACGGGGGCCAGTGCGTCCACGCCGAGTTCCGAGGTCCGGTTCCCGCTCATCGCTCCAGCCCACGCGCAGGGTGAGCCAGCCCCCGCCTTCCATGGCGTCGAGCGCATTGGCCACGAGATTGACGAAGGCCCGATACAGCAGTTCCTCGTCGGCCTCAATCGGCAAGATGGTCGCGGCATACTCCCGGATCACCCGGACTCTCTGGGCGTCGATGCGGTGGCCGTACAACTCCACCGCCCGGTCGAGCAGGGCCGGCACGAGGATCGCGCCCGGGGTGAGACGTCCCGGGCGAGAGAGCTCGAGTAGGCGTTCCACGATCCCGTTGATGCGCTCCAACTCGCGAGGCACGATGCTCTGGAACTTCTCGCGAAAGCCCGCGTCGTCGAAACGCCGCGTCAGGTGCCGCGTGAAGGTGAGCAGCGACGTCAGCGGGTTTTTGATCTCGTGAGCCAAACCGGCGGCCAAGGTGCCGACCGCGGCGAGCCGGTCGGAGCGCTCGAGCTGCCGCTGGAGCTCGCGGACGACCGTGAGATCGCGCAGGACTCCCACCACGCCGAGATCCTTGCCATCACCACCCTTGAGGGGAGCCACGCTGAACTCGATAGGCACTGAGGCCCCGTTCCGCCGAACGAGGGCCAAGGGAACTCCGGGCGCGTCGGAACGGCTGGCCAGGGTCTCCATGAGGATGTCGCCAATGATCGGACTATCCCGGAATACCTCGGTGCAGTAGCGGCCCGCCGTCTCTCCCGCGAAGAAGCCGGTCAGGAGCTCCGCCGCGGGGTTCAGGGTGACGACGCGGCCCTCCAGGTCGACGGTCACGATCCCCGTCTTCACACTGGCCAGGATGTTGTCGGTGTAGCTCTTGAGGTCAGCCAGCTCCTCGAAACGCTGACGCAGCTCGGCGTGCGCGACCTCCAGGGCTCTGCGCTGCTGGGCCAGCTGAGCCGCCATATGGTTGAACGCCACGGCGAGACGCCCGATCTCGTCGAGAGTCGTCGGCTCGATGCGGTGGCTGAGCTCACCGCGCGAGATCGCGGCCACCCCATCGGCGAGCCGCTGGACGGGCCGCGCGATGCGCCTGGCCACGAGGGCCGCGGCCAGTCCGCCCAACACGATGGTCACCGCAGTGAGCGCCCCAAGCTCGAGGCGCGTCCTGAGGATCTCGCGCTCCATGCGTCGCTTGGAGAGCCCGACGCGCGCGGTGCCCCAGCGGCGGTTGTCCACGATCACGGGAACCGTGAAGTCATAGAGGCCCTCGCGATTGGCAGGGTCGCGCGTGTCCTGCACGAGCGGTTCCGGAGCCTGCACAGCCCGGTGATCTACCTCCGTGCCGAGGGAGCGGCCCACGGTCTCCGGATAGCGACTGTGCGCGGCGACACGCCCCTCGCCGTCCAGCACCAGGGCATAGACCACGTCCACTTCCCGCGCGATGTGGGCGGCATTTTGCTCGAGCCCGGTGAAGTTGTAGAGGAGAAGGTTGCCCGATGCCATGGCGGCCAGGTTCCGAGAGAGCACCCGCCCCCGGGTCTTTACCTGGTCGACGATTGCCGCACTCTGTCGGTGCTCGACCACTGCGAATACCGCGGACATGACGAAGACGATCACCAGAATCGAGCCCCACAGGAACTTCGCGCGGAGGGAGGTCATCGCGGGCCCTCCAGCCAGATCTTGCGCAGCGGGATGTACGGATCGCCCAGGCCGTTCACCTCGATGCTCCGCACGTAGGGCTGGAAGAGGCGTTCGTAGGTGTAGTGCCACATGGGAATGATCGGCACGTCGTCGATGATGATCTGTTCGGCGCGGCGGTACAGCTCCATTCGGCGCGGAAGGTCATCCTCCTGGCGCGCACGGCTCAGCAGATCGTCCACCTGCGCGTTGGCATAACCGGTGACGTTGCGAGGGCTCTTCGAGAAAAACAGCTTGGTGAGGAAGTTATCGGGGTCAGGCACGTCGGCGAACCACGCCTGCAGGAAGAAGGGAAGCTTGCCTTCGGCCAGCAGGCGCGCGAACGTGGGCCAGTCCGTCTCGTAGCGAACCTCGAGCGGCACGCCGATAGCGGCGAGGGCCGCCTTGATGGCCTGATGCTCGCGACTCAGCCGTTCGCTTCTGACGCTCGACCACAGGGTCAGTGGCGGGAACCTTCTGCCCTCTCCGTACCCGGCCTCGCGCAGCAGGGCCCGCGCCCGGTCCGGTGCGTACGGTAGGTCGCGCACCTGAGGGTTGAAGCCCGGTGTCCCCGGTGGAAGAATTCCACGGGCGGGATGATACCGCCTCATGAAAATGACATCGCGGATGCTGTCGCGATCGATCGCGGCCGCAATGGCCTCCCGGCAACGGCGGTCATCTAGGGGCTTCATCCGCGTATTGAAGCCATAGAACCGCACGCTGAACATAGGCCGCTTTACGTGTTGATACGCTCCCGCTCGAGGGCGCGTTTCCGACGGCACCGGGCTGTCCTCGAGATGTCCGGCCTCGAACTCCCGGTAGATGACATCGATCGGCTCGCCCGGGAAGATGCGATAGCGCACTTCCGACAAGCGAGGTGGTCCGGCAAAGTACTCGGGATTGGTTGCCAGAACGAGCTCTCGGCCACGGTCCCAACGAACGAACCTGAAGGGGCCCGTTCCGACCGGATGGTTCCCGAACTTTTCCCCCTGCCGCTCCACGAGGTCGCGAGGAACGATCTTCGCTTGGCCGACGGCGAGGAGAGAGACAAACGGTGTCAAGGCCTCGGTCAGCGCTACCTGCACCGTGTAGCGGTCGAGGACCGTGATTCCCGGCACAGAGGCCGCCTTTCCCTCGCGGAACGCGCGCCCCCCCTTGACACCACTGAAGAGGTCGGCGGCCTCCGACTTGACCCGTGGATCGAGCAGCCGGGTGAGCGAATACGCCACGTCGTCGGCAGTCATCTCACGCCCGTGGTGAAACGCCACGCCTCGGCGTAGGGTGAACGTCCAAGTGAGGCCATCCCGGGACGCCTTCCAGTACGTGGCCAGCGCCGGTGAGATCATGAGGTTCTGATCGAACTGGACCAGGCCGTCGAAGATCTGTTGGCTCACCGATCGGCTGTAGACATCGCTGATTCGGGCCGGATCCAGCGTGGCTGGCTCGTTTCCAAGCGGTCGGCGATAGACGCCTCCTCGGCTCGCTCCGTCCTCCTTGACTGTCTCTGCGCCCTGCCCCCACACCGCAACAGGGACAAGGAGCAGGGACAGTAGAAGGAGCGTAGGCGCGAGGAAGGGCGTGCGACCTCGTAGCGCCGATGAACCTACTCTCCGCCTCCGCCTGCATCGGCGTTGCCCACGGCAGCGAAGAGATTCAGTGAACTGAAGCTTCCGGATTCGACCACGGGAGCGACGAGCACGAAGGACGCGAGGACGAGAAGCACCGCCCAGAGCTTCGTCATAGCTGTCTCCTCTCTGTTGTTGGGGGATCAGCGCCTTCCCACGGCGGGAGACGCATCTGAGCTGGTGGCCCAGTTCGGCAATAGCCCTGCCATCGCCTACCGCGAAAAGTGTTGGATTTTCAGAGACCCGAGAGTTCATCACGTGACCTCTCGCGCCCGCGCAGGGGCAGCCGGGCTCAGGTTGCGGGTCGAATGGTGTGGAAAGGCCCGATCGCACGGAGGGTTTCGCGCGCTGCCGCGAATCCGTGCACCGTGCACTGCTTCATACGTCCCCGCGGCTCGTGTCGTCTCGGCCGGCGGTGAGAAGGCCCCAGCGGGCGAGCTTGGCCTTGAGGACGTTGCGATGGAGGCCGAGGATACGCGCGGCTTCGCTCTGATTCCATCGAACGCGGTCCAGCACACGGCTGACGATCTGCCGCTCGAACTCTTCGGTGGCCTCGCGAAGGGGAAGCATTTCCGCGTGATGCACCGCGTCACGCAAATCGGGCAGGAAGAGGTCGACGGGCAAGTCGTGGGCGCCGATGACCCCACCATCGACCAGCGCCACCGAACGCTCGACGATGTTCTGAAGCTCTCGGACGTTACCGGGCCAGGAGTACCTATGGAGCACGGCCAGGGCCTCGGCGGACATCCCTTCGATCCTTTTGTTGAACGCGTTGTTGTAGCGGCGGATGAAGTGCTCGACGAGAAGGGGGATGTCTTCGCGGCGCTCGCGGAGGGGCGGCACCACGATGCGCACGACGTTGAGCCGATAGTAGAGATCCTCGCGGAAGCTGCCGCTGGCCACGGCGCGCCGCAAGTCGCTGTTGGTGGCCGCCAGAATCCGCACGTCGGTGCGGATGGGCCGAGAGCCCCCCACCCGCTCGATCTCTCGCTCCTGGAGCACGCGCAGCAGCTTCACTTGAAGCTCCGCCTTCAACGTGCCGATTTCGTCGAGGAACAGCGTGCCCCCTTCCGCCATCTCGAACTTGCCCGTCTTGCGCTGATGGGCACCGGTGAAGGCCCCCTTCTCGTGACCGAACAGTTCGGACTCCAAGAGCGTTTCCGGCATGGCCGCTGGGTTGATGGCCACAAACGGGCGATCGCGTCGGGGCCCCTGGCGGTGAATGGCCCTCGCCACCACTTCCTTGCCGGTCCCGCTCTCGCCCACGAGGAGGACGGTGGCGGTGGTGCGCCCCATCTGACCGATCAGCCGATAGAGCTTCTGCATCTCCGGGTGCTGGCCCACCAGGGCATCGAAGTCGTGCTGGCGCGCCAGCTCCGACCGGAGGAACGCCACTTCGCGCTGGAGGGACTTCCGCTCCAGCGCGCGACGGACGACGGCCAGGAGCTCATCCTCGTCGAAGGGCTTGGTGAGATAGTCGAGAGCCCCGAGTTTCATGGCCGCCACTGCCGTGCGCACCGTTTTGACCGCGGTGACGAGGACGACCTCGACCTGCTCGTCGACGGCCTTGATCTGTTCGAGAACCTGGATGCCATCCATGCCCGGGAGCTTGATGTCGAGGAGGACCAGGTCGATCCGGGCGCGCCGGAGGGCCTCCAGGGCTTCGGGACCGCTGGGCGCGTCGAGGACCTCGTGGTCATCCTCGAGGATCAGCCGGAAGGATTCGCGCAGGCCAGGATCGTCGTCCACGACGAGGACGACCGGCCGCAGGAGACTACTCTCGGCGCGAATCTCGCTGACCATCGTGCGACCGCTCTACCGGGCACCTCCGGCGGCACCGTCGGCCGACACCGAGTCGAGGCGATGAAACCCGCTCGGATGGAGCCGCAGTCCTCTCACGTCGGGACGGACGACCGCCCACTGCAGGCGCACGTAGACAGGCACCCAAAGGAGTTCCTCGGCGAGCATCGCTTGGGCGCGCTGATAGAGGCGCTGGCGCTCGGGGCGAAAGGACAGCTGGCTGGCGCGGACCAGCACGTCGTCGAGCGTGGCCTGACGCGACAACGAGTACGTTTCGGGACGGGGCATCCGCTGTCGCCCCTCGCTCGTAGACAGCGGATAGAGGAGAAAATGGGGGTCACCGCCCAGCACGACCGCCTCCGCCAGCACCATCTCGCTGTCGCCACCCGGCACCCGCGAGCGAGGTCCGTCCGGAAGCTCAGTCCGAACTTGGACGGGAATGTCGACAGCACTGAGCGAGGCCACTACGGTGTCAGCGACCCGCCGGAGATCGAGAACCTCGCTAGGCGGAATGCTCAGGGTGGCCTTGTGACCTCGGGGCCAGCCACCGTCGACGAGGAGCTTCTTGGCCGCTTGCCGATGCCCGGCCAGGATGGGAGACCCCTCCCGGCGAGCCCATACACCGGAAGGCAGGAAGGACTGCAGGGGAATGGCATTCCGCGCTAGGGCCGCGCCCAGGGCGGCTGGGTCGATGCCAGTCGCCACCGCCTGCCGGATCTTCTTCCGGGCGAACGGATCGCGCTCGGTCTGGAAGGCGAGGTAGCCCACGCGGATCCCCGGAATCGACAGCGCCCCCTCGCTCCGGCGGGGCGGGTCGTTCGGAAACCACACATCCAGGGCTTGGGCGTCGAGGTCGGCCTCGGCGCGGTCGTCGCTCCCGACGTCGAGGATTACGATGCGTTCGGCGCGGGGCGCGACCGCCCAGTGACCAGCCTGCGCCTCGAGCACGACACGCCCCGGAGTAGTCTCCGCGATGCGATAGGGTCCGGTGCCAATGAGACGCGAAGCGCCATCCGCCCCGGCCCCCACTCTCACGACGCCGAAGCCCGGATGGGCGAGCACGGTCAGCAGCACGGCATACGGCTGAACCAGCAGGAACTGAACGGTTCGGGCGTCGGCCGCTCTCACCTCTTTGATGACCCCAGGGACGCCGCGCAAGAGGGCGGCCCACACGGGTCGGGATGGCGCCCCCCCGCCTTCGGCGCGAAGCTGTCGGGCAAAACTCTCGGCGACCTCTGCCGCCGTCAGCGGCGTGCCGTCGTGAAAACGAACGCCTTCGCGGATGGTGAACGACCACGTGAGGCCGTCACGGGACACGCTCCAGCGAACCGCAAGGGCGGGGTCGATATCGGTCGAGGTTGGCGCGTAGGCCACCAACGTCTCGAACACCTGGCGAGCCACGAGGGGGACCGCGCCCGAGAGACCGGTCGCGGGATCGAGTTCGGTCGGGAGACCTGGGATACCCACGCGAAGCTCACGGCGCGTCTGGGCGGCAGACTCGGTCAGAAATGCGGCAGAAATGAGCAGAAGTAGACCTACGATCGCACCCCAGCGGCCCTGCAGCATCGGCTCAGTTATACGTGGAACCCACGGTGCACGCTACTCGTTTCCGTTCACACCGGCGCCACAGAGCGCGCGGAATGGAATTTGCTCGTTTCGTGTCGAGAGGGCAAACGCAGCGAGAGTGTGCCGTCCGTGGCGCATCGCGGGAGAT
Source organism: Candidatus Methylomirabilota bacterium (assembly GCA_046726415.1). Taxonomy (GTDB): domain Bacteria; phylum Methylomirabilota; class Methylomirabilia; order Rokubacteriales; family CSP1-6; genus CAVWFS01. The sequence goes on from JBKPAK010000090.1 coordinate 40,690, forward strand.
GAGAGGGGCTCGGAGATGCCCGACGGGGAAAAATCATCAGCAATTCAAGCAGATCGTGGCCTGACAACCTTGACTTTCTTTTTTTCAGCCGCCTATACTTCGAGCAGCGGTAGGAGGCATGCAAAGTGGACGACGGCCCACGAGGGAGTCACGAGAGAGGATGGGCTATGAAGGAGTTCGAGAAGAAGGGTAGCCCGGGTCGCGAGGGGCTCTCCAAGTTCCTGCCCGCATCAATGTCGGACGCTAGCACACGCCGCCGGCTGACCGAGTACGAGATCCAGGTCCAGGACCTCCAGGCTTACGTGCGCTCGCTAGAGGCAGAGACGGTCCACCTCCGGAAGAAGATCGAGGACTCCCCCAAGGAGTTCATGATCATCGAGAACAAGCTGCGCGAGGCCAATCGCCAGCTCGTGCAGGCGTTCAATCAGAACGAGAAGCTCGTCAACGCCCTCTACGAGGCGCGGGAGCAGATCACCTCCCTGAAGGAAGAGGTGGACAAGCTGTGCGCGCCGCCGTCGACGTACGGGGTGTATTTGTCGGTCAACGAGGACGGGACGGTGAATATTCTGGCCCAGGGGCGCAAGGTGAAGGTGAACCTGCACCCCGCGATCAAGGTGGAGGCGTTGAAGCCCGGGCAGGAGCTGATCCTGAACGAGGGGCTGAATGTCGTGGAGGCGGCCGGCTACGAGATCCAGGGCGAGGTCGTGATCTTGAAGGAGCAGCTGGACGAGGAGCGCGCGGTAGTGACCCTGCGGGCGGATGAGGACCGGGTGGGGATCATCGCCGACCCGCTGCGGACCCTGCGCCTGAAGGTGGGCGACCACATCCTGATGGACGCCAAGTCGGGCTACTTGCTGGAGCGGCTGCCCAAGAGCGAAGTGGAGGATCTGTCGCTGGAGGAAGTGCCGGACATCAGCTACGACGACATCGGCGGGTTGAGCACCCAGATCGAGTCGATCAAGGATGCGGTGGAGCTGCCGTATCTGTACGCCGACTACTACAAGGAGCACCAGCTGACGCCGCCCAAGGGGGTGCTGTTGTATGGGCCGCCGGGCTGCGGCAAGACGATGATTGCCAAGGCGGTGGCCAACAATCTGGCCGAGAAAATCTCGGAAAAGCGCGGGGAGAAGATCAAGGGGTACTTCCTGAACATCAAGGGGCCGGAGCTGCTGAACAAGTACGTGGGGGAGACCGAGCGGAAGATTCGCGAGATCTTCACCAAGGCCAAGGAAAAGGCGGCCGACGACGTGCCGGTGGTGGTGTTCTTCGACGAGATGGACGCGCTGTTCCGGACGCGGGGGACGGGGATCTCCTCGGATGTGGAGACGACCATCGTGCCGCAGCTGTTGGCGGAGATCGACGGGGTGGAGGGGCTGAAGAACGTCATCGTGATCGGGGCCTCGAACCGGCAGGACCTGATCGACCCGGCCATTCTGCGGCCGGGACGGCTGGACGTGAAGATCAAGATCGAGCGGCCGGACAAAGGCGCGGCCACCGACATCTTCCTGAAGTACCTGACGCCGGCCATCCCCATTGCCGCCACGGAGACGCGGCAGCACGGGGGGGCCGCGGCCGCGGCCATCACGGCGATGATCAGTGGCACGGTGGAGGCGATGTACGCGCTGTCCGAGGAGAACCGGTTCCTGGAGGTGACGTATGCCAACGGGGACAAGGAGGTGCTGTACTTCAAGGACTTCTCCTCGGGGGCGATGATCGAGTCGGTGGTGCGGCGGGCCAAGAAGCTGGCCCTGAAGCGGTACATCGGGGCGGGCGAGAAAGGGATCCGGCTGGACGATCTGCTGACCGCCGTGCGCGAGGAATTCAAGGAGAACGAGGACCTGCCCAACACCACCAACCCCGACGACTGGGCCAAGATCGCCGGCAAGAAGGGCGAGCGGATCGTCTACGTCAAGCCCCTGATGGGCGAAGCCAAGGAAAAGCAGCGCAGCGTGGAGCGCGTCGTCAACACCGGCCAGTATCTCTAATTAATTGGGGGGGACGCCGCGTCCCCCCTGAGCCCCCCGGCTCGCGCGCGGAGCGACGTCCCGGGGGGTTCCTTTCTGCAGACAGTGATGAGGGGCGCATGGCCATCCCGAAAGTCATGGGCATCGAGACCGAGTACGGCATCATCGTCAGGAATCAGCCTGACTTCAATCCGATCCTGTCCTCTCTGCTCCTGATCAACTCCTACGAGACGTATCGCTCGTCGCGGATCCGCTGGGACTACGAGGCCGAGAGCCCCCTGCGCGATGCGCGGGGGTTCGAATACATGGAGGAGAAGGAGGGGCCGTCGAAGGAGGAATCGCGGCTCATCAACCTCATCCTCTCCAACGGCGCGCGCTTCTACGTGGATCACGCGCATCCCGAGTACTCGAGTCCCGAGACGACGAACCCTCGGGACCTCGTCATCTGGGATCGAGCGGGTGAACGCATTCTCAACCTGGCCCGACAACGGGCGGAAGCCGTCTCCCCGCCGGAACAGCGCATCCTGATCCACAAGAACAACACCGACGGGAAGGGCAACTCGTACGGCACCCACGAGAACTACCTGATGGACCGCCGCGTGCCCTTCGCCCGCATCGTGCAGCACATGATGCCGTTCTTTGCAACGCGGCAGATCTTCACCGGTTCGGGCAAGGTGGGAGCGGAGAACGGGACGGAGCCCTGCGACTATCAGATCTCGCAGCGGGCCGATTTCCTGGAAACGGAGGTGGGACTGGAAACCATGCACTCCCGCCCCATCATCAACACTCGCGACGAGCCTCATGCCGACCCCGAGAAGTACCGGCGGCTGCATGTCATCGTGGGCGATGCCAACATGAGCGAGGTGACCAACTACTTGAAGACGGGCACCATGGCCATCGTGCTCAGCCTGGTCGAGGACGACGCCATCGATGCGGACTTTTCGCTGGACAATCCGGTAGCCACCTATCGCGCGGTCTCCCGCGATCTCACGTGCCGCGAACCCGTTCGTCTGAAGGACGGCCGCACCATCAGCCCCATCGATCTCCAACGGGAGTTTCTGGCCCTGGCCCACCAGTACTACCGGAGCCGCGAGCACGAGGCTTGGGTGCAGGATGTTCTCGCCCGCTGGGAGCGCGTGCTCGACCACCTGGCCGAAGATCCTATGCAGCTCGGGCGTGAGCTGGACTGGGTCATCAAGTACCAGCTCATCGACAACTACACGGCCAAGCACGACTTGGAGTGGAACGACTCCCGTGCGCAGATGATCGACCTCCAGTACCACGACATCCGTCCCGGCCGGGGGCTCTACTACAAGCTGGAGGAAGCGGAGGCGGTGGAACGAATGGTCACCGATGACGAGATCTCCAAGGCCATCTACGATCCACCCAAGGATACGCGCGCCTACTTTCGCGGCATGTGTTTGCAGCGCTACGCGGACGAGATCGTCTCGGCGAGCTGGGACTCGGTAATCTTCGATCTCAAGGAAGGGCCGCTGAAGAAGATTTTCATGCTGGAACCCCTGCGGGGCACGGAGGCGCACGTCCGTCAGCTCCTCACCGAGTCGCCCACCGCGAGCGCGCTCCTCAAGAACATCTCCTCCAAGACCACTCCCTGAGTGGCTATGAACGATCGCGGGGGAAATGACCGCTGGCTCGGCGTGTTTCACGACTACGCCACGTCAAGCTTCCTCGACGTGCTGCGCCGCGACGCCCCCCAGCTCCTGCCGGAATCCATGCCCCTCACCGCCGGGGCTGCGTCCGAGGTGCCGCACGGCACCACCGTGATCGCCCTTCGCTACCGCGAAGGCGTCATCATGGCTGGCGATCGCCAAGCCACCGCGGGGTTCCAGGTAGCGAGTCGGCGCATGGAGAAGATCTTCAAGTCCGACGAGCTGTCCGGGGTGGGAATCGCCGGCGCCGCCGGACCGGCCATGGAGATGGCCAAGCTCTTCCAGACCGAGCTCGAGCACTACGAGAAGGTGGAGGGGGAAAACCTCTCCTTGGAGGGCAAGGCCAATCGCCTGGGCCAGATGGTGCGGTTGAACCTGCCGGCCGCCCTGCAGGGACTGGTGGTGGTCCCCATCTTCGCCGGGTTCGACGAAAAGGCGGCGGTCGGGCGGCTGTTCAAGTACGACGTGACCGGCGGACGCTACGAGGAGACCAACTACGACGCGCAGGGCTCCGGATCAAAGGACGCCCGCGACTCGCTCAAGAAGCTCTGGCGCCGCGACCTCTCTCGCGAGGAGGGATTGCGGGTCGCCCTCGAGGCCCTTTGGGACGCGGCGGACGAGGACGTGGGCACGGGCGGTCCCGACCTCGTACGGGGCATCTTCCCGACCGTGAAGACGATCACCCGCGAGGGATTTACCGAAGTGTCGGAGGAGGATATTCGCCGCATCTACGACGTCATCTTGGCTGATCGGCGTAAGCACGAGGAGGCCTGAGGCATGCCGCTGCCGTACTACGTGAGCCCCGAGCAGATGATGAAGGACAAGGCGGAGTATGCCCGCAAGGGCATCTCCCGGGGCCGCTCCATCGTCGTGCTCGAGCATCAGGACGGCATCCTCCTCGTGGCCGAGAACCCCTCGACGTTGCTCCACAAGATCTCCGAGATCTACGACCGCATCGCCTTCGCCGGCGTGGGCAAGTACAACGAGTTCGAAAACCTTCGCATTGCGGGGATCCGCCACGCCGACGTCAAGGGATACTCCTACAGCCGGGGCGACGTCACCGCCAAAGCCCTGGCCAACGCCTACTCGCAAGCCCTCGGCAATATCTTCACCCAGGACATCAAACCGTTCGAGGTGGAGGTCTTGGTGGCCGAAGTGGCCCACGGAAATGGGACGCGCAGCGAGATGTATCACATCCTCTACGACGGGACGATCGAGGATGAGCGCAATTTCGCGGCCATGGGGGGTCAGGCTGACGACATTCGGCGCTTCCTACGCGACAACTACCGCGAGAACCTCCTGTTGGCCGAGGCCCTTCAACTCGGCGTGCGCGCCCTCACCGTGACCCAGAACAAGTCGCTCAGCGAGAAGGACCTGGAGGTGGCGGTGCTCGACCGCACGCGACCCCGCCGAACGTTCCGCCGCATCAGCGCCGAGCAGCTCGGTTCCCTGCTGGACACCACCCGCTAGATCATCGAAGGACCCTCGACGGAGATTACTCCGACACGCCTCGAGACCGTGATACCCTGACCCTTGAAGTGAGATCGGTGAGACGAACGGAGCCCGGCATGTCCATCGCTCGTACGCACGGCTCGAGCCTCTCGGAAGAAATGACCACAGTGCCCAGGCTGCCCATCGCTCCACCCCGGCGAGAGCCGTGCTAGCCCCGTCGTTGCCATGAAACGCCGGATC
>JBKPAK010000091.1:0-8824 GCA_046726415.1 Candidatus Methylomirabilota bacterium
AGCCGGCGACACCCCCACGTCGGCCACGCCAGAGCGACGGCCAACACCAGGCGCTCGACGTGCGGGGCCACTTGGGGCCGGCGGCCCGGCCGGGCGGCTTGCCGCCGCGGGTGCAACCCGTCGGGCCCATAGAGCTCGAAGCGAGCACGCCAGCGGTAGAAGAGCGGGCGCGAGATGCCGGCCTCGCGGCAGGCGGCGCTGATGTTACCGAGTTCGTGCGCGCGCTGCATGACATGCGGGCGCCGGGTCAGTATGCTGTCGTCCAAAGTCATCGGTCCATCCTCCCCAGGGTGAGTTCTTGGCGGGACTTCCACTCTGGGAAGGATAGGGCAGATGGCCCTCTTCTTTTTCCGTCGCGGGTGTCAACACCTTTGCGACTCAGTGCAGTCTAGTGTCACGAGCACAGAGTTAGGCAGCAGGCCTCCTTGCCGAAACGTCTGGGAGATCAGAGGTGCGAAGGATGCCGAGCTTGTACAGAGCGAGTTGAACTCGGTCCGCGCGATGAAGGCCGGAGCGCGACCGACCGCCACATGGGCTGGCGTCTCCTGAGCCGATACAGCGGGCGTCACCACGCCCAGCGCGATGACTGCGGCCATCGCCATGCGCCTTCCGCGGAGCCAGGCCGGACGAACTGGACTTGAGAGCATTACGGTATTGATCATCGCTGCTTCCTCCGGTCGCGCGGGTCGTCTGTCATGTGTTGCTTCACTTACGCACCAATCAGACGTTGGGACGAACGTGGGTCGCGACCAGACTCTCGTCGGCGGGCATCTGAAGGCGCGGTCGCTTCGGAAGGCCATCAGCCCCTCCCGAGGAAATAGTTCTTCCGGCGTGCTGGAGTTCACCTCCCGGTTGTATCGACAACGGCTACCGGTGAGGTGATCGCCGATGGCTCCACCACGACCCCCGCGGGTTGGGGCTGCGCGCCCTGCCACTTGCAGAAGAGCGATGGCGACCCGGCTACGCTTTCGTCGATAAGCCCTATGCTCTTCCAGATCACGATCTGCCTCCCCGTAATGGGGTGGCGTAACGATCCTCGTAACGATGTAACGCGGACGATCGGGGAAGAGTCGGAGAGTTGAGGAGAGACTTTCGGTTCGAGGGCCCCGGAGTTGATGGGATAGATTGCGGCGCGCGTTTCTGCTCTCCACGCCCGGGCGAGGCGACTGCACGAGCTTCTACCCGGAGGGCAAGGGGCCTCGCTCCCGGCGGAGTATGCGTGAGTGGGGGAGCCGAGACGTCAGACGTCCACCTGATCGGATGGTCGCAAGGGGAGTGCTGAAACTCCGGCCGGTGAGCTTCCGGTACACGGCGGCGCAAAGTGACCGCGAGCAGCGCTTGCAGTACGGGCTCATCGCCGAGGAGGTGGCGGAGATCTACCCGGAGCTGGTGGTGCTCAACAAGGAGGGTCAGCCCTCGGGCGTGCGCTACCACGTCCTGCCGGCGATGCTCCTGAACGAGCTGCAGAGGCAGCAGCGGGAGATCGACGAACTTCGGGCTCAGGTGCGCGCCCTCATCAAGGAGCACGCTGCCGTTGTGGAGCGGAGCGTTGGTCCCGAGCGTCGATAGCAGTCCCGCCACCGACCGAGACGCGCCTGGCTGGCTCCTGCCAGCCTTGGCGACTGCCTCACTCCGCGACGACGTCCCGGAGCGCCGCATGCTGTGTGCCTGGCTGGACTCCTGGACAGGCGCGCGTGAGGTGATCGACGCGATGACCGACCGCGGCTACAACGTCCGCCTCAGCCAATCGCCCTTCGGTTGGTGGGCGGAGTTCTGCCGCCCGCAGGTCAGTCCCTCCCGAAGTGGATCGGGCGGGGCCACGACACCACCACGCCGGTCGGGCGGTTCGGTTTGCGGCGCTCGATACGCTGCGAAGAGCTGAGGCGGAGTGACCGGTGGCCAAGCGCCAGCCTCCACGCTCCAGCGACCAGCCCGAGCTGCTGTTGCCGACGAAGAAGGCAGCAAGTCGCCAGAGGAGGTCGCGCGCAAGGCGGTCGCGCGGCGGCCGACCACGCCATCAGGGAGGGTCAGCTACACGCTCACCCTTCCGCTCCCTCGTGACGTGGCCGAACGGCTGACAGCAGGGGCCATCCGTGAGGGGCGGGCCATCGAAGCCCTCGTGATGGAGATCCTCGAGGCCGAGCGCGGACGAACCCAAGGGCTCTCCTCGCTGGCCCGGACTATACCGCCGCGTGGATCCGCGTCGACCGACTCATCCACCGTATCGTTGTTCGGCGGCTCAATGAGGGCACAACGCCAGAGTCAGACGCGGAGTTCGACCGACTATCGTGCTACACCGGCGGATCGAGCAGCGATTCACAGGCACCACTACCACCCAGAGGAAACACCATGAAACTGGGCAACAGTCTGCGAGCCCTCGGGTGCGCCTTGATCGGCGTAATGATATTTGTCGCCCGGCCGGCGCTGGCTCAGGAGAGGAAGCCCAACGTGGTGTTCATTCTGGTGGACAACGTCGGCTGGGGCAATTTCGGGGTGTACGGCGGAACGATACCCACGCCGCGCATCGACAAGCTGGCCGGCGAGGGCATTCGCTTCAACAACTACAACGTAGAGGTCCAGTGCACGCCGTCGCGCTCGGCTATCCATACGGGGCGGCATCCGGTTCGCTCGGGGACCTACACGGTCCCGCTTCCCGGGCAGGGGAAGGCTGGGTTGGCGCCGTGGGAATACACCATCGCCGAACTGCTCTCCGACGCCGGCTATGCCACCGCGTTGTTCGGCAAGTGGCATCTGGGCGACACTCAAGGGCGGCTGCCGACCGATCAAGGCTACGACGAGTGGTGGGGCATCATGAACAGCTGGGACGAGTCGGGCTACACCGCGTTCATGCGGTACGCTGTCAGTCTCGAGGCATGCGCAACCTCGCGAACGCCCGCGCCCGGCGGTTTCACGCGTATGTTGAGCGTCTCACCACCGCCCTCGGCCACGAGGATCGGCATGGTCCGCTGCGGGCATATGTCACGGGCCTCTGCCTGCCGGGGGACCGGAAGAGCATCGAACCGATGGCGGCCCGCGTCGATCCCCGCCATGTGCGCGCACGCCACCAGTCGATGCATCACTTCATCGCGAACGCCGCCTGGGACGACGCCGCTGTCCTGCGGGTTGCCCGCGAGACCGTGCTAGCGGCCCTGGAACGACACGGTCCGGTGGCGGCGTGGGTGGTCGACGATACGGGGATCCCGAAGAAGGGACGGCACTCCGTCGGCGTCGCTCGACAGTACTGCGGCGTGCTCGGCAAGCAGGACAACTGTCAGGTCGCGGTGAGCCTGTCGGTGGCTCATGAGCAGGCGAGTATGCCGGTCGCCTATCGGCTGTATTTGCCCGAGGCGTGGGCCAACGACCACCGCCGTCGACGAACGGCGGGAGTGCCCGACACGGTTGAGTTCCGCCCGAAATGGCAGCTGGCGCTCGAGCAGATCTCGCAGCTCGCGGCCGAGGGCGTCCCGGCCGCGCCCGTGGTTGCCGATGCCGGGTACGGCCCGCCCATCGCGACGACTGGCGGTCGACGCCCCGGCCGGAAGAGTACCGCGACGCTGGACCTGCAGGTTATCAAGGCGGCGCTCCAGAAGACCCTCGACTCCTCCGGGCGGCTCAAGGACGTGAACACAGCGGTGGTGGCCGGACTGCGGATCTACGCGCGTTTCTGACCAGGCATGCGCGCGGTAGCTGCAGGGGCGCGACCGTAATCGCAGGATCGCGGTGAGTCGGCGCTCGACTTCACGAAGGCGGTGGCCAAATCCTGGGAGTTTAAAGAACAGCGCGGGCGAACGCAATAGAGACTTGACAGGGAATATAGCTGGAGGCTATATTGTCTCCGAAGAGGCTGAGTAGAGTGATTCGCACGCTGCGAGAGGAACGAGGCATGACGCAGGTGGTGCTGGCCAGGAAAGCCGGGATTACTCAGCCGTACCTCACCCAGATCGAGCTCGGCGCTCGCAAGAATCCATCCCTGGACGTTCTCAAACGCCTCGCCAAGGCCCTCGGCGTGCCGGTGACGGAGCTCCTGGAATGAAGTAAGTGGAAATCAAGGGAGGTGAGCAGAAATGGTCGTCGATAGATTCATCCAAATCGCGGCGCTTCCCCAGGACGCGGGGGCTGCGACCCTCTATGCTCTCGACGAGTCAGGCCAAGTCTGGGTCCTGGACCTCAAGAAGTTTCCACAGCAGTCGGTATGGACGAAAGTCGCGGCCCGGCGGGAAACCGGGGAGTAGACGAAGACGCCCCGCGGGTGCTCGAACACGCCGGGGCTTGGCCCATCAACCCTTACCCCAGGAGGCAGAGAGGATGGAAGGTCGTGAGTCTGCCGCCGAGAGCGGGGACGTGAGGGGGGGCGAAGCGGGTGAGGTTGTCGGATGAGGAGGACAGCATGGCGGATCAGCGGCCAACCTACTGGGAGGCGCTACTGGCGTATCTGCACGAGGGCTCCACGGCGATCTTGACGTGGCTGAGGAACCTGATCGGGGGGACGCTGATGGCCTCGGGGATCATCGGCATGAGCAACGGGACCTATCATCTATCCCGAACACCCGGTAGTGGGTCAGTTTGAGCGCTTCCAGCCCACGATCCGCTGGGCCAGCGTGCGGCGGGCCAGATCGAGCGTCATCGCGTGGGTCGCCAGGAGGTGGCACAGCATCGCGTCCACGTCCCGCGCGTCGTAGCCGCATGGGATCTGCGGCCGGCCATCCGGACCGCTCCAGCGATGTCGAGTCGGGCCGGAGGATTGGGGCTCGGCGAGGAAGGGGCCGGTGGGTCGGTCGCACAACATCATGCGAGGTTCTTGAGCGCCGCCTGCGCGGCCCACTTCGTCAGGGGAGGAGTGACCATCGGAAGAAGTGTACCAAGGCGGCTGGTGGTGACGCCGGGACTCGAACCCGGACCCTCCCGCTTATAAGGCGGGCGCTCTCACCGCTGACCTACCGAAGCGGGGAAAGTCGGCTCGACTCGCTCCTCGTGGGGGAGAGCGCGGAGGCGCTGGCGACTGGGGCAGCCGTGCCGGAGGACAGCGAAGAGTATCAAGAGGCGCGAGTTCGCAGCCCAGGAGGCGCTCAGCCTCGAGGAGGCTGAGGTTCGGGGCCGGCAATTTCTCGAGAGGCGGTGGCCCTGCGTCGATATCGTGGCGCAGGCGTTCATGGTGGAGCGCACGCTAGATGAGGCACGGCTTCAGGCGATCCGCAACCAATTCCCGGACGACCCACAGCCGCGGAGGCGGGGACGTGAGGGCCAGGCAGAGCGCAGAAAGGCCGAATGGTGCTCAGGACGGGAAGCGGTGAACGAAACGCTGACCGCATCCCCCACACTCGCAGTCCTCGGTTCTATCTCCCTGCGCGACAACGACCGTGTGCTTCTGAGTTCGGCACATCGGGCATTGCCTCGAGCCCACCTCGAGGCGCTGCTCTTCCTCCTGGAAGCCGGGACCAGCGTTACTCCACTGGATGACCGTGTTCGATGTGGATCGGCCTTTGTCCATTCGGTTCGCGACTTGGTAGTGGTCGAGCCAGGCTTTGATCCCGGTCGGATGGGGGATGTCATCGAAGAACCGCTTGCTGACGTCCAAGTCATAGTGGCGAGCTCGACGTCGAACAGTGAACTTGACAGTACGGCCCATGACGGCCCGCTCGACGAGACCCCCTTCGAAGTGCTCTCGCAGGTACTCCTCGACAACATCGACCAGGTCCGGATCGGGTTGCCACGTCGCCATCGTTCCCTCCGTGCCGGGTTCAGGTCTCGGTGGTAGGTGTTCACCTGGATGGTGACCTTGCCATCCTACGAGGGCGGATCGGGGGGCGCCCATACTTCGGACTATGCATCAGCGCGTGCGCGTCGTGAAGGACATGAAGTTGCTCGAAGTATCGGTCGTCGCCTTTCCCGCCTACCCGCGGGCAGAGGTCGAACTGGTCGGCCTGCCCGTCCGCGTCGTCGATGCGCAGCGCCGGCTCGCCGCGGTGATGGCAAGAGGCTGATCAGCGGAATCGCGAATGCCTGAGCCGAGCGGACGCGCGAAAACGATCATGCACAAGGGTCGAGCCGGTGGTGGTGAAGCAGTCGCTGCTTTACTGCGTGAATTGGAACTCGCCGGGCCCGACTCGCCTCACGGAGATCTCCGCTCCGAGGTCGAGCCCGAGATTCGCGAGTAGTTCGCCGATGAGGTCGCGCGCGTGCCTCGTGAGCGGGATGTCATGATCGGCGGGCGGCGTTCCCTCCGCGAACACGTCGTCCTCATGCGTGCCGTACGCTTCGAAGTCTGTGCGCGTCAGGATGGCTCTCGGCATTTCAGCGCCGACCTACTGCTCGAAGGAGACGCCACGATGGTTCGGCGTGATCGCAGCCAGAATTCTTGTTCGCAGATCGAATCCTTTGCTCGTGAGAGTTTTGCGCACCGTCGGCGTGAGGATGGCAGCCGGAGCTTCGATGAGGCGACCAGGAGGCAGCCCCCTGAATGCGGTTTTGACAACGGGCCTCGTGAGCCCGTAGTCCGCCATGTCGGTCCAGGCGATCAGGTGCGACTTCGCCATGCCCGCGCTCGTGTCGCCATGAGCGTACGCCGCGCCGGCTCGGGTTGCCAGTCGTCCAGCGCGGCGCCGACGGCCGCTGGCGGCCAGTATACCGTTCCCCCGGTGACCGCATGGCGTGCCTCGCGCGGATCGAGGCCAAAATGTAACCCAGCAGGATCCAGCTTGGCCACCCGTGCCGCGAGACCATGACGGAAGACTGGGCGCTGACGAGCACGGAAGATCCGAGGCTACGCGTTCGGCATGAAGATTCCGGCGCCGGTCTGTCCTGCCCGGCGTGCTCGGGAAGGCGCCCCCGCGGCCCCGTTTTGGTCGGTAGACGAGGCCGGCCCGGACGAGCGGAGCCTCCGCACCAAGAATTACCCTCCGGCGACCGGGAAGTCTCGACAGAAACAGGGGCCACTATGAGGACCTGCCCAGGATGCAGGGGGCCTCTTCGAGGAAGGCAGACGGCGTGCTCGGGATCGTGCCGCGCGGCTGTCAGTCGCCGACGTCGGGCTGAGACGCAGGCGGAGTGGCTGCGCACCTGGGCGACGCGTGCCTACGCGGTGCTGGGGATTGTGTAAGGTGCGGAGCCTAGGTGCCGTCAGCTACCATCCAGAGATACTCTCGACGTTAGCCGCCCACGTGTAGGGAGGCGCGGATGACGTGTCCCCGGTGCCAGCGTGAGAATCGCGAGGGCCGCCGCTTCTGCTCCGAATGCGGAGCCTCCCTCGCTGTCGCCTGCGCGGCCTGCGGATTCTCCAATGAGCCGGGTGAGAAGTTCTGCGGCGGGTGCGGGCAGCCGTTGCTCTCTGCTCCGCAAGAGCATAAGAATTCCAAAGCCCGTTCGCTGCCGCCAACCTTTCCCCCTTACCCCCTGCCACAGGCCACGATCGTGCCCCGGAGAGCAGCCCTGATCCGTCGGCAGCCGGCCCTCGATGTCGCCGACGTGCCACTTGCCGAAGGCCGCGGTGGCGTATCCAGCATCGGAGAACAGCTCGCCGAGCGTGTACTCCCAAGGGTGAGCCCGTAGTGGCCCCACCCCGGCAGCGGCACACTGCAGTTGCCGGTTCGAGCGGGCAGATGGCCGGTCAGGATCGCCGAGCGCGTCGGCGTGCACTGGGCCTCGACATTGTAGTTCTTGAAGCGCAATCACTGGCCGGCCAGGGCATCGATGCGTGGCGTGGGCGCCAGGCCGCCGTAGCAGCCGATGTCCCCCCAACCGACGTTGTCGCCCACGATGAAGACGACATCGGATGTGATCGAACGCTCACCTTCTCCTACTCATATTCTCCACGCGAGTTCACTGTGGCACATCCGTGTCGGATTCTTGGTCTCGTCGCGCAGCACTGATCGTACGGGGGCGCGGCTGTCTGCACGTGCGCTGCGCACGCTCGTAGAACGGTCTCCCGACCACAGCGGAGCGCGCCAGCTTCGGGAGACCCTGGAGGGAAAACAGTGGCGCTCCCGGGCGCGCAGGCCGATTGCCCGGACGTCGCGGGCACGAAAGGTTCTGAAGCGACTTCATCTTGCCCAGCCGGAAGGCGCGTGCCGAGCCGCGACGCTCTCAGCGGCCGGACAGCGACGGCGCGGGGCTGTCGATGAAGTCCAGGATCCCGGCCCGGTGCTCCGCCACCAGCTTGGCGGCGGCGGTGGCCAGTAGCTGCCGATCGCACTCTGAGGCCACCCGCAACAGGGTCGGGATCTGGGCGATGCGCTCCGTCACGGCGGCCGGCGTCGCCAGCGGCGGTGTCTCGCCACGGCACACCGGCGGCAGATCGCTCAGATCGTCCTGCCACTTCGCCTCGATATGCCGGAGCAGGATCACCCGGAGCGTGTTCTCGTCGGGGAACACTCCCTCGATCTGCAGGCTGCGAAAGAACAAACTCTGGTAGGCGGTGGCCCGCTCCTCCATGATGCTCGGAACCCGCGAGAAATCGAAGGTCAGGAGCGAGAACGGCTCCGACCGTTTGCTGAGCTGCCTGTCCCCCACAAAGAATGGAAACGAGCTGTCAAAGGCGATGAGCAACGCCCGGCGCGACTTCTTGGCCTGAAGCTGCGTCAGGAACATGAAGAGCAGGGACTCGATTCCGTAGTTCTCGTAGAGGCCGCCGTCACCGGCGTGCCAGTAGGTGTCCTCCCCGCCAACGTACGATTCGAAGACGCAGACACGCGTGGTCATGGGTCACCTCCGCCGCGTCTACGGCGAGCTCGGTCTCGGCCTCGACGACGTGGTGAAGCTCGTGGCGTACTACGTCGACGACGGCCGGACGGACGAGACGACCCTCCTGTCCGACATCGCCGCGCATCTC
>JBKPAK010000092.1:0-15946 GCA_046726415.1 Candidatus Methylomirabilota bacterium
GTGGTCAGGCGAGCGTCCCATGTCCACCAGGTGCCCCAGGTGGGTTTGCCCCAGATGGATCCGGACACGATCGTGATGGCGAGGAAGAGCACGCCGACCTCCGCCGAAGCATGGCCCAGGCGGTCGGCCGCCTCGGAGCGGCTCGCCAGATAGGCGATGGAGGCCAGGAAGAGCACGCCGAAGGCGAGGTACTCGCCGATGATCGCGCTGGGCACGTGGACGTACATGATCCGCTGCACGTTGCCCTGGGTGACCTCGCGCGGCGCCACCGCGAAGGCCATCGCGATACCGGCGACGAGCGCAAAGACAGCGAGCCAGCCGAGGATCCGGACCATGCTTCTGATCAACCCTCGATGATGAAATCGAACGTCAGGAATCCCACGACGAGAAAAATAACGTCGGCTGCCCCGAGGAGGGTGAGCCAGTGGATGGCTGCGACCAGACCCTCTCGCGAGAGAACCGCCTCGGTGGCCTGCACGGTTCCCAGGAGCACTGGCACTTCGAGAGGCAGCAGCAGCACCGGGAAGAGCAGCTCGCGCGCGCGCAGGTCAGCCGTCATTGCCGCGAAGAGCGTGCCCAGGGCGGCCAGCCCCACGGTGCCGAGGACGATGACCGTCAGGAGCGCGGGCAGCACCCCGGCAAGGTCGACGTTGAAGAAGACCACGAAGAGCACGAGCAGGAGCGCCTCGACGGTGAACATCAGCGCGAGATTGGCCATCAGCTTGCCGGCGTAGATGGCGGACTTGTCCCCCGGGGCGAGCAGAAGCCCCTCCCAGCAGTCATTCTCCCGCTCGATCAGAAAGCTCCGCCCCAGGGCCAGCAGTCCGCTCAGCACGAAGCCGAGCCACAACAGTCCTGGCAACAGCGCCACGAGGCGCTCGCGGTCGGGTCCCAGCGCGAACTGAAAGACGAAGAGGAGGACTAAGGAGAAGAAGACGAGGGCATTCAGCGCTTCCTTCGTGCGCCGCTCCACGAGCACGTCTTTCCACAGGATGATGAAGGCCCGGCGGGTGAAGCTCACGCGTCCGCCTCCGCGTGGAGGGCATAGAGGCGCTGCAACTCGTCAGCGGCCAGGCTCGCTCGCTGGGCTTCGAGGGCCACGCGACCTTCCGCCAGGATGGCCACCCGGTCGGCGATCTCCAGCTCACGACCGAAGCTGTGCGTGGTCATGACGATCGCCCCGCCCCCGGCCTTGAAGGCGAGCAGGTGCTCGCCCAGCCACTTCTTCGCGTGCTGATCCAGGCTGGCGAAAGGCTCATCGAGGAGGAGCACGCGGGGGCGGACGAGAAGCAGCCGGGCAAGCGACAGACGACGCTTCATTCCGGCCGAGAACGTCCGGACGCGATCGGCCTCCACGCGATCCAGATCCACCGCGGACAACGCTCCCTGGATGTCATCGTCCGCCGTGGGTCCGCCCGCGAGCGTCGCCCAGAAGCGGAGGTTCTCCTGAGCCGTGAGGTCCTCGTAGAGGTGACAACCGTGTCCCGCGTACGCGACCAGGCGGCGTACGCGTTCGGCGTCTCTCACGCAGTCGAGGTCGGCGACGATCGCCCGGCCACGCGACGGGCGAAGCAGCGTGGCGACGATCCGCAGCAGCGTGGTCTTGCCGGCGCCGTTGGCGCCGAGGAGCGCCAGCGTCTCGCCTGCGCGAACCTCGAGCGACACGCCTTCGAGGACGGTGACGGCCCCGAAGCGCTTGCCGACGTCTGAGACATGGATGAGGGGTGATGCTGACTGCCCCAAAGCGGGGTCAATTGTCCCTTGCCGCTCGGTGGGGGTCAAGAAAGGGCCGACGCCCCGAGGATCGGGGGTTGGGGGCCGGTCGAGGCCCCCATTTTCTCAAACGCGCATAGCGCGCAGGCGAGCGATGCGCTCCTCGAGCGGTGGATGCGTCGCGAATAGCTTCATGAGCGTTTGACCGCTGAGTGGGTTGACGATGAACAGATGCGCGGTGGCGGGCGACGCATCCAGCGGCGCGACCTGGTTGGCCATTTGCAGCTTCCCGAGGGCGTTGATGAGGCCTCCCGTCCGTCCGGCCAGGCGGGCCCCGCTGGCATCGGCCTGATACTCGCGCGCCCGAGACACCGCCAGCTGGACGATCATCGCGGCCAGCGGCGCGAGGACAGCAAGCAGCATGGCGGCAATCGGATTGGTTCCACCTTCATCGTCGTCGCGCCGCCCACCGAAGATGGCTGCCCACTGCGCCATGTGCGCGAGATAGGTGATGGCGCCGGCCATGGTCGCCGCGATGGTCGAGATGAGCACGTCGCGGTTGGCCACATGCGATAGCTCGTGCGCCAACACGCCCTCCAGCTCGCTCTCGTCGAGGATCCGCATGATCCCTTCCGTCACCGCCACCGCGGCGTGCTCAGGATTTCGCCCGGTGGCGAAGGCGTTGGGCGTGTCGCTCGGGATCACGTACACGGGGGGCATCGGGATGCCGGCGCGGGTGGCCAACCGCCTCACGATCGCGTACAGGCCTGGGGCCTGGGATTCGGTGATAGGGCGGGCACCGTACGCGGCCAGAACGATCTTGTCCGAGAACCAGTAGCTGAAGAAGTTCATAACCGCAGCGAGGACGAAGGCCACGATCATGCCCTGCTGACCGCCGATCGCTCCACCGATCAGGACCAGCATCGCGGTCAGGACGGCGAGCAGGAGCCCCGTCTTGAAGACGTTGGACATTCGCGACCTCCTGAAAATGCGGTCGAGTGGTGAGCGAAGGTTAACAAAGCGCCCAAGAGCGGTCAAATCGCGGGGCCAAATGCCTTGACTTGGGGGAAGGCGGCCGATATACTGGCGCGGTTACTTAAGAAAAATCTTTACCGACAGACACTTAGCAGGAACCTCTGACGTGATCATCCGAGTATCGGAGCTCCAAGGGGAAGGCTTGACCATTGGCGATCCGGCCGCCCTGGGATCGCCCTACGCGGACCGCTCGTGGCGCCTCGAGGGCGTGAATCTCGAGGTAGCCCGGGACGGGGCAGACGTGGTCGTAGGTGGGACAGTCGAAGCCTCCGTGCCCCAGGTGTGCGGGCGGTGCCTCGAACCGTTCCCCGTCGACCTTCGCGTCCAGATCGATTTGAGATTCGTGCCGCGACCCGCCGTGGGTGACAACGTCGAGCTGTCTGAGGACGACTTCGAAACCGACTTCTACGCCGACGACCAGCTCGATCTCGGCGCGATGGTGGAAACCGAGACCACGCTCGCCCTCCCCATGAAGCCGCTGTGCCAGCCAGGCTGCCGCGGTCTCTGTCCGGTGTGCGGGGGCAACCGCAATATCGTCGCGTGCTCGTGCCCGGAACGCCGGCCCAACTCGCGGTTCACCGCGCTCCGCGATCTGTCGGCGCGACTCCACCACTGAAGGGAGATCACCTGATGCCGCTGCCGAAACGACGACACTCGCGGGCGCGCGGCCGGAAGCGTCGCACCCACTACAAGCTGGCGCCGCCGACGGCTTCTCTCTGCCCACAGTGCCGGGAGGCCAAGCTGCCGCACCGGGTCTGCCCTCACTGCGGCTACTACAAGGGTCGGGAGATCATCGCGGTCGAAGGGGCGTAGCCTGACGCCGACCACGGCATGAAGATCGCCGTCGACGCCATGGGAGGCGACCATGGCCCGGCTGTGGTCGTCGAGGGCGCGCTTGTCGCTCAGCGGGAGTTTGGTGTCTCCGTCATTCTGGTCGGTGACCAGGCCGCCCTCGAGCGAGAATTGGACCGATGCGGGGCGCGCCGGCTGGGCGTCGAGATTCGACATGCCTCCCAGGTGGTGGGAATGGCGGAAAGCCCGTCGCAGGCCTTGCGGCGGAAACGCGACTCGTCCCTCCGCGTGGCGGCCGAGCTGGTGCGCGATGGGCACGCCTCGGCCCTCGTCTCCGCCGGCAACACCGGCGCCGCCATGGCCGTGGCCATGTTCACCATCGGCGTGCTGCGAGGGGTCGACCGCCCGGCCATTGCCGCCCTCCTACCCAGCCCCAGACGCTACACGATCCTGCTCGACGTGGGCGCCAACGTCACGCCCAAGCCGTGGCACCTGTTCCAGTTCGCGATCATGGGGCACGTGTATGCGCGGGACATCCTCGGCATCGACCGGCCGCGGGTGGGCCTTCTGTCGGTGGGAGAGGAAGAGGGCAAGGGCAACGACCTCACGCGCGAGGCATACGAGGAGCTGCGCGAGTCGTCGCTGAACTTCATCGGTAACGTCGAAGGGCGCGACATCTACAACGGCAACTGTGACGTCGTGGTCGCCGACGGCTTCACCGGCAACGTGGCCCTCAAGATCTCCGAGAGTCTGGCGGACATGCTGGGAGCCATGATCAAGGAAGAGTTGCAGCGCGACGTCCGGTCGCGCCTGGGGGCAGCACTGGCTTTGCCCGCCTTCGAGAGGTTCCGCAAGCGGGTGGACTACACCGAAATGGGGGGTGCCCCGCTCCTCGGCATCGATGGCGCCGCCGTGATCTGCCACGGCTCCTCGCCGCCCAAGGCCATCAAGAACGCCGTGCGCGTGGCGTCGGAGTGGGCCAAGGCGGGGCTGAACGAGCACATCAGGATGGCGCTGGACGCGGAACTCACGCGGAGTCAACGAGAAGGAGGCCGCGAATGATGCGGGCGAGGATCATCGGGGTGGGGGCATACGCGCCCAAGCGCATCCTCACCAACGCGGATCTCGAGAAGATGGTCAATACGAGCGACGCGTGGATCGTTCAGCGCAGCGGCATTCGCGAGCGCCGAATCGCCGACGAGACGGAGGCCACGTCGGACCTGGCCGTGAAGGCCGCGCAGCAGGCGCTGGAGCGCGCCAACCTGAGCGCAGACGACATCGACTTCATCGTGGTCGGCACAACCAGCGCCGACATGCAGTTCCCCTCCACCGCAAACTATGTGCAGTACAAGCTCGGGTGCCGCAGGATCGGATCGGTCGACGTGTGGGCGGCCTGCACCGGTTCCATCTACTCCCTCTCCATCGGGGCGCAGTACATCCAGACCGGCAAGTACCGACGGGTGCTCTGCATCGGAGCGGAAACGCTCTCTCGGATCACGGACTTCACCGACCGGTCCACCTGCGTGTTGCTGGCCGACGCGGCCGGCGCCGCCATCCTCGGCCCATCCCCGGACGAGCGCGGATTCATCGACGCCGACCTCTACTCGGACGCCGCCCATGCCGATCTCCTGTATATGTCGGGCGGCGGCTCCCGCCACCCCGCCTCCCACGAAACGGTCGATGCGCGCCTGCACTACGCCAGGATGAAGGGGAGCGAAGTCTTCAAGATCGCGGTGCGGATGTTCACCGAGGCGGCCACCGCGATTCTGGCCCGCCACGGGTTCACGGCCGGCGATGTGGATCTCTTCATTCCCCACCAGGCCAATCTGCGCATCATCGAGGCCGCGGTGAAGCGCCTGGGACTGCCCATGGACAAGGTCATGGTGAACCTGGACCGCTACGGCAACACCGGGGCCGCGTCGGTTTACGTGGCTCTGGAGGAAGCCGTCGCCGCCGGCCGGGTCGAGACCGGTGCCCTCATCCTGCTGGCGGCGTTCGGTGGTGGACTGACCTGGGGCGCGGCCCTCTATCGATGGTGATCGCGTTCCTCTTCCCTGGACAGGGCTCGCAGACCGTCGGGATGGGTCGCACCTTCTACGAGACCTCCCCGCGGGCCAAGGCGATCTTCGAGGAAGCCAACGACGCCCTCGGCATCGACCTCAGGCGCGTCATCTTCGAGGGACCGGAAGCGGATCTCGCCCTCACGGCCACGACCCAACCGGCCGTACTCACGGTGAGCGTGGCGGCGGCCGCCGTGTGCGCCGAGCACGGCCTCTCACCTGCGCTGGCCGCCGGGCACAGCCTCGGCGAGTACTCCGCGCTGGTGGTCGCCGGAGCTCTCGCCTTTGCCGACGCGGTGCGGATCGTCCACCGGCGCGGCCAGTACATGCAGGAGGCGGTCCCGGTAGGGACCGGCGCCATGGCCGCCATGATGGGCTTGGATCTCGCCGGAACGGAGAGGTTGTGCGCGGAGGCTGCTCAGGGCGAGGTCGTCGAGGTGGCCAACGTCAACTCGGCGGCCCAGATCGTGATTGCCGGGCACCGCACCGCGGTCGAGCGCGCGGCGGGGCTGGCGGCCAGCCGCGGCGGTCGCGTGAGGAGCGTCATACTCCCGGTGAGCGCGCCCTTCCATTGTTCGCTCATGGCGCCGGCGGTCGACCGGCTGGCGCGAGACCTGGCCGATGTCGCCGTGGCCGACCCACTGGTCCCCGTGGTTCGCAATGTCGATGCGGGTGTCACGCGGACCGCCGCCGACGTGAAACCGTTCCTCCTGAGTCAGGTGGCAAGCCCCGTGCGCTGGACCGATTGTGTCACCCGGTTGGCCAGCGAGGGCGCCTCCGCTTTCGTGGAGGTGGGGCCAGGCCGCGTCCTCTCCAGCCTCGTCAAGCGCATCGTGGAGGGCGCGACCGGCCTCGCGGTCGAAGATTCCGGGAGCCTGGAAAGGACGCTTATCGCCCTCGGAAACGCCCGGTGAGCTCCCTCGCTGGCAAAGTCGCCATCGTGACCGGCGGTAGCCGGGGGATCGGAGCGGCCATCGCCACCTTGCTGGCCGAACGCGGCGCGGCGGTGGTCGTTTCGGGCCGCGACGAGGAGCGCCTCAGGGATGTGGTGAAGGCGCTGGAGGGGGAAGGCCGTTTGGTCCTCGGCATCGCGGCGGACGCCGCGCGTCGCGAAGATGCCGAGCGGTTGGTGGACGCCGCCCGGGAGCACTTCGGTCGGCTCGACGTGCTTGTGAACAACGCGGGCATTCTCCGCGACGCCCTCCTGGTCCGGATGAAGGATGACGACTGGGACCGCGTGCTGGAGACCAATCTGAAGGGCGCTTTTCTCATGGCGCGGGCGGCCGGGCGCCTGATGATGCGCCAGCGGAACGGGCGCATCATCAACATCGCCTCCACGGCAGGCGTCATGGGGAACGCCGGCCAGGCCAATTACTCGGCGGCCAAGGCCGGTCTCATCGGACTCACCAAGGCCACCGCGCGAGAGCTGGCCCACTGGAATATCCTGGTCAACGCGGTGGCGCCGGGGTTGATCGAGACCAACATGATCGCCGCCATTCCGGTCGCGGCCCGCGAGGCTCTGCTGGCCCAGGTGCCGCTGTCGCGAATCGGACAGGTGCAGGATGTGGCCGAAATGGTAGGATTCCTGGCCGGAGACGGCGCCGGCTACATCACGGGCCAAGTGTTCCACGTCAACGGCGGCCTCTACATGTAGCGCGGGCCTTGTGGTGTCGGACCCGCGTGCCCGGCGGGACCTGTGGTGGTGGCGAGCGTCATCCGCGAATTCTCTCGTTGGAGGACACGAGTTCATGGCGAAGTCGGTCGAGGAGAAGGTGAAGGAGATCATCGTCGAGCAACTCGGGGTCGAGGAAGACGATGTCACCCCGAGCGCGAAGTTCATCGAGGACCTGGGCGCCGACTCCCTCGACACCGTGGAGCTCGTCATGGCGCTGGAGGAGCATTTCGATATCCAGATCCCTGACGAGGACGCCGAGAAGATCTCCACCGTGGGCGAGGCCATCGAATACATCAAGGACCATATGTAGTCGTGAGCCCGCCGCGGGTCGTCGTCACCGGTCTCGGAGCCCTGACGCCCATCGGCAATACGACCGACGAGTTCTGGTCGGGGCTGGTCCAGGGGCGCTGCGGCATCGGCCCCATTACCAAGTTCGACGCCACCGGCTATCCCACGCAGATCGCCGGGGAGATCCGCAACTTCGACCCCCTGAAGTACGTCGAGCGCAAGGAGGCGCGACGGCTCGACCCCTACCTTCAATACGCCATGGCCTGCGCCTGCATGGCCGTCGACGACGCCAGTCTCGACACGGGCGCGGTCGACAGCGAGCGCTTCGGCGTGCTGATCGGCTCCGGTATCGGCGGTATCACCTCCCTGATGGACGGCGAGCACACGCGCCTGGAGAAAGGTTTCGATCGCGTGTCGCCGTTCGTCATCCCCATGCTCATCATCAACATGGCCTCAGGGTTGGTTTCCATGCGTTTCGGGGCCAAGGGGCCGAACTCCTCGGTGGTGACGGCGTGCGCCACTGGCAACCACGCCCTCGGCGACGCCTACCGGATCATCCAGCGGGGCGAGGCCGACGTGATGATCGCCGGCGGAGCGGAAGCCATCATCGTCCCGATTGCCATTGCCGCCTTCTGCGCCATGAAGGCGATGTCCACGCGCAACGACGAGCCCGAGAGGGCCTCCCGCCCGTTCGACGCGGGGCGTGACGGTTTCGTGTGCAGCGAGGGCGGCGGCATTCTCACCCTCGAATCGCTGGAGCACGCTGTCCGCCGGGGTGCGCGGATCTACGCCGAGATCGTCGGCTACGGCATGAGCGGTGACGCTCACCACATGACCGCGCCCGACCCCGAGGGGGATGGCGCAGTCCGAGCGATGCGGGCGGCCCTGCGCGACGCCGCCCTGAGGCCGGCCGAGGTCGGCTATATCAACGCCCACGGGACGTCGACCCAGTACAACGACAAGTTCGAGACGCTGGCCATCAAGCGCGTCTTCGGCGAATACGCCGCGCGGCTCGCCGTCTCGTCGACGAAGTCCATGACCGGGCATCTGCTGGGCGCGGCCGGCGGCATTGAGGCGGTGGCTTGCGTGTTGGCCCTTCATCACGGCATCCTGCCTCCGACCATCAACTACGAGACCCCCGACCCCGACTGCGACCTCGATTACGTGCCCAATCAGGCGCGCAAACAGGACATCGACGTCGCTCTGTCGAACGCCTTCGGATTTGGCGGCACCAACGCCACCCTGGCGTTCCGCAAGTACCGCGGCTAGGACCGTGACGAACGAGCGCGGGGCACCGCGGCGGCGCCGCGGTGCCTCGAGCGCTGGGGGTGTTCGAAGGGGACTCCGGCGGGGTCCCGTCGCCCGAACCACCAGGCGTCTCCGAGGGGTGCCGCGGCGGCGCCGCGGTGCCCCGAGCGCTGGGGGCATGGGGGCCATTTCGGGGCCCCCATCTCAATAGTTGGACGGCGCCCGCCTCGCCGCGCTCGAAGATCGCCTCGGGCATCGTTTCCGTGACGAAGGTCTGCTCGAGCGCGCCTTCACTCATACCTCGTACGCCAACGAGCACCCATCCACGCCGCACCACGAGGCCCTCGCTTTCCTGGGCGACGCCGTCCTGAGCGTCGTGGTGGCTGAGTACCTGCTTGGTGCCGAGGCCACCGCTACCGTAGGCGAGCTAACCACGCGTCGCGCCGAGCTGGTGGCGGGCGCCAACCTGGCATGTTGGGCAGCGGAGCTCGAGCTCGGATCGCTACTTCGACTCGGTCGCGGCGAGGACCAGACCGGTGGGCGCAGCCGCGAATCCATCTTGGCCACGGCGCTGGAGGCCGTGCTCGGCGTGGTTTACCTCGAAGGCGGTTTGGCTTCCGTCCGCACCGCGGTGGGGCGTCTGGCTCTGTGGTAGCCTGATCGCATGCGATTCTTCCCGCGCTGGTAGCCTGATCGCATGCGATTCTTGCCGCGACGCCGTCCGACGCTGATCCCGCCGGCGTCCGACGATCTGCTCGTCATCGAAGAGATTCTCCGCCGCCGCGTGGAAGAGGTCTTCGAGGTGCACCAGCGGTACTTCCAGGGGAGAGCCTTCGTCTTCACCGGCGAGCTCAAGGCTCGCCCCGGCCACGCCCTCGACGTCCTGCTCGATCGCTTTCGCCCGCTCGGCTACACACCCGTGCTCCGTCACCAGGGAGCGGGCGCTGTGCTGGAGGCGTGGCCGCTGCGCGAGTCGGTTCCGCGCAGGCGGGTGGGTGTGAACGTGCTGCTCTTCGCCCTCACGTGTCTCACCACGCTCATGGCGGGCTCGGGCGCGTTCCTGAGCTTCGATCCGCTCGCGCATCCGTGGCGGATCCTGACCGGGGTGCCCTTTGCCTTCACCCTGCTGGCCATCCTCGGCACTCACGAGTTTGGCCACTACTTCACCGCGCGTTACCACGGCGCCGCCGTGTCCCTGCCGTACTTCATCCCTGCGCCTCCACCCTTTCTCTTCGGCACACTGGGCGCCATCATCCGAATGGGTTCCGCCGTGCGCGATCGCAACGCCCTCTTCGACATCGCCGTGGCTGGACCCTTGGCGGGGTTGGCGGTGGCCATCCCGGCTCTGCTGCTCGGTCTGGCATGGTCAGTCGTGGCGGTGGTTCCCGCGGGCGGCCACATCGTCTTCGGTGATTCGATGCTGATGCGCTTTCTCGTCTACCTCACCTTCGGCCGGATCCCGGGAGGGATGGACGTCTTCGTCCATCCCGTCGCGCTGGCCGGGTGGGTCGGCCTGTTCGTGACCGCACTGAATCTCTTTCCGGTGGGGCAGCTCGACGGTGGACGTATTGCGTACGCGCTCTTCGGCCGCTACCACCGCATGGTCGGTTATCTCACCGTCGCCGGGCTGGTGGCGCTGGGAGCAGTCACGTCGTCGCCGAACTGGCTCGTGTGGGCGGCCCTCGTGTTCTTCTTCGTCGGCGTCCGCCACAGCCCCCCGCTCGACGACGTCACTCCGCTAACACGAGGCCGACGCCTCCTCGGCTACCTCTGCCTGATACTCCTGGTTCTCCTCATCCCCCCGGTCCCCATCGAACTCAGCTGACCGCCGTCTTCCTCAAGTCGACGACCTCCGCGGTCGGCTTCTCGATCACTGCAAACGAGTGATCGGGACGGATCAGCCGAGCGCGTCGAGAACTTCAGCGATCACTTCGAACCGCCCAAACGACGGCATCAGATATACCCCCGGAAAGCGAGTGCGAATCGCGTGGACGAGTTGCTGCCCCATCTCGATTCCCACGCGGAGCGCGTGATCCCCGGCTTCGCGCAAGCGCGCGCGTACCGCATCCGGGATGGTAATACCAGGAACCTCGTTGTGCAGGAACTCGGCGTGGCGCGAGCTGTGCAGGGGGAGCACGCCTACCACGAGCGGGACGGGCAGGTCCCCGCAGCGCTGGAGGAAGCGATCGAACTGCTCGAGATCGTAGACCGGCTGGGTCTGAAGCCAGCGAGCGCCCGCTTCGATCTTTCGGTGGGTTCGCTCGATCTCGCGCTCGATATCCGCGGCCGAGGGATTCAGGGTCGCGCCCACGCAGAAGGACGTCGAGGTGCCGATGCTGTTGCCGGTGGCGTCGAGGCCTTCGTTGAGACGCCGGATGATCTCCAGCAGACCGATCGCATCGACGTCGAACACGGCGGTGGCGTTCGCGTAGTCACCGGGTCGGGGCGGATCTCCAGTCATGGCCAGGATGTTGCGGATGTCGAGGGCCTGGGCCGCGAGCAATTCGCCCTGGATGCTCATGAGGTTGCGGTCGCGGCAGGTGAAGTGCATCGAGACATCGAGCCCGGTGGCCTCTCGAATGAGGAGAGCCGTTGGCAGCACCGCCATGCGGACGCGACCGAGCGAGCCGTCGTTGATGTCGACGATCTCCACGCCCCGCTCC
The DNA here is from genome assembly GCA_046726415.1 of Candidatus Methylomirabilota bacterium. GTDB lineage: Bacteria > Methylomirabilota > Methylomirabilia > Rokubacteriales > CSP1-6 > CAVWFS01. The sequence continues at coordinate 11,475 of JBKPAK010000092.1, forward strand.
TTGAGGAGCTTGGCGCCCTGTACGAGCTTCTCTACCGTATGGCCACGCGGCGGGTCCAGCTCCACGGTCACCACGAAGTCTCCCGCCTCCAGCTTGCGCTGGAGCGCCGTGGGCTCCTCCGCTACGAGCCCCGTGTCTGAGGCGAATCCGGGCTCGCGGGTCACCGCGCGGCGCGGGCGCGGTGGGCGGCGCGGCGTGGCCAACCGGCGATCCACGACCTGTCGCATGGCCGCGATGTGCGCCGGCGTTGTGCCACAGCAGCCGCCCACGAGGGTGGCGCCGGCGTCGAGCATGCGGCCCGCGTAGTCGGCCATGTAGGTCGGGGATGAGATGTAAATCAGGCGCTGGCCGACCTGGGAGGGAAGGCCGGCATTGGGCTGGATGGTCAGGGGGATGCCCCCGGCCTCGGGCAGCATTCCCTCGAGAACTTCGTGGAGGATGCTTGAACCGACCGAACAGTTTGCCCCCATGGCCTGGACGCCGAGATCGCGCAGCGCGTGCGCGACTTCGGCCGGGGTCCGGCCCATGAAGGTCAGACACTCCTCGGTGAAGGTCATCTGGGCCACGACGGGCAGGTCAGTCACCGCGCGGACCGCCTCCACGGAGAGGGCGATCTCGGCGAGATCCGAAAATGTCTCGACGATGAGGGCATCGACCCCGCCCTCGACGAGGGCCTCGGCCTGCTCCCGGAATGCGGCCCGGGCTTCATCGGACGTCACCGCGCCCAGGGGCGCCAGATACCGTCCCAGGGGGCCGATCGAGCCGAGGACGAACACGTCGCGCCCGCTGCTCTCGCGGGCATCGCGGGCAAGCCGGGCCCCCTGGATGTTGATGCGTCGGACGTCATCGTCGAAGCCGAACGCGGCCAGCTTGAAGCGATTGGCGCCGAAGGTATTTGTTTCGATGGCGTCGGCCCCGACGGCGATGTACTCCGTGTGGACGGACTGCACCAGGCGGGGCTGGTTGATGTTGAGGGCATCGAAGCAGGGATCGAGCTCGACGCCGCGGGCATAGAGGAACGATCCCATTCCACCATCGCAGAGCAGAGGTCCCTCGCTCAGGCGCCGGGTCAATGCGTGCATCGCGTTCAGCCTAGCATGGGCCTCGCCGTGAGGAGGCGAGGAAGCGATGACACGGGTGAGCGCCCCGCGAGGACGCGCTTGACACGGGAGGGCTGGCGCCGCGAGGAAGCGCTTGACATGGGTGGCCAGCCCCGCCTAGGTTCGGCCGAGCTATGCCGCGCACGGCCCAGCTATACCCGCAGGGAGCGGGCATCCGGTTCCTCGTCTTTCCTCAAGCGCGAACCGTCCGCGGGTTCCGGGCTCCCGAGGTGCTCACCATCGATCAGTCGCACGGCGTGATCCGGCCGGGCCCGCAGGACGACAGCATCTACGTGGTCGACGCCGAGGACAAAGTGCCATACCGCGATGACTCCTCAGGGGAGTACCGCGCCTATCCCCCGTACCGCGGGATCGTCCGCGCGCCCGTGCGGCCAGGGCCGGACGGACACTTCGATCATCTTCGCCCCGGCACTCGGGAGTTTTCCGCGGCCGCCCTGTTTGCCACGGTTCGCTACGTCCGCGCGGTGTGGGAGCATCACCTCGGGGGGCAGCTCCCCTGGTGGTTTCGCTACACCTACCCGCGGCTGGAACTGATTCCCCGCGTCGCTTCGCAGGTCGGCTGGTCTGGCCTTGGCTTCATCGAGTGCGGCTTTCCCCTGGTTCGGGGCCGCCCGGATCGGCGCGATCCGTACGCCGATAACTTCGACATCGTGGCCCACGAGACCGGGCACATCATTCTCAAAACGCTCATCGGAGATCCGTTCTCTCGTCGCCGGCCCTTCGAGTACCGCGCGCACGAGGAGGCGGGCGCCGACCTCACGGCCATGCTGACCTCGCTCTACTTCGACTCCGTGGTCGACCAGCTGCTCGCCCGCACGCGGGGCAATCTCTTCGCCCCGAGCACGCTCTCCCGAATGGGCGAGCTGCGCATTCCGCGGTCACCGACCGAACCGGCCGTGCGCTCGCTCCGCAACCGGGAGACGCTCACCAGCGCCCGGCGCACCATGGAGCGCGAAGGCCGTGCGCCGCATCACTACGCGGTGCCATTTGCCGGGGCGGTCTTCGATCTGCTGGTGGAGCTCTACGAGCGGAATCTGACGCGCCGATCGCTCATCCCTTCGGCGCTCGGCCGGCGCTCCCGCAACGCGCGCGGAATCGAGCCCCATTCCATTACCCGAGAATTCGCCCGGCACTACCAGCGCGCAGAGGCGGGCTTTAAGGACGCGCTGCTCGACGCCCGAGACACGCTGGGCCGGCTGCTCGCTCGCGCCTGGGACGCCACGTCGCCGCGCGGCTTGACGTTCGGTCGGGTCGTGGCCAACCTCATCGCCGTCGATCGCCAGCTCTACGGCGGCGCCCACACGGCGCTCATCCGCCGCCTATTCCGCGCCCGAGAGATCGTTCCGCCGCGATGAGGACCTCGCGAGCCGCAACACGGAGGGGGACTGGCGTGTCGGCGGGCGAGGCGAGGCCATGACCATCGCGAAGCCCGTGTGCCTCCTCGTGCTGGGAGCGGGCACTGGCCCGGCCAACAACCTCGTGCGCAGCCTGCGCGCCAGGGAGCACGGCTGGACGATCCTCGGCGCCCACTGCGATCGCTTCACCCTTACGCGCTCGGCGGCCGAAGACCAAAGCTTCTTGATCCCGTCTGTCGATCACCCCGCCTTCGTCAGGGTCCTTCGTCGTCTCGTGGCTCGCGAAGGCGTGGATCTCCTCGTCCCGACCTCGGATGCCGAGGTCGCCCGGCTGGTGTCGTCTCGGCGTGGCTGGCGGTGCCGGCTCTTCCTGCCCAGCGCCAATGCGGTCGCCCTGTGCCAGGACAAGTACGCGCTGGCCCGCCATCTCGAGGCGCACGGGGTGCCGGTGCCGCGCACGCTCGCGCTGCCCGAAATCCATGCGGTGAAGAGTGCCTTTCGCGAGCTCGGTCGGCCCGCCCGGGCATGGTGCCGTATCAGACAGGGGACCAATGCGTCCGGCGCCGCCCCGGTGGCGACGGCGGAGCAGGCGCAGAGCTGGATCGGGTACTGGGCAACCATGCGCGGAGTTCCGGCGTCGGCGTTCACGCTCTCGGAGTATCTGCCCGGCCGTGACTTTGCCTGTCAGAGCCTCTGGTGCCGGGGAGCGCTCGTGCTCGTGAAGGCCTTCGAGCGCCTGGCCTACGTCACCGTGGGCAGCAATCCGAGCGGGATGTCCTCCGCCGCGGCCCTCGCCAGAACGGTGGCCGAGCCTCGAGTGGTGGAGGTGGCCGCCGCCGCTATCCGCGCCGTCGATGCCCGCGCCTCGGGGGTCTTCGGCGTGGACCTCAAGGAGAACGTCCGCGGTGAGCCCTGTGTCACCGAGATCAATGCCGGCAGGTTCCTGGCCGGCACGAACCTCCTCGATCTCACGGGAGAACACAACATGGCGGCAATGTATGTGAGGCTCGGGCTGGGGGAGCCAATCGCCCTGCGCGGGGTGTACGAGGCCGCCGAAGACTACTACATGGTGAGAAGCGTGGACGAGCTGCCACGCGTTGTCCACGCCGAGGGGCTGTTCCGGGGCATTCAGGATGCGCGGACGTAAACGGAGATCCTTCGTGAAGCCGAAGACGAGAGGGAGGAAGAGTCATGCCAAGCGAGCCCGTCCAGAAGGGAAAGACGCGCAAGGTCATCATCGAGATCAAGGGGCCGGTGTCGAAGGAGCAGCTGGTCGAGTTCCACAAGGAGCTCAGGGCGCTGGCGCGGACGGTCCGGGGAACGGTGGTCGCGAAGCGTCGGCCCAAGAAGAGCTCCTAGCGCGGAGGGGCGGGAGCCACGAGGACCTCTCGATCATCGAGATCACTGCGGATCTCGACGCCTACGCCCTGGAAACGCTGCGACTGGACATCCGGCGCTTGGCCGCGCGGCATGGCATCGGGCTCGAACGCGTGGCGGATATCGAAGGTGGCGGCGGATCCAGCCCCCCGGGAAACCCAGCGCGCGACGCCCGCGGCGCGGCCCAGGCCTTGATCTTGTTGAGGACGCCCTGAGCCGGGTTCCTCAATCTGACGTCGGCTGATCCGACTGGCACTGCGCGAGCCAGAAGCCCATCCCCATGGCGGCATAGAGTCTTGTCGCTTCCGCCCGGTGATGCGCGGCGTCCCCGGCGCGACCCCAGCGACGGTAGAGGCGGGCGAGACCGAGGTGACAGTGGGCGACGAGCGGCCGCATGCCGAGCCTGTGCGCATGGGCCCGAGCGTCGTGAAAGCGGGCCTCGGCGTCAGCCACGGACACCGGTCGGGCCCGGGCCGCTACCTCGGCCAGTAGGCGCAGCACCCAGGCCTCGTGACCGCGCTCCCGGTGCTCGCGGGCGAGCTCGAGCGCGCGCTGAGCCCGCTCGTGGGCCGCCGCCCGGTCCCCGGCCATCAAGCTCGCGTAGCCCCACGACGCCACG
>JBKPAK010000093.1:0-6519 GCA_046726415.1 Candidatus Methylomirabilota bacterium
GTCGCGGCGGCGGGCGCGACGGCTCCGCGGATGGCGAGGCGATCCCGAACCCGAGCCGCTCGAGCAAGACCCGCAGGCGCACGCCCCCCGTGTGCACCCCCACGATCCGCCGCCGGCCGCCGCAGCGCGGGCACTGAAAGATGTCCAGGGTGAAGACCCGGCGCAGCAGCGCCGCCCACCTAGAACTCTCACTCGGCGCACCCAACGACCCGGGCGACGGCTCCGCCCGCGGCCCCGTCCCCTCGCTTCGCCCCGCCGCCGGGCCTTCATCGACAGCCTCGTGGCGCCGCGGAATGACCGCCGACCGCCACGCCGCGCGCGGGCCGAGCACTCCAGACGCGCGAGGAGTACGACCGCCTGGTGGATGCCGGGCTGTTCCACGGCGAACCGGTCGAGCTGATCGGGGGTCAGCTCGTGGTCGCCGAGCCGCAGGGGACATACCACTCGAGCCGGATCGGCGGTGCTGGTGACACGTTGCGGTCCGCCTTGCCGCCGGGCTGGCTCGTACGGGTCCAGATGCCCCTCGCCCTCGACGACGAGTCGGCGCCCGAGCCCGACTTGGCCCTGGTGCCGGGAACGTGGGCCGACTACGAGAGAATTCACCCGACGCGCCCGGCCCTCATCGTGGAAGTGGCGGAGTCGAGCCTGGTCTTCGACCGCCGCGAGAAGGGCAGCCTGTACGCTCGCGCCGGCGTGGCGGACTACTGGATCCTGAGCCTGATCGAGCGCGTCCTGGAGGTGTATCGAGACCCGGTACCCGATGCGACCGCACCATACGGCTGGCGCTACGGCACGGTCGAGCGCGTGGCGCCGCCGGCGGTTGCCTCACCGCTGGCGTTGCCGTCCGTCCGCATCCCGGTCCGCGCGGTTCTGGCGTAGCCCGCGCGCTTCGGCGCGGCGCTGGCCGGGGCGTCGGCTGCTGCAGGGGTTGCGCCAAAACGGTCGCCCCGGTCGATCCGCGCGGTTCCGCGAGGCCTTACAGGCGATCCGTGAACGGAAGGGTGAGAGACCGCCACGCCGGCAGACCTCTTGGAGGCGCTCCGGGCGCGGCCCGGGTGGGACTGGGTGAAGAGCACCCGGCGGCTGGCCGGCACAACTCGCCGCCCTTCGGGCCGGGTACAGCGGGCCGGCGGACACCGGCGAGGAGGCGGACGGTGCCAGCCCATCCACCTTTTCCGGCTCCAATCCGGTGACAAGCGGTGACAACGGTGACAACCCGCATGAATAGCGGCGTGTCACCACTTCGTGCATCGAGCGAGATCACTCAGGGCCGAAGCGGTGACAACCCGCATAAACACTGGCGTGTCACCGCTGTCACCGGATGTCACCGGTTTCTGCACGAGAAAGCGGGTGGAGTGCACCCCTCAAGTGAGACAGCGAACCTGGTGACACGGCTCGAGGGAGGACAGATGCCCAACAAAGCCCGTGTCTTTAGCCGCGAGTTCAAGCTGGTGGCGGTGCGCCGGATGTTGGCGAGGGAGAAGGTCCAAGCCTTGGCCGTCGAGCTTGGGCTGTCCCGCCAGGCGCTGTACAAGTGGTGGGATCACCATGAGCGGGGTGGCCCTGAGGCCTTACGGCCCACGGGACGGCCTCGCACAGCGCGGGTGGCGACGCCAGAGCCCACGGTCAAGCGCGGAGGGGCGCCAGAGCGCATCGCCGAGCTGGACGCAAGGTGCGGCCAGCCGGCGCTGGAGCTCGATTTTTTCAAGCAAGCCTTGCGGCACGTCAAGGCGCCACCCCTGGCGAGCGACGGGCGTGGCGCCACAGTGTCTTCGCCCTCATCCAGGCGATGACGCCACCGCAAGGCAGCGGCGCAAGCACAGGAGATTGACGGTGCGCATCAAGCGCAGGACGCGCTTGTGATTGGCCGCCCAGCCCTCGCGGCGCACGAGGGCGGTGAGGCGGCGTTGTAGTGGCGGACGACATCCGGACGGAGGCGGCGACGAAGCCGCGTCCAGCGCTGGTGCATGATCTCGTCCTCGCGCTGGTCGATCTCGGTCTCCGGTACCGGCCAGCCGTGGAGCCGACCGGGTCAGCGCCACCAGGGCGAGGGCACTCGTGATGGCCCAAGCCGGCGCGGCCCGGTCGCGCGCTCCTCCGAAGCCTCACGCCGGGCTGCGGAGGACCCCGGAGGCGGGGCCTGCGGGTTTGCGCGATGCTACCCTTGGGCCGCGATGGCCTGGCGAGTCGGGGTCGACGTCGGTGGCACGTTCACGGATGTCGCCGCGGTCGACGACGCGAGCGGGGCGGTGCGCCTCGAGAAGATCCCGACGACGCCGGCTGACCAGTCGATCGGCGTGGCGGCCGGGCTGACCGCGCTGCTCGGGCGGCCCGGCGTGGCGCCCGCCGCCGTCACCTACCTGGGCCACGGCACCACGGTGTGCATCAATGCCGTCCTCGAGCGGAAGGGCGCCCCTACGGGACTCGTCACCACGCAGGGGATGCGCGACCTGCTCGAGCTGCGACGTCAGATTCGCGACGATCTCTACGACCTCCAGGCGGACAAGCCGGAGCCCCTCGTGCCGAGAAATCTGAGGCAGGAGGTGCCGGAGCGCACGCTGGCCGATGGGCGAGTCGGAACGGCGCTCGACCTCGACGCGGCCCACGCGGCGATCGCCGCGCTCGTCGCCCAGGGCGTCGAGGCGCTCGCCGTCTGCTTCCTGCACTCGTACGTGAATCCCGCGTCCGAGCACGCGGTAGCCGAGCTGGTGCGCCGCGAGTTCCCGGACCTCTATCTATCGATCTCGTCCGATGTGCTGCCGGAGTTTCGCGAGTTCGAGCGGCTGTCCACGACGGTGATGAACGCCTACGTCGGACCGGTGATGGCGCGGTACCTGGGGCGTTTCGAGGAGCGCATAGCGGCGCTCGGCCTCGCGGCCCGGCCGCTCATCCTCCAGTCGAACGGTGGAGTGGCCACGGTCAGCCAGGTGCGCGAACGGCCGGTCTATACGATGGCGTCCGGGCCCAGCGCCGGCGTGACCGGCGCCGCCTACCTGGCCGGTCGGGCCGGCCATGTCCGGATCATCACGTTCGACATGGGGGGCACGAGCACCGACGTCTCCGTCGTCGAGAAGGGGACGCCGGTGACGGCGGCGGAGAAGGCATATCACGGCTATCCGGTGAAGGTGGCTATGCTCGACGTGGACTCGATCGGCGCCGGCGGTGGCAGTCTCGCCTGGATCGACCCGGGCGGTTTCCTCCGGGTGGGGCCGCGGAGCGCGGGCACCGACCCGGGCCCAGCCGCGTACGCGCGCGGCGGCGAGTCGCCCACGGTGACCGATGCGAACCTGGTGCTCGGCCGACTCGACCCCGACTACTTCCTCGGCGGCGCCATGCGCCTGGACCGCGACCGCGCCGCCCAGGCGATCGAGCGGGACCTTGCACGCCCGCTCGGGCTCTCGGTCACCGACGCGGCGCTCGGCCTCATCAAGGTCGTCGACGCGAGCATGGCCAGCGCCATCCGTCTGGCCACCGTCGAGCGCGGCCGCGATCCGCGCCACTTCACGCTGGTGGCCTACGGCGGCGCCGGCCCCATGCACGCGGCCGCGGTGGCCCGCCTCCTCGGCATCCCACGTGTGCTGGTGCCGCCGAGCCCCGGCGTGCTCTGCGCGCTCGGCCTGCTCGTCGCCGACGTGCGCACCGAGCTGAGTCGCACCACCCTGCGCCGGACCGATCGAACCACGCCCGGCGAGCTGGCCGCGATCTTCGCCGACCTGGAATCGCGGGCGGCCGACTGGGCGCGCCGCGGTGGGCTGCCCTTGGAGCAGATCACCCTCGCCCGCTCGATCGAGATGCGCTACGCGCGCCAGAACCACGAGCTGGCCGTGGAGGTGGGCCGCCGGTTGACGCCGGCCGACCTCTCCAGCCGTTTCCACCGTGCGCACCGGCGGGCCTTCGGTTACGCATCGCCGGAAGAGCCGACCGAGCTGGTGACCTTCCGTGTGGCGGTGACGCTGCGTGTCGCGCGCCCGGCCATCGCGGCCTCGCCCGAACCCGGCGACGCGTCCCGCGGCTCGCGGCCGGCGTACTTCGAGTCGACCAAGGGATTCATCGAGACACCCGTTCTCGAGCGCGCTCGATTGGTGCCGGGAGATTCGGTCATCGGCCCCGTGGTGATCGAGCAGATCGATTGCACGACCGTGGTCGAGCCCGGCCGCACGGTGACCGTGGACGATCACGGCAATCTCGTGATCGCGGCCGGGCCGGAGTAAGCGCGATGGATCTGATGACGGTCGAGGTGCTCCAGAAGCTGCTCCTGGCCGCCGCGGAAGAAATGGGTATTGCCCTGATCCGCGCCGCCTACTCGCCCAACATCAAGGAGCGGCGCGACGCCTCCTGCGCGGTGTTCGACGCGGAGGGGCGCGTCATCGCGCAGGCGGCGCACATCCCCATGCACTTGAGCTCGATGGTCGACCTGCCGCGCGTGCTGGTCGCGGCGTATCCGCGGCGGTCGTGGCGTCCCGGCGACATGTTCATCGCCAACGACCCCTACGTGGGCGCGGGCTCCCACCTCAACGACCTCGCCATCATCGCACCCGTCTTCGCCGACGGCGCGGTGATCGGCTTCGTCGCCAACACGGCCCACCACGCCGACGTCGGCGGGCGCGTGCCGGGCAGCGAGTCCGGCGACTCCACCAGCATCTTCCAGGACGGCCTGCGGTTGCCGGTGGCGCGGCTCGTCGCGCGCGGGCGCATCGAGGACGGCCTCTTCCGCACGATCCTCCTGAACTCCCGGACTCCTCACGAGCGGATCGGGGACCTCCGCGCCCAGATCGCCGCCAACCGGGCCGGCAGCGACCGGCTCCGGGAGATCGGCCGGCAGTACGGCGTCGACGTGCTACAGCGGAGCATGACGGAGATCCTCGACGCCACCGAGCGGCGCCTGCGCGATGGGATCGCGCGGCTGCCGGACGGCTGCTACGAGGCCGCGGGCTTCTGCGACGACGACGGTCGCGAGGCCCGTCCCGTCCGCATCCGCGTGGCCGTGCGGATCGCCGGCGACCGGGTGACCCTCGACTTCACGGGCACCGAGGCGCAGGTGCCGGGCGCTAAGAACGTCCCCACCGTCTCGCTGCTGGCGACGGTGTACTACGTGCTGAAGGCGGTGATCGATCCCGACATCCCGCCCAACGGGGGCTACTACCGCGCCATCGAGGTCGTAGCGCCCCTGGGCACCGTGCTCAACCCCCTTCCGCCGGCCGCGGTGGCCGCCCGTTTCACGACGTGTCAGACGGTGGCCGACGTGGTGCTGAGCGCCTTGGCCCAGGCGGTGCCCGAGCGCGTCGTCGCCCACTGTCACGGCGGCACGCTGGCGATCTACTCCGGCACCGATCCGCGCGGGGAGTTCTTCGTCGACTACGAGGTGTATACCGGCGGCAGCGGCGCGCGCGCCGCCAAGGACGGGATCGACGGCATCGCCAACCACACGACCAACACCTCGAACCTGCCCATCGAGACCCTGGAGGCCGAGTTCCCCATCCTCGTCGAGCGCTACGGCTTCCTCCCCGACTCCGGCGGCCCGGGCCTGTTTCGCGGCGGCCTCGCGGTTGTCCGCGAAGTGCGGGGGCTCCACGGCGACCTCGTGGTCGGCGGCTGGGGATGCAACCAGCGCGAGGCGCCTCGCGGGCTCGGCGGCGGCGGCGACGGGGTGCCTGGCGCGTTCGAGATCGTCGGCTCCGACGGCGCGATCCGGGAGACGGCGCGGTCGACGGTGCCGGGCCTCCAGCTCAAGGCCGGCGAGACGCTACGCGTGCGTACGTCAGGCGGCGGCGGGTGTGGCGATCCGCTGGATCGCCATCCGGCCCTCGTGCTGCGCGACGTGCGCCTCGGCAAGGTCTCGCCGGCCCACGCCGACTCGGCGTATGGTGTCGTCGTGCGCGACGGCAAGGTGGATGGCGAGGCCACCCGGCGCCTGCGAGCGGAGCGCCGGGCTCCGAGAGGATAGCCCAGCCGCCAGTGGATCTTCCTTGCTCGTAACCAGCCCCTGACGGCGACGCGAAGGCGCGGTTCGGTGATCCTCTTTCCTCACCTTCGGCCGGAGAGCGGCGCGAGCTGTTATCCCTCGCCTGCTGACGGCGTGCCGCGCCCGCGGCTCCTTTCGCGGTATCGGTTCGGTGACCCTTGCGCCTGCTTCGGCCGGCGACTATTCTCCCGGCACTTCAGATCAGAAGTGATCCGCGACCGGCCCGACGCCCCTCACCGTATTACCCCGCGGCGCCGCGGCATTCGCCGCGTACCTCAGTTTGGGGGAATTAGAAGTTAGGCTTCGAGAGAGGAGTCTGCGCATGATCGGGCATCGAAGGCCAGAGGTGTCGTCGTATTCAGGGTGCCGATCCGGATGCTTCCCGCGTCTTGAGTGATCCAGTCATCTGGCTGAATCGCACCGCAGCGACGCTGCGTGCGCGACCGCGAGTGTGTGCGCTCGCGCTGCTGGTGTGCGTCGTGGCCTGCGCGTCACCGGCGACGACGCGCGATACGCCGGTCGCCGGCGAAGAGCCGCCGCCCCGCTTCGCCACGGGC
>JBKPAK010000094.1:0-17568 GCA_046726415.1 Candidatus Methylomirabilota bacterium
AGCAGAGCCCCGTATTCCCCCGGGTATGACCTGGCGTCGGCGCCCGTTGTCAGGCCTCCCCAACCTCCCGCGGAATCGAGGAGCCCCCCGGCTCCGCCGGGGCGCGACGAGCGTCGGGGGGCTTGGGGGGCCCTTTCGAGGCCCCCCATCTTACTCGACGTGCGGGATCTCAACGTCCCGGCGGCCCGAGGCCACCTGGGGTTGCAGGCCTGCTCTGTCCGTGTGGCGCCTGGGGAGGTCGTCGGCGTGGCCGGGGTCGCCGGCAACGGACAGCGGGAGCTGGCCGATGCCCTGGTAGGCCTGCGGGTACCGGCACACGGCGCCATCATGCTCGATGGCCGCGACGTGACGAAGGTCGGAGTCCGCGAGCGCCTCCAGGCGGGTTTGGTCTACATCGCGGAGGACCGGATCCAGGACGGGCTCCTGCCAGGTCTCTCGGTGGCCGAGAATTTCATGCTGGGTCTGCACGCCTTCGGGTTGGCCGGGCGGGTGGCCTTCAATCGCGCGCGGGCCCGGGCGCTGACGCGCGAGGCGATCGACGAGTACGCCATCCGCGCGCCCAGCGAGGAGGCGCGCGCGATCGATCTGTCGGGCGGCAACATCCAGAAGGTGCTGGTGGCGCGGGCCATGACTCAGGCGCGCCTCGCCGGCGGGCGGATCCTCGTCGCTCTCAATCCGACGCGTGGGCTCGATGTCCGCGCCACGGAGTTCGTGCGCCGCCGCTGCATCGACTTCGCCCGGGCCGGTGGTGGCGTGCTGCTCGTCTCCGAGGATCTCGATGAGCTGCGCCAGCTCTGCGACCGGATCGCCGTGATGTTCCGCGGCGCCATCGTCGCCGACCGCGCGCGAGGCCACTTCGATCCCTACGCCATCGGGCGCCTCATGGCCGGCATGGACAGTTCCTCCCCATGACGGCGGAGACGCGATCGCTAGCGACCGAGTCGGCGGCTCCGCCCGTCCGGTCAGGGGTCGTCGCCGAGGGCCTCGCCTACCTCGTCGCGGTCGGGGTGGGGGCGGCGGTCAGCGCGCTGTTCATCCTCGCCATGCGCGGGGACGTGATCGTCGCGTTCCGGACGATCATACTCAGCTCGCTCGGCAGCGTGGGCGGCGTGGCCCAGACGCTCAACAAGGTCTCGCCCCTGCTCCTGGGCAGCGTGGCGGTCATGGTTGCCCGGCGCGGCGGCTTCTTCAACATCGGGGTGGATGGACAGATCTACGGAGGCGCCATCGCCGCCACCGGGCTTGCCTTCGCCGTCGGCGCCGGGCCCGCGGTCGTGATGCCCGCGCTCGTGCTCACCGCGGGCTGTGTGGGCGGGGCGTTCTTCGGCGCCATCCCGGGCCTGCTCAGAGCGCGTTGGGGAGTCAACGAGATCTTCGTCACCGTGATGCTGAACTTCGTGGCGTACTACTTGACCGAGTACATCGCCACCGGCCCCTGGAACGACCCCATCACCGGCGAGGCCATCACGCGCATGATTCCCGAGACGGCAACGCTTCCCATGCTGCTGCGCACGGCCGGCGCGCACTCCGGCATCCTCGTGGCTCTGGTCGCCGCCGCGTGCGCCTCGCTGCTCCTCACGCGCAGCGTGCTCGGCTACGAGATCCGCGCCGCCGGCGACAACCCGCGGGCCGCAACCATCGGCGGGATTCGCCTCGGCCGCATCGCGCTGGTGACGCTCGCCCTCAGCGGCGCCCTGGCCGGGCTCGCTGGCGCCATCGAGGTGGCCGGTTATCATCACCGCCTCATCCTCGGGCTCACTCCGGGGTACGGCGCCATGGCCATCCTCATCGCGGTGCTGGGCCGAATGAATCCCCTGGGCGTCGGCATCGCCTCCGTCCTCGTGGCCATCCTGATGGTGGGATCCGATTCGCTGCAGCGCAGCGTGGGGCTCCCGGCCAGCGCCGGCTTCGTCTTCCAGGCCATCGTCGTCCTCTGCGTGCTCCTCGTAGAGGCACGCGCGGCCCGCAGACGCGGATGAGCACGCGCGCGATCGGAAGTCGCGTCCCGCGTAACGAGGATCCGCGCCTGCTGCGCGGGTTGGGCTGCTTCGTGGACGACGTGAACCCCGCCGGCGTGCTACACGCGGCCTCCTTGCGCAGCCCGCACGCGCACGCCCGGATCATCAGCATCGACACCGCCCGGGCGCGCCATCTCCCCGGCGTCCACCTCGTCCTGACCGCCAAGGATCTCGGCGAGCAGAACCAGCCAGGCCCTCTCCTCATTCCCCACCCCGCGCTCACGCAGCCCCGCACGCAGCGCCCGCTGGCCGCGGGCGAGGTGCGCTTTGTGGGTGAGACGGTCGCCTTCGTCGTGGCGGACAGCCGCTATCTGGCCGAGGACGCGGCAGGGCTCATCGAGGTGGCGTACGAGCCACTGCCGGCCGTCACCGACCTCGAGACGGCCCTCGCCGAGGGAGCAGCGCGCGTCCACGCCGACGTCCCCGCCAATCGAGCCGCCCGCTTTCCGCAGACGGCGGGCGATCTCGACGGTGCCTTCCGCCGCGCGGCGCACATCTTCCGCGAGCGGCTCGTCATCGAGCGCAGCTGTGGCAGCCCCATCGAGGCACGCGGCGTGGTGGCCGAGCACGATCGACGTACTGGCGTACTCCGGGTGTGGACCTCGACCCAGGCGCCCCTGCCCATCAAGAACGGCCTGGCCAGGATGCTCGGTCTGGCGGAGTTCGCGGTGGAGGTGATCGCGCCCGACATCGGGGGCGGCTTCGGCACCAAGATCATGCTCTTCTATCCGGAGGAGATCCTCGTGCCTCGGGCTGCGCTCCGGCTCGGGCGACCCGTCAAGTGGACGGAAGATCGGCGCGAGCATCTCATCGCGGCCAACCAGGAACGGGGCCAGGTCCATCATGTCGAAGTGGCGGTGGACGCCGACGGGCGACTCCTGGGACTGCGCGACCACTTCGTCCACGACGCTGGCGCCTACACGCCGTACGGCATCGTGGTGCCGATCATTACCGCCACCCAGCTTCCCGGGCCCTATCGCCTGCGCAACTACCAGGTCGAGTTCGAGGTGGCCTACACCAACAAGGTGGCGGTGAGCCCGTACCGCGGAGCGGGGCGGCCGCACGGCGCCTTCGTCATGGAGCGCATGATCGGTCGCATCGCGCGGGAGCTGGGACTCGAGCCGGCCGAAGTGCGCCGGCGCAACTTCATCCAGCCTGACGAGTTCCCGTGGGACGTGGGGCTCACCTTCCAGGACGGCGGCCCCACGCGCTATGACAGCGGCAGCTATCCGGCCGGGCTGGACATGGCTCTCGAAATGATCGGCGCGCGCGAGTTTCGAGCGCAACAGGTGGATGCGCGCAGGCAGGGGCGCTACATCGGACTCGGGCTCGGCTGTTACGTCGAGGGCACCGGCATCGGCCCCTACGAGGGAGCGCACGTGCGCGTGGAGCCGAGCGGCAAGATCTTCGTGGCCACCGGGCTCAGCACGCAGGGCCAGGGCCACCCGACGACCTTCGCCCAGATCACGGCCGACGCTCTGGGATGCGATCCCTCCGAGGTGACGGTCGTCACCGGCGACACGCGCCAGGTCAACTGGGGCGCCGGCACCTACGCGAGCCGCGGCCTGGTGACGAGCGGCAGCGCCATTCACGCGGCGGCGGTGAAGGTGCGGGACAAGGTACTGCGACTGGCCGCTGACCTCCTGGAGGCATCGCCCCATGATCTCGAGATCATCGAGGGCCGCGTGCGCGTGAAGGGCGCACCGGGCAAGGAGCTGACCCTCGGCGCCCTGGCCACGGTGTCCAACCCCATCCGCTACGCGTACGGCAAGGAGGCCTCCGAGGCCGCGCTGAGGCTCGTGAAGCCGCGCGAGGGTGCGGTGCTGGCGCCGGGCGAAGAGCCAGGGCTCGAGGCGTGGGGCTACTACGCCCCGCCTCACGCGACCTTCGCCAGCGGTTGTCACGCCGCCATCGTCGAGATCGACGTGGAGACCGGTGAGCTTCGCTTCTTGCGCTACGTGGTCCAGCACGACTGCGGGACGATGGTGAATCCGACCATCGTGGAAGGACAGATCCGCGGTGGCGTGGCCCAGGGCATCGGGGGCGCGCTCTACGAGCGGCTCGTGTACGACGCGAGCGGACAGCCCCTGACGGCCAGCTTCATGGACTTTCTGATGCCGACGGCTGTCGAGGTTCCCACCCTCGAGATCGGCCACATCGAGACGCCGTCGCCGCTGAATCCGCTCGGCATCAAGGGCGTGGGCGAGGCGGGCGCCATCCCCGGGCCGGCCCTGGTGGCCGAGGCGATCGACGATGCCCTCGCTCCCCTCGGCGTGCGCATTCGCGAGATGCCCGTCACCCCGAGCCGCCTCCGCGAGCTGATCCGCGCCGCCGGCGGGCCTGGGCGCTCCGCAGCACCGCCTGGATGAGCGGCGCCTCCGCCCGGTCGCGGTGATACACGAGGTCGATCCGGCGTCGCAGACCCGAGAGTTCTGACCCCCGAAGCTTCAGCAGGGCGAGCCGACCATCCCGGACCTCGTGCCCGACGATCGTACGGGACACGAGGCTGAGGCCGCCGCCCATCTGGACGATGCGCTTCACCGCTTCGTTGGATCCCACCTCCATGCCCACCGTCAGTGGCAGGCCCACGCGAGCTGCCAACTGCTCGGCGAAGGCGCGCGTGGCCGAGCCCGGCTCGCGAAGGATGAACGCATGTCCCTTGAGGGCGTCGAGCGGGACGGAGCGCTGTTTGGCCAGTGGGTGCCCGGGAGCCGCGATGATCACCAGGGGATCGCTCCAGAGTTCGTGACGAACGATCTGGGAATGCTGAGGTTCTCCGCCGAGGACGCCGACGTCGGCCTCCAGGGCCAGGATGTGCTCGAGCACGCGGGTGGAATTGGCGACGACGACCCGCACCTCGACGCCGGGATGGCGGCGCTTGAAATCGGTCACGAGCGGCGGCACGTAGTAAGCGGCCAAGGTGACCCCAGCCGCTAAGGTGAGGCGGCCCCGCTGGAGCCCACGCGTCGCCTCGAGAGTTTGCCCGGCTTCGTCGAGCAAGGCGAACACGCGCTGAACGTAGCGGTACAGAGTCTCCCCGGCATGGGTGAGGCGCGCGCGGCGACGGATGCGCTCGAAGAGCGCGACCCCGTAGTCGCGTTCGAGCCGCCGAACCTGGGCGCTCACCGCGGGCTGCGTCACCGCCAACTCGCGGGCGGCCTGGCTGAAGCTGCCGAGGCGGGCCACGGCTTCGAACACGCGGAATGCCGTGAGGCTTCGCGGTCTCACGCGCGACCCATCATAATCACTACGTTATCAACTCGATAATAATGGTCGCTCTTGTCTTCTGGTCCCGACGCTCTACTGTAACGCCGTGGCGACCCTCGGCTCGACCGTCGGCGCGGCGACCACCCGGAGGGCGTCGGGGCGCGCGATCCTCGGCCTGACCTGCGCGACGCACTTCGTTCACGACGGCTTCTCCGATCTCGTCTACATGCTCCTCCCCATCTGGGCGTCGGAGTTTCGCCTGAATTACGTCCAGGTCGGCGCCCTGCGAACGGTGTACACCGGCGGAATGGCGCTCTTTCAGCTTCCCGCGGGACTGCTGGCCGAGCGATACGGGGAACGTTCGTTGCTCGCCGGCGGCACCGCGATCACGGCGGCCGGCTTCGTCCTGACCGGATGGGCAGGCTCGGTGACGTCGCTGTTCGGGCTGCTCCTCATGGCCGGACTCGCGTCCGGGGTGCAGCACCCCTTGTCCTCGACCCTGGTGTCAGGCGCCTACGAACCCCACACAAGGCGCACCGCCCTCGGCACCTATAACTTCTCGGGCGATCTCGGAAAGATGGTGGTGCCGGCCGCCGTCGGCCTCGCCGCCACCGCGGTCGGCTGGCGCGTCGCCTCCAGCGCCTGCGGCGTCATCGGCATCGCCGCCGCGCTCATCCTGTTCGTCATGCTCCGGGAATTCTCGGTGGGCAGCCGTCCGCAGGCGGCCCGGGTAACGTCCCCGCCGGCCGGGTGGGGAATCCGCAATCGCCCGGCGTTCAGCGCGCTCGCCGCCATCGGTGCCCTCGACAGTGGGACGCGGACTCCGTTCTTGACGTTCCTCCCGTTCGTGCTCATCGCGAAGGGCTCGACGACCGCGGGGATCGGCATGGCACTCGCCCTGGCCTTCGCGGGCGGCGCCGCCGGCAAGCTCCTGTGCGGTCTGCTCGCCCAGCGCGTGGGCGTCATCAGGGCGGTGGTGGTGACGGAAGCGGCCACCTGCGCCGGGATCATCACCCTCGTCGTGGCCCCGCTGCCGATGGCGCTCGCGATCCTCCCTTTCCTCGGTGCCGCGCTGAACGGCACGTCATCGGTGCTGTATGGCACCGTCGCCGATCTGGTGGTCGCCGAGCGACAGTCGCGCGCCTACGGCCTGTACTACACCCTGATCCAGATCTCGTCAGCGGTGTCCCCCATCGGGTACGGCTGGATCAGCGACCGAGCCGGGGCGTCAATGACCCTCGTTCTCGTTGGCACGGTGGTCCTGGCCACGATCCCGCTCGCGCTGTCGCTTCGGCGAGCGATCGACCACGCCGGAGAACTGGCGCGGCCCGCTACCCCGGGATGAAGCCGTAGAGCTTTCCCGCGTTCTCGCAGGTGACCTTGCGACGGACGCTGGCCGGCAGGTGCCCGAGCTCGCGGGCGAGCACCTCGCTGGAGTCGGGCCAGACGCCGTCGGGATGCGGGAAGTCCGAGCCCCACATCACGTTGTCCTCGCCCAGCTCGTCCAGCAGCTTGAGCCGATGCGATCCGACTGATAGGTGGCTCGGCACTGGCGCCGCCAGTAGTCGCTCGGCTTCATGCTAAGGCCGAGATCGCCGAACTGGTCCTCCCACTCCAGATCCATGTGGTCCAGGATGTAGGGGATCCAGCCGATCCCGCCCTCGCCGATGACGACGCGCATGCGCGGATGGCGCTCCAGCACCCCGCCGTAGACGAGCGACATCAGGATGGTCGACATGTAGATCTGGAAGCCGCTGATGTGCACCGCGAACCCGGCCCGGGCCACCCGGTGGGGCAGCGGCGCGTCAACCTTCTCGCCCCACGCGCTCCCCCACAGCGTCTTCCCGATGGCGTCGGGCATCCGCCCACCCACCGTGTGGAAGTGCAGCGGGAGCCCCGATTCGTCGACGGAGTCCCACAGCGGCTCCCAGTAGGGGTCGTAGAGCGGTGGCATGTCCAGAGTGTTGGCCACGTCGACGCCGCGGACGGCACCCCGCTTGACCACGCGCTGGACCTCGCTGACCGCGGCGTCGATGGGCGCGCTCGGGATGCAGGCGAGCCCGGCGAAGCGGTCCGGGTGGGTGTCACAGAAGTCGGCGAGCCAGTCGTTGTAGATGCGGATCATCTCGACGGCCGCCTCGGGGTCGTTCATGCGCGTGCTGGAGCCGAGGATGCCGTACAGCACCTCGGCCTGGACCCCGTCGCGATCCTGATCCTTGAGCCGCAGCTCGGGTTCGCTCAGGCGCCGGATCCCGCGCTTGCCGTCCTCGTACAGGCCGGTGGAGGCCATGCGATCCGAGCGATGGATCTGACCCGGCACGTACTCGCGTCCGCCGGAGCCCATACCGTTGGCTAGCCCGAAGTGTCCGCCCTTCTTGGTGACCCACATGGGGCCCTTGGGCCCTTCGGTGACGTAGGGCATGCGATCCCGCATGGCGGCCGAGGCGCGGCTGGTGAAGAGGTCTGGCGGCAACCAGCAAAGATCGAGGTGACAGTCCGCGGAGATTCTCTCGTAGTGCATGCAGCCTCCCGGCTGGTCGCGATTGGTCTCGACCGAGCGTGCCGTAGTGTAGAAACCCTCGTGCAACCGTGTCAAACGCCGTCCGGCTCGGCGGGGCCGCCGCAATCCTGGTACAGTGTCGATCGGCGACGGTCAGCCGGAACGGGGACACGCGATGCCGACCATCACGCCGCTCGAGATACTGCCCATTGACGGTGCGCTGGGCGCCGAGATCCACGGCGTCGATCTGGGGCATGATTTGGACAACGCGACCATTGCCGACATCCGCCGCGCGCTGCTCGATCACTGCGTGATCTTCTTCCGCAACCAGTCGCTGGACGTGGCCCAGCACAAGGCCCTGGCCCGGCGCTTCGGCGACATCTTCATCCACCCCAACTACTACGGCATGCAGCCGGACCCGGAGATCGTGGAGATCCGTCGCGAGCCCGGAGACACGCGCGTGGTCGGTGAGGAGTGGCACACCGACACCACCATGGTGGCGGAGCCACCGATGGGCGCCATCCTCTATGCGCTCGAGGCCCCGCCCTACGGCGGCGACACGCTGTTCGCGAACCAGTACCTGGCCTACGAGACACTGTCCGCCGGGATGCAACGCCTCCTGGCCGGCCTGCGCGCGGTGCACAGCGACCGGAAGGTCGCGGGACCGAGGGCCGGCGCCAACGCAGGGCGGACCACCAAGGCCCGCGACGACGACGCCTGGCGAGAGACCGTGAGCGTTCACCCGGTGGTGCGGACCCACCCGGAGACCGGGCGCAAACTTTTGTTCGTGAACGCCGCCTACACCGTCTGATGGGAAGGTCTGTCCGAGGTGGAGAGCCGCCCGCTGCTGGACTACCTGCTCGAGCACGGCCACCGTCCAGAGTTCACCTGCCGGTTCCGCTGGGCCACCGGGTCGGTCGCCTTCTGGGACAACCGCTGCGTCAAGCACCTCGCCGTCAACGACGCGGGCCCGTTCCGTCGCGTCATGCGGCGGATTCAGATCGCCGGCGACCGTCCCGTGTAGTCGGTATCGCGGGCGCGGCGCCCCCATGGCCCAGGAGGCCCCCGCATGGCCGGATCACTCGAAGGCAGGGTTGCCATCATCACCGCCGGCGGCGCCGGCATCGGAGCCGCCACTGCGCGACGCTTCGCTCAGGAGGGGGCCGCGGTCGTCGTGGCCGACCTGAGCGGCCGACGCGCCGACGAGACCGCCGCCGCGATCACAGCGGGAGGCGGCCGGGCCGCGAGCCTCAAGATGGACGCTGCCGATCCCGAGGGCGTCCAGGCGGCGATCCGAAAGGCGCTGGACGCGTTCGGCCGTCTGGATATCCTCTTCAACAACGCGGGAATGGCCGAGGCGGCCTCTCTCGACGACATCTCGCTCGAGAGCTGGAACCGCGTGATCGCCGTCACCCTGACCGGCACTTTTCTCGGCATGAAGTACGCGCTGCCGGTCATGCGCCGCCGGGGCCGCGGCGTCATCATCAACACCGCCTCGATCTCGGGAACGGGTGGCGACTACGGTCTGTCCTCGTACAATGCGGCCAAGGCGGGCGTCATCAACCTGACCCGCGCAGCGGCCCTGGAGAACGCCCGGCACAACATCCGAGTGAACTGTGTCTGCCCGGGGGCGATCAACACCCGCGCCGCGCAGATTCTCGGCGGCGACCGGGCCGACGAGGTGCGGCGCGTGCAAGCCGCGGCTCATCCCCTGGGCCGGATCGGCGAGCCCGAGGAGATCGCCAACACCGTGCGGTTCCTCGCTTCCGACGAAGCCTCGTTCATCACCGGCGCCGCGATCGTGGTCGATGGCGGGCTCACCGCGCATACGGGATTGCCCACGTTCCTGCCCGCGTCCTGAGCCCCGCGCTTTCCCGGTCATTCGGCTCTCCCCGCTGGAAGCAGGGAGGGCCGCCCACCTCACGGGAGCGCGAACGCCACCACGTGGTCGCCCATCTTCGTTCCGAGCTTTCCGTGGCCGCCGGCGGCAATGACGATGAACTGCTTGCCGTTCGGGCCGAGCTGATAGGTCATCGGCGTGGCCTGAGCGCTGGCGGGCAACTCTCCACGCCATAGCAGCTTTCCCGTCTCCACGTCGAAGGCGCGCAGAGCAGGGTCCATCGCGGCAGCGACGAAGATCAGGCCGCCCGCGGTCGCGATCGGGCCTCCCAGATTGATCGCGCCCCAGGCGCTGGCCTCGGGGATGCTCGCGAGCTGCGGTACGATGCCGAGCGGCACCTCCCAGCGCACCTCGCCGCGCACGAGATCGACGGCGGCCAATGTGCCCCAGGGCGGCGGATTGCACGGCAGACCCGAGGGGGACAGAAGGGGTTCCCGGTACATCGCGTACGGCGTCCCCGCCTGCCGGCCGAACTCGCCCCGCAGTCGATTCGCGATGCCGGCGGCTCGCTCCTGATCGTAGTCCGCGCGGGGGATGAGCTTCACCAGAGTGGCCAGCCGGTTGGTGTTGACGATCACCAGCCCGCGCGCCGGGTCATGGGCCATCCCGCCCCAATGCATGCCGCCCGCATTACCCGGAAAGTGGACCGATCCCTCGAGGCTCGGCGGCGTGAAGATGCCATCCGAGCGAAGGGCGGCGAGCCGAGCCCGGCAGGCGTCGCGGTCAGCCGGAGTGAGTCCCCAGGCATCTGCCCACATGAGACGCTGGGGCACGAGCGGCGCGGGCCGGAGGGGAAACGGTTGCGTCGGCGAGGCTAGCTCGCCGGGCACGTGACTGGCGGGTACCGCGCGTTCCTCGACGGGAAAGATGGGCTGCCCGGTGTCGCGATGGAGCACGAAGAGATGTCCCATCTTGGTGCCGACCACAACCGCCGGGATCTGGAGGCCGTCCCGGGTGACGGTCAAGAGCGTCGGCTGGGAGGCGACGTCGTAGTCCCAGAGGTCGTGGTGGACGACCTGGAAATGCCACGCGACCTCCCCCGTCGTCGCTCGCAGCGCCACGACGGAGTTCGCGTAGAGATTGGCGCCGCGGCGCTCGCCGCCGTAGTAGTCCGGGCTCGGACTGCTGGTCGGCACGAACACGAGGCCTCGGCCAGGATCTGCCGAGATTGGCGCCCACGCATTCGCCGCGCCCGTCCGCTCGGCACTCCCCGCCAGCCAGGTCAGGTTCGCCGGGTCGGAGGCGCGGCGCGGGATCGGGTCCCAGCTCCAACGCAGGTGTCCGCTCCTCGTGTCGAACGCGCGTACCACGCCTCGCTCGACCTCGACACCGCGATTGTCTCCGATGGATGAGCCGACCACGACCAGCTCGCCGAGGATGGCGGGGGGCGAAGTGACCTGGTAGTTGCCCCGCTCGGCCAGTCTGACATCTCGCGTGAGGTCGACCTGGCCTCCTTGACCGAAATCCCGGCAGGGCGCGCCAGAGACCCCGTCGAGCGCGATGAGACGCGCGTCCAGGGTGGCGCTGAAGATGCGCCGCCGGCACGGAGCTCCCAATGTGGCGACCGGGTCGAGCCACGCAGAAACGCCGCGCGAGGTGACCTCGGAGTACGACCGGGATCGGTCGATCCCGGGATCGTAGACCCATCGCTCCGTGCCCCTCGCCGGGTCGAGCGCGATGACCCGACTGAACGGCGTGCTGAGATAGAGGGTGTCGTCAACGAGGAGCGGCGTGGCCTCGAACGCCGCCTTGCGCCGCATCGGGCTCTGGTCATTCGCCTCGCCGGTGCGGTAGGTCCAGGCCACCTGCAGGCGCGTGACGCTCGCGCGGTCGATTTGCGTCAACGGAGCGTAGCGGGTCGCGCCAGCATCGCGGCCATAGGCCGGCCAGTCCCTTCGGCCGTCTGGCGCGTCGGAGTGGGCCGGCCCACCGGCGAGGAGGGCGAGCGCTATCGACAGGAGCCGCATGGCACGGAGCCGTGAACGCCATGGTCGGCGTCTGGAGCGTGCGCGAAGCTCAACGTGTCCCATTGCGCGTCGCCCGACGGCGCTTTCCAGGTGTCTCATGGGGGATCCCTCGACGGCGTGAAGGTGGCGAGCTGGGGTTCACCCCGCGCTCGTCGCGCCCTTGGGAAGCACGGCGCGCTCCTCGATACTCCAACGCGCTTCTCGGCCGGACGGGCGCGGAGGTCAGGGCGTCGACAAGGACGTGCACCACGGTCTCTCGGGCAGCGATGTCGCCGATGAGCACTCCGTCCCGATCGCCGTGGCGATGCATCGCGAACCAGGCCACGGTCTCGAGGATGAGTCGGGCCACCGCCGCGGGATACGGGGCCGGGCGGAGATCGCCCACGCTCATGCGAGCGGTGAGATACCGCTCGATCCGATCGAGCAGCCCGCGGCGCTTCTCGAAGTAGAACAGCGTGGCCAGGTCGGGGAGCTCGAGCGCCGATCGCTCGAGCACGACAATGCCCTCGCGGCGGCGCTCGATGAGCGCGTACAGCTCGCGCACAATCCCCTCCAGCTCCCCGCGAGGGTCGCCCGTCGGCGAGCGGCCCGGCGCCGCCTCCAGCTGGGGGAGCGCGGTGTCGGCGAGGCGCTCCCGGATGATGGCGAGCGTCGCGCCGGGTGGAGGGGTGGGAAACGGGAGCGACGCGGGAGGCTCAGGCGGTCCGAGGGAGAACGCGCGATCGATGACGAGGTGGAACAGCCCCTCCTTGCTCTCGACGTAGTTGTAGAGGGTCCCGGGAGAGACCCCCATCTCGCGAGCGACGTCGGCCATCTGGGTCTGGCGGTAGCCCTTGTCGCCGAAGACCCGCAAGGCGGCGTCCACCATCTGATCGAACCGTTCCCCCAGTTTCCGCCTCATGGTTCAGCATAATAACTAAATGAATCATTCAGTCAAGCTGGGTGCTGGCCACTGGGGCCCGCCGAAGGTCGGTCTTTGGCGTTACGAGCCCGGGGCGGGTGGGCCTATTCGCGCTTCTCGGCGCAGGAAGCTGACCGGTGCCGGTTGCCCGTCCAGGAGCAGCGTGGCCCGCGCCGGCTCTGTCCGAGCGACCAGACGGCCGCGGGCAATCACCGCTGTGCGCGCCGCCAAGGTGCGCACGACATCCGCCACCGTGACCGCGTCGAAGACAACCAGGTCGGCGCGCATGCCCTCCATCAACCCATAGTCGGTCAGGCCCAGGCAGCGCGCCGCGCGCGTGGTCACGAAGTCGAGCATTCCCGCCACCTCGTCGCCGCCCGACATCTGGCCGTAGTGCACCATCACGAAGCACGCCTGCACGGGATCTCCCACCCCGAGCGGGTACCAGGGATCCATGATCGAGTCGTGTCCGATGGCGACATTCACGCCGGCGCGCAACAACTCCTTCACCCGCGTGAAGCCACGGCGGATCGGATAGGTGTCGAAGCGCCCCTGCAGCACCGAGTTGTCGAGAGGGTTGGTCACGAAGTGGAGCCCGGCGGCGCAGGCCAGCCGGATCAGGCGATGGGCGTAGGCGTTGCTGTAGGAGTGCATGGCGGTGGTGTGGCTGGCCGTCACACGACCTTGCAGGCCGAGGCGGATCGTCTCCGCGGCCAGCACCTCGAGAAAGCGGCTCTGGTCGTCGTCGGTCTCGTCGCAGTGAAGATCAGCGGGGCGCCCGTAACGGGCGGCCAGGGCCAGGGCCGTCTTGACGTCGCGCTCGCCGTACTCGCGTGTCCACTCGTAGTGCGGGATGCCGCCCACCACGTCGACGCCCCGCTCGAGCGCTTCGATCATGAGGGCCTCCCCGTTGGGAAACGAGTAGATGCCCTGCTGGGGGAACGCCACGAGCTGGATGTCGATCACCGGGCGCCACGTCGCGCGCACCTCGAGCAGCGCTTGCACGGCCGTCAGGGACGGGTCGCTCACGTCCACGTGGGCGCGCAGGCGCGTCACCCCGTTGGCCACCAGCCAGCCCAGGGCCCGATCGGCGCGGCGCTTGACGTCCGCCACGGTCAGGCTCTTGACGCGCTCACCCCAGATCTCGATGCCCTCGAAGAGGGAGCCGCTCTGGTTGGCGCGCGGCTCCCCCTCCGTCAGCACGGCGTCCAGATGAAGGTGGGGCTCCACCAGAGCCGGCGTCACGAGATTGCCCCTGGCGTCGATCTCGGTTTGACCGCGCTCGGCCAGGCCGGCGCCGATGCGCGCGATGCGCTCACCGCGCGTGGCGATGTCGACGAGCTCATCGTAGCCGGCCACCCGAGCCTGCCGGACGACGAGATCGATGGATTGCGGCGAGCGCGTCCCGGCCGCCGTCACTTCTTCTGGGCCAGGTCCCAGATCTCGTGGGTGTAGGCGCCGGCATCGGCAGCCTTCTTGATGACCCCGAACTTGAGGGCGATGTCCGCCGTTCGCTTGAAGGCCTCCGCGTCCATCTTGCCGAGCGGACTCTTGGGAGTGGGGGGACCCCAGATCAGCTTGTTGATTTCCGCCATCATCCAGGTCTGGTGCTCGCGCCCGAGCACTGGACTTTCCTTGAGCACGATCTCCACGCACTCGGCGGGTTTGTCCCGGCAGGCTTCCCAGCCCTTGAGCGAGGCGCGGAGGAAGCGCGCGGCGATCTGCTTGTTCTTCGCGTCTCGGAGCCAGTCGCCCTTGACGAAGATCCCGTCCTCGAGCATCGCGGTGCCTTCCTTGTTGAAATCGATGACCACGAGGTCGTCGGGCTTCACCCCGGCGTCCAGCACCTGCTTGTACTCGTTGTAGGTCATGGCCGCCGCGGCGTCGACCTTCTTTTGGAGCAGGAGGTTCATATCGAACGGCTGCTGCACGAGCGTCACGTCCTTGTTGCGGTCGATCTTGTACTTCTCCAAGGTCGCCAGCAGCTCGAACTCGTTGCCGCCGAACCACACCGCGACCTTGCGCCCCTTCAGATCCGCCGGCCCCTTGATGCCGGAGGACTTGAAGGCGATCTCGCGCATGCCGCTATAGGCGAAGACCTGCGCGATGTTCACCAGCGGCGCCCCCTGGTCGCGTGCGGAGAGGAGGCTCGGCAGCCAGTCGATACCGAAGTGGGCTCCCCCGCCCGCCACGACCTGCTCGGGGACGATGTCGGGGCCGCCGGGGCGAATGGTCACGTCGAGACTCTCCGCGGCATAGAGGCCCTTCGCCTTGGCCGCGTAGTAGCCGGCAAACTGCGCCTGGGTCACCCATTTGAGCTGGAGCTGCAGCTTGTCCGCGGCCTGGCTGCCGCTCTGGGCGACCAGGGCGAGGATCATCACGCCGGTCATCGCCAGGCCCAGAAACCATCGTCTCCGCATGGCTGGTCCTCCTGTTGGTAAGGTGCGAGGCCTAGCTGCGATCGACGCGCCACGGCATGGCCAGGCGCTCGACCAGGGCGACCGCGAAGTAAAAGGCGAGCCCGAGCGCGCAGGCCACCAGGATCGCCGACCAGGCCTGGCGCGTCTGGAACAGGCTCGCCGTGCTCTTGATATACACCCCGAGCGATCGGACCGGCCCGCCGAAGAACTCGCTCACGACGGCGCCAATCATGGCGAGGGTGGTGCAAGTCCGCAAGGCGGTGAAGACGAACGGCAGGCTGTGGGGCAGTCGCAGCTTGGCGAAGACCTGCCATTCGCTGGCCGCGCAGCTCCGCATGAGCTCGAGGGCCTGGGGCGGCACGCTGAGCAAGCCTCGGAGCGTGCTGATGAAGGTCGGGAAGAACGTCAGCAGGGTCACGATGGCGATCTTCGATCCCTGCTCCACGCCGAACCACACGATCGCCAGCGGAGCCAGCGCGACGATCGGCACCGAGGCCGATGCGATGGCATAGGGAAGGACCAAGTCGGCGAAGCCGGGCGACCGGCTCGCCGCCATGGCCGCCAGGATTCCGGCTCCACAGCCCAGAGCGTAGCCCGCCACCGCCTCAACGAAGGTGTAGAGTCCGGCCTCGAGCAGGAGGGGGTAGTTCTCTCGGAGGTTGAGGAGGATGACGTGTGGCGCAGGCAGAAGGTAGAACTCGATGGAGAAGGCGAAGACCACGGCCTCCCACAGGACGAGCCCGGCCACCAGGACGGCGCCCGCGGGCAGGTACTGGACAATCCTGGCCATGCCTACCTCCCGGGTCCAGTCGGGCCGAGGCCGGAATCCTGCCGCAAGCTGTCGCGCACGGTGGTCACCAGATCGAAGAAGCGAGGAAGCGCGCGGGTCTTGTCGACGCGGGGACGGGGGAGGTCGATCTCCACCATCCGCTCGATGCGCCCGGGTCGTGGGCTCATCACCACCACGCGGCTGGACAGAAACACAGCCTCGGCGATGCTGTGGGTCACGAACACCACCGTGGCCGATGTTTCGCTCCACACGCGGAGCAGTTCCGAGTTCAGGTGCTCGCGCGTCATCTCGTCGAGAGCGCCGAACGGTTCGTCCATCAGAAGGATGGACGGGTTGAGGGCAAGGGCGCGGGCGATGGCCACGCGCTGCTGCATCCCGCCGGAGAGCTGCCACGGATGGTGGTCGCCGAACGCCTCCAGTCCGACCAGCCGCAAGAGCATTCGCGGTCGTTGCTCGTGCTCGGCCCGTGGGCGCCCGGCCAGCTCGAGCGGCAGCCGCACGTTCCCCACGACCGTGCGCCACTCGTACAGGACCGGCGTCTGGAAGACAATGCCGTAGTCGCGGTCGAGCCGGGCCTGGCGGGGACGCTTGCCGTTCACCGTCACGGTGCCTGCCGACGGCTCCACGAGGTCCCCGACGATGCGGAGGAGCGTGGACTTCCCGCATCCGGATGGGCCGATGATGGACACGAACCCCCCGCGCTCGACGGCGAGCGAGATGTCGCGCAGCGCTTCGGTCTGGCCAGTTTGCCCCGTGAAGGTCTTGCTCACGCCAGCGATGTCGATGATCGGGGCCGCCGATGACGCGGGGCGCACCGGTGCAGCCGTCGGCGCCGGACCCGGCGTCGATCGCGCAGCCATGGGCCTACACCGAGGGCGCTGCGGTGGGCCAGCGGACCACACAGCGTTCGACGGCTGCCACCGCGTGGTAGAAGGCGATGCCGATCAGCGCCGACACGAGGATGGCGGCCCACAGATTGGCCGGCCGCCAGTTGTAGTACTGGGCGGCATTGATGATGACCACACCCATACCGAACCGACTCCCGACGGGAAGCTCCCCCACGATGGCGCCGACGACGCTGGCCGTCGCCGACAGGCGGAGCGCGGTGAACAGGTAGGGCAGCGAGGCGGGGAAGCGGAGCTTCACCAGGATCTGCGTGGGAGTCGCGGCCAGGGCGCGCATGAGCGCGAGAGCGTCCGCGTCGACCGCGCGCAGCCCGCGCAGCATGTTGATCGTGACGGGAAAGAACGTCAGGTACGCCGCGATCACGGCCTTGGAGAACCAGGACGTGCCGAGCCACACCACGATCATGGGGGCGATGGCGAGGATGGGCACCGTCTGCGAAGCAATGACGTAGGGAAGCACACCCCGCTCGAGCAGTGCGGAGTGCGCAAAGGCCAAGGCGAGGACGAGCCCGGTGGACGCGCCCAGGGCGAAGCCGACCAGGCTCTCAATGGCGGTGACACCCGCGTTCTGGGCCATGATCCACGCCCAGCGCTCGCCGCCTGCGCCCTCCCGCACGAAGTCGGCGAAGATCTCGTGCACGTGCGGAAGCTTGTAGGTGGGGAGGGCGAACAGGGCCTTGCCACCCTCCCAGAGGGCGACGATGAGCCCGATCACGGCAAGCGGTCGGAGGCCGCGGCCGGCCGCCGCTCGCATCCAATCGTAGTCCGGCGAGTTCACCCGGCCCATTGTAGCGCCCTCGCCGGGAACCGACGGTGCGGACCACCATCCAGCCGGTCAGCCCGATCACCAGCACCACGTTGGCGATGTTCGAGCCAAAGACGGCGAGCACCAGGAGGGCCAGAAAGAACGTGGGGACCGTGAGCATCCCGTCGGTGAGCCGCATGATCAGCGTCTCGGAG
>JBKPAK010000095.1:0-12595 GCA_046726415.1 Candidatus Methylomirabilota bacterium
CCTCGTCGGCAACACCACGGGCAACCTCAACATCGCCCTGGGGACCGGCGCGGGGTTCAACGTGACGACCGGCAGTAACAACATCCATATCTACGACGCCGGTACAGATGCCGATAACGCCCTCATCCGCATCGGCACCGCAGGCACCCAGACGGCCACCTTCATCGCGGGTATCAACGGCGTCAACATCGGCATGGGGGCGCCGGTGCTCGTCAACGCGAATGGCCAGCTCGGCACCATGATGTCGGCGGCTGGCTTCAAGGAGGGCATCGAGGACCTAGGCGAGGGCAGCCGCCGGCTCCTCGGGCTACGGCCGGTGCGCTTTCGCTACAAGGCCCAACACGACGATCCGTCGCGGCCCGTGCAGTACGGGCTCGTGGCGGAGGAGGTGGCTGCCGTCTTCCCCGAATTGGTGTACCCAGGCCCTGACGGTGCCCCGTACTCGGTGCGCTACCACCTGCTGAGCGTCCTTCTACTGAACGAACTCCAGCGGCAGGAGCGAGAGTGGCGAGCGAAGAAGGCGGAGGCAGCGGCCCGCTTTGAGGCTCAGCAGGCTCAACTTGACGAGCTGCGGGCGCAGGTGCGGGCGCTGATCGGTGGAAGGGCGGCGGTCAGAGAATGAGCGACCGGTCGCGGCTCACCACGGCTATGGTCTGGTCGGCGCACTCTGCTCCGGCGACGTTCACGAGGGCGCGTGGCTCCGCGCCTAGGCGGTGCGCGCCTTCGCTATGCTGGGGATTGTGGTGAAGGCGGATTCGTCGGGCGGGGCCACCCGCTCTCGGCTACCATCGCGGGACCGGCGAGGCAGGTCGCCGAGTTCCCGATGAGGAGGCCCTCTATGAGATTGGCCGCCGTTGGGACGCTCGTGCCCGCTCTTGTCGCCTTCGCTACGCTGGCGCTTCCTGTTGTTGCCCCCACCGATGTGATAGGACCGGCCTGCTGGATGACAACCGCATTGAACGATGTCTACCGCCTCTCCTTCTTCGTCGACCCTGCTGATAAGACGGTAGCCACGGTAGCTGGGAGAACGGGCAAGGTGCTCGGGACAAGCGTCCCGGTCAGCGGTGCCGCCTTCCTGCGTCCCGCTAATGACGCCGGCGGCGATGTGGTCGAGCTCCTTCTCACCGTTGCCCAGTCGTTCACGGCGGACAAGCGAAGCACTTTGTTTCTCCACGTGAACTTCAGATTCGCCACGCTCGTGGGTGAGGGAGCCTGCCAAGCAGCCAATCCTGCCTTTGCCGTCTGTGGCGAGGAAACGTCCATCGACTGGACGCCGGTGGCGTGCCCGTGAGCCGCGGCCTTCTCACCACCGCCCTGGTCGGAGCCTTCCTGCCCAAGGGCGTCCCCGAGGGGCACATGGTCCGCTCCTGGCTGGATAACTGGACCGGCATCCGTCACTTGGCCACCGGGATGGGCCGGCACGACTACGACATGGCGCTGACCAGCTACGCCGGCGAGGGCTGGCGGGCCATGTTCTACGTCATGGGCCGGGAGCACGCGCCGACGAGCAGCACCGGCAGCGCGTGGGAGAAGACGCCATGGCGCGCTGTCCAGGTCGCCGCGCTCGCCACGCTTGAGCGCATCAACGAAGCGTGATGGAGAGCCAATCGAACAGGCAAGAAACGAGAGCGGATCTCTTCGCCCGCCCCGTGGCCACCCATGGTCAGAGTGCGTGGCGAGCGCCTGTCCATTTCATGAGGGAACCGGGCAGGCCATCTCAGAACACCTTGGGAGCGCAACTCGCCACGCTTGGAGCCGTCGGCCTTAAGCTATTTCGGTTTCCCGCAGCCGACCGTCGTGAGGGAACTCGACCCGGAAATCGATAGACCATTGGCAGTCTGCCCGGTAAGGATGGCGGACGTATCACCGCACATAATGCCCGTGTCCTGAGTTTCGAATCGGACAACCATGTCGGTTCGTCCATCCCCGTCAACATCCCTGAATCGAACACTCACCGGAGTTGCCTCGCTACCGGTCCGACCAAAACGGACCGTATTGGGTTCAACGGTGGTCGCGTCAAATTCCTCTCGCGTAAAGATCACCACGGGGATTTTTCCATGGCTTTTGGGGTTAATCTTATTCGCTTCGGACCGCGGTCTGATATCGATCACCACTTCCAAGCCCGCGGTTTGGAACTCGACGGCGCCGATATCGCAAATCCCTATGCGGGCCAATCCGAGCTGATCAGTTGGCGGGCACGCCTCAGGACGGGCGCTATCTATGGCCTGGCTACTCGCCAGCAGAGGGAAGTGGCCGCCGCCTGGAGTTCCGTCGTCGGTGAACTCGCCCAAACCGGGATCGCCGATGATATCATTCCCGAGAAGGCTGATCGTACAATCCGTGGGATCACCGATCAGGTTATGGTCTAACGAGGTAATCGCGCCAAAACAGTCGGGTCCTTTGGCGTTCACACCATCGCGGACTCTATTACCGGCCAAGATAGTGTTCTGCAGTGTCACCGTCCCCGTCCCCGGATTCTCGATGCCGCCGCCACGAAGAACCGGACCGCCGCCAATAGTAGACGCCGTGTTGTCAGCGAGCGTGCTGTTGGCAATCATGACTGTACCAAGCAACCGGTTGGACAATGCCCCTCCGCCGCCACCATTGACCGCGCCATGCATGGTATTACGAGCCAGTGTGCTGCTCGTAATGCTCACCGTTCCACCATTAGCGATAGCGCCACCGGCCCCGAGATTACCGAAAGTAGAGTTATCAGTAAAGGTGCTGTTGGTCACGGCGAGCATGCCTTGGTTGTTGATGGCACCTCCCGAGGCGCTGCGGTTAACGCGGACAAAATTACTGGCAAATGTCGTGTTCGTCACGATGGTCACGGCGGCTCCGACGCCAGCAATGGCGCCACCGGATCCGCGTTGGTCCCGAACGGAGTTTCCCGTGAGGACGCTATTCATGATTGACAGAGTCCCAAAGTTTAAGATGGCTCCGCCGGAGTCTTCGAACCCGAAAACAACTCCGGGACCGCGAACAACGCCGCCTCGTAAGGTGACTTCGTCGAGGATCAGGCTGCCGGTTGACGCAATGTGCACAAGACGAAAGACGGGGGCGGCGCCGTCCCGTTCGAGAATGGTACGGTCAGCACCAGCACCCCGAATGGTAACTGTGCTTTTGATCGACGGCAGACCGTTCGGCCCATCATCGCTATTGTTGTCCACGGTGGTTAATGTATAAGGACCCGGCCCCAAAGTGATCGTGTCCTCTTCCGGTGTGTCATTGGCCGAGTTCACCGCGGCTATGAGACAGGTGGCGTCTCCAGAGGAACAGAAAAACTCTGCGGCATGCAGCGGATGAGGAAGTACGACGGCAAAGAGAAGGAGGAGCGTTATCTTTGGTAGCATGACGCACCCCACGCAGGAGCGAGTCCGAACGGACATGGTCGCTCTGAAGGCCATCAGCTCCTCCGACGAGCGACGGTCAGAGAGGTATCGCAGATGCTGGCCTGGATTCGGCTCGTTGTCAAGGGTGCAAGTGCGCCTGCTTATGCGGCCCTGCCCAGGTCTCGGGGCAGAGTACGCCGAGCTCAGGACAACCCGAGTGGAGCGGACGCCGGTCCGGGTGAAGACCATGGGGACCGCAGCAGGGCACTCCTGTCGATTGGGTGGCGGCGGACAGTGGCGGACCACCGGGCCAAGCTCACCTTGACGCCCTTCCTCCCGCACGACCTCGCGGAGTGATCACCGCTCGCGCGATCCGTGAGGGGAAGAACGTAGCGGCGTTCGTGGCAGGGATTCTGACGGAGAAGCAGCTGGGCGACAACCGAGGGGATACGTTGGGGCGACAAAAGGACGGCTAACTAGCCCATGGCCAAGCCAGCGCGCAACCCCGAGCAGGCGGAGCTCGCCTTCCCGAAGACCGGGACGAAGAAGGCGGGTCGAACCCCTGAGGAGCTTGCCAGGGCCGCTATAGCCCGCATGCCGACAACGGTTTCGGGTGGTCGCGTCAAAGATGACGGTCACGCTGTTCCTGACCCGTGAGGCGCGGAGTACCTCTCCGCCTGTGCGATCCGTGAGCAGCGCAACACACCCGCCCTGATCGCCGAGATCCTCACCGCCGAGGCCAAGCGCAAGTCAGCGTCTCGCCCGGCGACCTGCTGAGGCCGACGAGGTGACAGCGTGGATACGCCTCGACCTCCTCACCCGTCGCATTGTCGGCCAGCGCATGGAGCACGGGGGCGACGCCGAGAAGGATGAGGCCCTCGACAAGCTGATGGTGCTCCGCGCGTGGACGGCGCGGCGGCTGGTGAATTGAGCGATAACGAGGACCCGACCATTGAGCGATGACGAGGACCCGACCTGCGAGTGGTGCGGCCAACCGATCCCGGAAGGCATCGGGCGATATCAGCTCGTGCCCTCGCCTATCATACGTTTGGCGCTCGATCACCCAGGCAACACGGGGCAGTGGCGGCTGGCTGGCAGGGGCTGCGGATCAAGGTCAACCAGCTCGCGAAGTGAATCGGTACCGCGGGTGCCGCCACGCCTGGGAGGCGGTGCAGCTCGGGCCGCTGGTGAAACGCACAAGAGGAGAAGGTCCCTATGACCGGCTGGAGATGGCTTCTCATAGCGGTCGGTGTCATCCTCGCGGTCCTGTCGCTGTTCGCAGACGTACTTAGGCTCGGCGCTGCCCCGGGTTTCGGTTGGAAGCAGATTGTCGGGCTCGTGGTGGGGTTGGCCCTAATAGGTTACGGCTTCTTCTGGGGATCGTGACGGAGATCCTCGAGGCTGAGGTCCGGCGACGCTGATGGACCCGGCGTGGCGCCTCTACTTTCCCTATCCGGCGGAACGGCGGAACACCGGGCTCGCCAGCCGCCACGGCTCGTCGCTCTCATGCGGCCGCACAAGGCCGGTGGCCGGATCAGTCTCAGTCGCCCAGGACAGCGGACACGCCGGATGCGGACATGGCATCGCTACGCCACACTCCTCGACGCACGTCCCATCAAGATGGAGCTCCCAGACCCATCCATCGGCGCACTGGCCGCAGGTTTCAGGGGCCATGAGTGCTAGCTCGAGTGCAGCTCGCTCCGTGGCACCTTCGCACTCAGCTCGCGGACCTGCTGGAGAGCGTAGGCCAAACGGTCTTTCAAGTCCGCGATCTTCCCCGGGCGCGGATCAGTTCGCCCTGGAGCCGACGATTCTCGCGCTCGAGGTCGGTCACTTCGTTCCGAGCACCTCGTCGATGCCGCCGTGCTCGTCGATCAGGCGCCGGATCACCTTGGTCTCGTCAACCCTGGGCGGAGGACACCGCCAGGCTTTTGCATGAAAGAGCGCCCAGTGCCAGATCGAGGTGTACTCGTCCTACCCAACGACCTTGCGGTGCTGGATGCAGAGGCCAGCGTAACGGGGCAGCTTGGGCAGGCGCTTCATCGCCCCGGAAGTGTACCATCGCCCCGGAAGTGTACCATCGACGCCGTGTTCGTCGAGGATGCGGAACAACGGTCCCGTGGTCAGCTGCGAGTGGTGCCGCACGCCGATCCATGAGGGTGAAGCGAGGCTCCGGTTCTTCGCGATCGCGTATCACCTGGGCTGCTGGGATGCCTCGGTGGAGGCGCTGATCGTGCCACCACGGCGGCAGGAGTAACAGCGGAGCGGAGCAGTGAACGCACGAGAAGCTTGACTTATTGTTTAACGGAGAGTTAAATTATTAAAGTGTCACCACGGAGGTTAGCCCGAGTGATTCGCGACTTACGCGAGCAGGCGCAGATGACCAGGATGGAGTTGGCGAAGAAGGCCAAGGTGACGACCGCCTACGTCTCCATGATCGAAGCTGGCAAGCGCAAGTCGCCGTCGCTGCCGGTGCTGCGGCGGCTCGCCAAGGCTCTCGGCGTGCCGGTGGCGGAGTTGCTGGAGTAGGCGCGGACGTAGAGACGCCCGGCCCCGTGTTCACAGCACGTGCCGGGCTTGGCCCATCAACCCTAACCCTGGAGGCAGAGACGATGAGCACTCCCATCTTAGCGTGCCTACGGCTCGCTTCACCAAAACCGACCCCGAGAGGACCCTAGAGCCCGTGATGGCGGCGGATCTCATCGAGTGCAGCGTCGAGGCCATCAAGGACATCCTCACTGCGATCGCGCAACTCGACCCCATCTCCGGCCATGCCACTGATACCCTCCGCGAGAGCATCGAAAAGCGGGCCGATTGGATACTGAGGCGGCGGAGACGATACGGTACAGGGGTGGCAAGGCGGCGGTGAAGGCCCGTCAGCAGGAGAAGGGCGGAAGCGCCCTCTGATGACCCGCGGCTCAGTTCCCAGTCTCAATCCGCCAGTACGTCTCGCACTCCGCGTGGAGTCTGATGATCTGCCCGCCCGGGAATTCAACTTCCCACACGGGACCACCGTCCATCGGACGGTCACAGCCGGAGCAGTCTTGTCCGTTTCCAGCCACGACCCGTGCGCGGAGAGGTACCCCTCCAGTGATGGTTTTCGACCGAAGCTTGGCGCGAATGGTGTTGAGCGGTGAGGGCATGCCCGGTGGACTCCAACGGAGGGGCCATGTGAGGCAAGCCATCCACCGGGGCCTCAGGCTCAACGTAGAGGCCAAGGCGAGGCTGGCGGGACTATACAGCGATTCTTGGGCAGCCGTCCGAGTTTCTGGGGCAGGAGAGACGCCCGGAAGAGCACCGATCAAGGGAGGAGCTGATGGCCAAGACCATCGCGACGACATGGACGAAGCAGGGCTTGGACGGCGCCGCATAGGTGCGGACAGAGAGGAGCAGGGGAGATGGCGCGACGCGGTGACGGCATCTACCAGCGGGGCAAGGTGTGGTACCTGGACTTCGTTCATGAGGGCCGCCGGCACGTCGTGCGCCTCGGGCGGGCATCAACCGGACGGTCGCCCGCGAGCTGGCCAGCGTGAAGCGCGCGGGGATTCTCAAGGGCGAGGTCGGTATTGGCCCCAAGGTGCGGAATCATCCGACGTTCGAGCAGGCCAGCGCCGAGTTCCTGAAGTGGATGAACACCAACAAGAAGCCGCGCACGGCGCGAGGCTACCGGAACGCCCTCAAGCATCTGGCGCGATCGTTTGGCGGGTGCCGGCTCAGTCAGATCGATGAGCTGAGCGTCGAGCGGCACAAGCGCACCCTGGTCGAGGCCGGCCACGGCACGGCCGCCAACCGCCAGCTGGCCATCCTACGGAGCCTGTTCAACCGCTGTCGTGACGATCTGAAGGTCTACGACGGGCCGACGCCGCGCATGCGGCTGGTGCGCGAATCACCAGGACGTCTGCGGTTCCTCGACGCCGCCGAGGAGCAGCGTCTGCTCGAGCATGTCACGGAGCCTGTGCGGACCATCATCCTGGTGGGCACCCACACGGGCCTCAGGATCACCTCGGAGGCCCTGGCCCTCCAGAAGCAGGACGTCGACCTTGCCCGTGGCCTCCTGACCGTCCAGACCGCCTATGCGAAGAACGGCCGGACGCGCACCGTCCCCCTCAACCGGGTGGTGCGGGCCGCGCTGGCCAGGATCTTCGAGCAGACGCCTGGCCCGTTCGTGTTTGCTCGGCGGGATGGCCGACCGCTTCGGACCATCCGCAAGCCGTTCGAGGCCGCCTGTGAGGCCGCCAAGCTCACGGACGTCACCCCCCACACTCTGCGACACACGTTCGCTTCCAAGCTGGCCATGGCCGGCGTGGACCCACGGACGATCCAAGAGTTGGGCGGCTGGCGCTCGCTCGCGATGGTCGCGCGCTACACGCACCTGAGCCCGACCCACAAGGCCGAGGCCGTCGAGCGGATCGCCGAAAATTCCCCAACGCTTTTCACAACAGGGCCGACGGCGACGACTGGCCAGCGTCGCGTAAGTGCTTTATAGTGTTGGCCCAGGCCGGGGTAGCTCAGTGGTAGAGCAGCTGATTCGTAATCAGCAGGCCGCGGGTTCAAATCCCGCCCCCGGCTCCATTCAGAATCAATCACTTCCGAATCGTCGCGTCCTCCGAAAGGGCGGTTTGGTTCCACTTTTGGTTCCAGATCAGCGAGCAGAGCCTCCGCCGTGGCCTTCAGGTCGTCCCGTCGATCGAGGACCTCGACCCAGCGCTGGCCCCTGGACGGAATCCACCGGGCGTAGAAGCGGAGCGTCGTGGCGGGATTGGCGTGGCCGAGCTGCGCGGCGACGTACGTGATCGGCGCGTTGCGCGCCAAGAGCAGGCTCGCGAAGGTGTGGCGGAGATCGTAGACTCGGAAGGCGGGCAGGCCGGCTCGCCTGAGCACTCCGCGGAAGACCCGGCCCACCTTGGTCTCGTCCATTGGTCGGCCCACCTCACTCGGAAAAAGCCACTCGGGCTGGCCCCAGCCGCACCGGAACGCCTCCGCCTTGAGCCATGTCAGGTGCTCGAGGAGGATCCGGGTGAGGTTTCGGCTCATCTCTACGGCACGTTGGTCGTGGGTCTTCGTGTCCTTCTCGCGCCTCAGGCTCCACGCGCGCTCCACGCGGATCAGACGTTGGGGGAAGTCGAGATCGCCCGGTCGCAGTGCGAAGCCCTCGCCCGGGCGCAGGCCTGCGTAGACCAGCGTTGCGAAGAGCGCGAAGTGCCGCCGCTCAGCCGCTGCCGCGTCGAGGAACGCTTGGCGTTGCTCCCACGTCATCGGCCGGATGCGCTGTACACGCTCGGACTGGGTCAGCTTGTTGGCGCGACCGCCGAGACGGCGGCCGAGCTGGAGCGCCGGGTTGACGGGGATGAGGCCGTCATCCACGGCCTCGGAGAGCAGCGCCGAGAGCGGGGCCTTCATGAGCCGCACGCTGTTCTTCGAATGCCCCTGCCGGCGCTTCTCAGCAAGGAACGCCTTGATGTGCGCGCGGTGGATCAAGCGCAGTTTCAAGTGGCCGAGCGCGGGCAGCACGTGACGCTTGAGGCGCTCGGCGTAGCTCCGGTGCGTATTGGGTGCCCGGTCCGCTTCCACCATCGCCAGCCAGCGCGTGGCGTACTCGCGGAGCGTGATCTCACGGTCCTGGATGACAGGTAGGACTTGTCCGACGCGGCGGAAGACCTCGGTCGCAAACTCGTGCGCAGCCTCCTCGGTCGAGAAGAGGGGCCGACGGCGCACGCCATCGATGTCGCGATAGTCGACCTCCCAGACGCCGCGGTTCTTGCGGAAGCGGATCGTGACCTTCGCTCTCGCCATCGCCTCCTCGACTCAGATCATCGGAGACCTGCGTGGTCGCCCGGCCGGGCTGGTGAGACGGGTCGGCTGCATGTCTCTGCGAGGATTGAGCGACTCTATGGGGCGCTGTCCATCTTCGTCAACGTCACGCTTCGGATACGCCAGCCACTGCCGCAGTCCCCCGACCGAGATCATCCAGTACTTCCCGGACTTCGTCGCCGGGATCCGGCCGGTCCGGCACAGCTCGTGGACATAGGCCGCCTTGAGGCTCAGGCTCTCGGCGACCTGCTGGGGCGTCAGGTGCCGCAGTTCCTCGACGGAATCTATGGCGAGCGGTGCCGTCCGGGTGGTCGTCACGCTCACCAGGCGCTGCCAGAGGATGGCCTTGAGGCGTTCGAGACCGCCGAGGAGTTCGACGAGGTGCGGCTGCCCGGCGGTGTTGATCGTGCGCTCCAGGGAGAGGAGCAGGTCGGGTTCGGGATCAGGTGGGGTGGTCGACGTCATTGCGCATCCCCGCGGACCACGCCGAAGTCGATCTTGTGATCAGCCGCTCGTAATCGCACCGGCACCTCCGTCTCGCCCGGCAAGACACTGCAAGGATTCGACCGCGCTCGGCCAACACCCGAAGTTCCGACGGGACGCGGCGTTGCGCGGCGTGAGCGTGCTCGCCGGCTCCGAAGAAACGACACGAAACGACACGAAACGACAACGGCACTGAAACCACGCGGGCTTACGCGTCACCGGAGCTGCCCCAGACCCCCGAAAACGACACGAAACGACACGAAACGACAACGGCGCTGAAACCACGCGGGCTTACGCGTCACTGGACCTGCGCAGACCCCCGAAACGACACGAAACGACAACCGGCCACGGGTCCATTCCACCGGCACCCCTCGCAGCCCGATCGCTCTCACATCTCGCGGAGTTGCCCTTCCCGCTCGCCGTCCCACCGCCATGGCATCACTTCTGCCTTGTCCCCCTATCGGCGCGGTGCTCGTCGAGACGGGTGCCGGGAGGCGTGAGGATCCATGAAGGTCGTCCACGGTTGGCCGACGGCGCTGCTGCACGCGGTCAAGGAGCGAAACGTCGAGGCTGTGCGCGTCGCGGCGTTCCTGCAGAGCAGCGACGTCATCTCGAACGGCATCCCGCGCTACACGGCGTGGGTGGTCGTCACGGCGCGGCTCGATCTCGATTGGAACCTCTGGACCGAGTGGCGTCTCCTGATCGGGCGAGGCTACGCGGAGGTGACCGAGCATGGGGCTGCTGTCCCGGCACGACTCGCTGGGCTCCAGAAGGAGAAGACTGGGGAGATTCGCGCGCGCGTGACTGAGGCCGGCCTCGGCGTGCGCGGCGGAATCCTCGCCCACGACGCCGAGGCGTTGGACGGGGTTGTCCTGTGATCGCGGTGCCGACTACCGGCGGGGCGAGGCCGGGCTGATGCCGGATCTCGACCTGATCAAGATGGTATCGACGCTTGGCGTCGGCGGGCTGCTGGCGTGCGTGATCTTCATCTACTACCGCCTGGACTTTCTCCGGGAGCGCCACAACCACCAGGCCGAGCGCGAGCGGCAGGCGAAGCGCGAGGAGCGCCTGCTTGACGTGATCGAGCGGAACGCCACGGCGTCCGAGCGGCTGGCCGTCATGATGGAGAACTTGGCCCGGGCGCTGGAGCGCGAGGGACGGCGTCCGTGAGCCGCCGCCAGGCGAGCCGGCGCTGCCGAGCTCCTGAAGCTTCTCGGACCCGTGATGACCACGTAGAAAGGCCGTGCACACGATGAAGCTCCTCTTCGACTCCCTGGACGCGTTTCTCGTCGAGATCCGCGACCGGAATGTGGAGATCGTGCGCATCTCGCCGGCGCTCGCGATCGACACGGGCCGGCGGACGGCGGGGATCCCACATCTGGTGAGCCGCGTGCTGGTGACGGCTGCGCTCAACGAGCATCACTGGGCAGAGTGGCGGCACTGGGTGGGCCGCGCCGTCGCGGAGGTCGGCGACCGCGGCCTCCATCTGCCCGCGTGGCTCCGGGAGAAGCAGGACCGGGCGCTCGCCGAGGTCTCGAAGCGTGTGGACGACGCCGGCCTTCGGGTCCGCGAGGGGATTCTCACTCACGATGCGGGTGTGATGGACAGCTTCCGGCTATGAGGGCTGGCGAGGGTAGTGCAGGACGTACAGCAGCCGGCGGAGTCCTGAGCCGGGTGCCAGCGAGGTGGCGATGAGGGAGTGCCGATCGGGCAAGGTGCGGAAGATCATCGCGCTTAGGGCGCGCGCGGCAAAACTCAACGCGGACTACGAGGGGGCGCAGGGTCGCCTGGCGCCCACGAAGCACCGGGCGCGGCAACTGCTCGCCGAGGCCCGGATGCTGAAGGGAGCGCTCACCGCCTGCGAGCTGGCGGAGCTCCGGCGGGCGTGGAGCGGGGTGTAACACCCGCGCAGATGGGCCATCCCGCAGAACTCGCAGTCCAGGTCAGTCCCGGGCCAGGGGCCGGCGTCTCGCCTGCAGTGCGGGATCGAGGCCGGGCGTTGATGGTGCCAGCTCCTTCCCGCCGCGGCCCGGGGATCCTCGGGGTGACCCTCACGAAGGAAGGTCGTCTCGCGGACAGGGTCGAGCTCGAGCGGGTGGCGAAGGCCGTGGGGTCAGCAACCGACTGTTTCCTCTTCTGCCACGGGTGGCTGCACGACCAGACCGAGGCGCACGAAGAGTCGGCGCGCTTCTTCGCGCTCCTCGACGGCGTGCTCGCCCCATTGCGCGAGCGAATCGTCCCGCTGCGTTTGGGCCTTCACTGGCCATCGAAGCCATTCGCCGTCGTCCCGCTGACGAGAGGCGCGTGGGCGAGCGGGCTCTGGCCCGAGCTCGAACACCGCTTCGCAGCATGGTCACCCCGACGCGCAAGCCGCTCTGACTTTGCGCTGCTCCGGGACCTCTGTGGGGCGGAGATCCCGAGGAGCTCCGAGGAGGAGGCGGAGCTGGACGCACTCGCACGACAACTAACGCGATCCGCCCGCGATCGCGGAGCGCCATCGATCTCTCCCCTCCATGCGCTCAGCTTCTGGGTGATGAAGCGCCGGGCCTGTGAGGTGGGCGAGCGATTCGCGAGGGAGTGGGTGGCGCCCCTCTGGCACTCGCTCTCTCGGCCGCCCCGGCTCCACTTGATCGGCCACTCGTTCGGCGCGACGCTCGTCACGTCGATGGCACTCGGCGGCGCCCGGCCCGCGAGCTTGACGCTCCTGCTCGCCGCCTTCTCCGCCTTCGCGTTCGCGCCGTCGATCCCGGGTTTCCGCCGGCCCGGC
Source organism: Candidatus Methylomirabilota bacterium (assembly GCA_046726415.1). Classification (GTDB taxonomy): domain Bacteria; phylum Methylomirabilota; class Methylomirabilia; order Rokubacteriales; family CSP1-6; genus CAVWFS01. Next base: position 12,394 of record JBKPAK010000095.1, read on the forward strand.
TTCTATTACCCCCTCCTCGCCGAGGAGCGCGTCGACGGGCCGATCGTCGTGCTTCGCTCCCACCATGACAGGGCGCTCGGCACCTTCTACCGGACCGTCACGGGAGGCGCCAAAGTCGAGCGCGCCAGCGCGCCTGATCCTGGGAGGCCGGGAGGGCGATTCGCTAGAGCGGCCACTGTCGCGGCCAGCGCACTGGGTGCCG
>JBKPAK010000096.1:0-91522 GCA_046726415.1 Candidatus Methylomirabilota bacterium
CTGCGCGGCAACCTGCACGCTCACACGACGTTCTCCGACGGCGTGCGCGATCCTCGAGCCCTCCTGGCCGAGTACGAAGCGCGGGGCTACGACTTCCTCGCCATCACCGACCACGAGGATCACGAAAACCTGATGCTCGAGGAGTATCGGCGCGCCATCGAGGGTCTGAACGGTCGTCTCCTGGTCTTTCACGGGCTCGAGCTGGACTACACGCCGCTCTCGCAACACGTGGGGCGGGTGCACGGGGACCGCGAGACCCTCTACGTGCTGAATCATCCCGCACGGTACAGGCTCACCGTGGCTGAGACGATCGACCGCATGGGGATCATCAGGGCGGCTGGCCTCCCCCTCGACGCCGTGGAGGTCACGGATACTGGTTTCTACCGCCCGCTGTACGATACCGACGAGATCCCTCTCGTGAAGGTGGCGACGGACGACGCGCATCGGCCGCCCCACTTCGGCCGGGCCTGGATCGAGGTCGACGCCAAACGGGACCGCGACTCCATCATTCGCGCCATTCGGGCCGGCAACTTTCGCAAGATCGTCCTTTAGGGTCAGAGGAGCGCCCCCGAGTCCCTCATGGGCGGGTCAGGTGGTGCCGATATGCGCCCGGGGCGGCACGCCGATGGAGCGCAGCAGGACCTCGGTGAGCGCAGGAACGCTCTCGGCAAGATCGGGGATTCCGGTGTGCAGCCACTGGACGACAATCTCATTGACCGCGCCCAGCCAAGCCAGCGTCGCCACGCGCGTGTCCAGTGGGGCAATCGCGCCCTCGGCCACCGCTTCGTCGAGGTAGCGCTGGATGAGACTCGCGAAGCGACCGTGCACCTCCGCCCGCTTGGCCTGATAGACGGCGCCCAGGCTCACCGCTTCGAGCAGAATCAGCCGCGCGAGTGGTGCATTCTCGGCGAATGTGGCGAGGGCGGCCACCAGGGCACCTTCCACTTTGGCCAGCGCCCCCTGCCCCTCGCCGATGGCCGCGGCGACTGCGGTGGCCAGGCGCTGGGCGAAGTCGTCGACGAGGGCGAGGAAGAGCGCTTCCTTGGCGGGAAAGTGGTGATACACAGCACCCTTGGATGTGCCCGAGGCGCGGACGATGTCGTCCACCAGGGCCCTGTGATAGCCTTTGCGGGCGAATACGTCCAGGGCGGCCCCAAGGATGCGCTCTCGCGTCGCGGGTCTGAGGTCGGCGGCCTTCCCCCTCAGAGAGGTCATCGATGCAAATCGTGCGGATCGGTCACAGTCCGGATGCTGACGATGCCTTCATGTTCTACGGGCTCACCGCGGGAAAAGTGCGCATCGACGGCGTCCGCATCGAGCACGTGTTGGAGGACATCGAATCGCTGAACCGCCGCGCCCAGACGGCGGAGTTGGAGGTCACGGCCGTGTCGGCGGCGACCTACGCGATGGTGGCCGACCGCCATCGGATGATGGATCCCGGCGCCTCCATGGGGAAGGGCTACGGGCCCATCCTGGCGGCGCGTGCCCCCATCCGGCGCGAAGAGCTGGAGGAGAAGGTCATCGCCATTCCCGGCAGCCACACCACGGCCGCCCTGCTGCTGCGTCTCTACGTGGGTGATCCTCCCCTCATCGAGGTGGCATTTGACAGGATCCCCCAGGCCGTGCTGGAGGGACAGGCCGACGCGGGCTTGCTCATCCACGAGGGCCAGATTACCCACTCCACCATGGGCCTCACCAAGGTGCTCGATCTCGGGGAGGTGTGGGCGCGAGAAACCGGGCTGCCGCTGCCGCTCGGGGTCAATGTCATGCGGCGCGACCTCGGTGAGGATCTGCACCGCGCGCTGTCCCAGGGGCTGCGCGACTCCATCGCGTGGGCTCACACCCACGTCGACGAGGCGCTGGCGTACGCGATGCGCTACGGGCGCGGCATCGACAAGGAGACGTGCCGGCGCTTCGTGCTGATGTATGTGAACGACTACACGCAGGCCCTGGGCACGGAGGGCCGGGCCGCCCTGGAGCGATTGTTCGGCATGGCCCATCAGCGGCGCCTCATCCCGGCGGTCCCGCCCATCGATCCGATCTGATCCACGAGGGCCCGCCGGCTAGTACGACGCGAGGATCTCGTACTCGGTCGTGCGCTGGGTGGGCGTGAAACCGGCATCTCGAATGAGATCGACGATCTCCCCGACATTGATGGTGTTCACGTAGTTCGCGGCCTTGTGGACATTCTCCTCGAAGAGGGTGCCCCCCCAGTCGTCGGCGCCGAAGTGCAGCGCGATCTGGCCGGCCCGCTTGCCCTCAGAGAACCACGAAGCCTGGATGTGTTCGAAGTTGTCGAGATACAGGCGCGAGGTGGCGAGCATGCGCAGGTACATGTTCGGGCCCTGGTAGTGCTTGATCCACTTCTCGAGGAGGGTGTGGCCGGGCTTGAACGACCACGGCACGAAGGCCGTGAAGCCGTGGTGGAGATCTTGAAGCTCGCGAATAGCGTCCCAGTGATCGAGCACATCGTCGACCTGCTCGACGTGCCCGTACATCATGGTGGCCGTGCTCCGGAAGCCCCGCGCGTGCGCGGCGCGGTGGACCTCCAGCCACGCCTCCGGGCCGCCCTTCTTGGGGGCGATGCGCGCGCGGACCCGGTGGGAGAGAATTTCCGCCCCGCCGCCGGGCAAGGTCCGCTGTCCGGCCTCGTGGAGGCGATCGAGAATGTCGCCGACGGTGAGGCCGCTCGCGGCGGCGATGGTCTGGATTTCCGAAGCCGTGAAGAAGTGCGGTGTCACGCCCGGGAAGCGACGGCGCGTCTCGCGTACCAGGCTCAGATAGTACTCGAGCGGCAGGGCCGGATTGTGGCCGCCCTGCAGGAGGACGGTGGTCGCGCCCTGGTTTGCCGCCGACTCGATCCGCGCGAGGACCTCGTCCACGGTGAGGGTGTAGGCCTCGGGGTGGCCGGATTTCCGGTAGAAGGCGCAGAACTGGCAGTCCGTGATGCAGACGTTCGTGTAGTTGGGATTGGTGTCGATGACGAACGTCACGCGCGGCTCTGGGAGGCGCGCAAAGCGTGCTTGTTGGGCCAAGGCGCCCAGCTCCAGCAAGGGCGTTTCGGCGAGCAGCCACCGACCTTCGTCGCGATCCAACCGCTGCCCGTCGGCGATCTTGGCCCGGATGGCCTCCGCCCGCCCCGCGACGAGCATGTCGGGATTCCCCCTCTCACTCATTCCACACGCGTACCACGTTGTAGAGCGCGTCGCGTTCCACCGGCACTTTGCCGGCGTCGCGGATCATCCGGAAGAGTTGCTCACGCGCCACCCCGGCCGGCGTTTGCGCCCCCGCCATGTGCTGGATGCGTTCATCCTCCAAGGTGCCATTGACGTCGTCGGCCCCGAAGTGGAGCGCTATGGAGGTCGTTTCCTCACCGAGCACCACCCAGTAGGCTTCAACGTGCGGGAAGTTGTCGAGGAGGAGCCGCGCCGCGGCGATGGTGCGGAGGCTGTCGGTGGGCGGGGTCTGGCGCGGCACCAGCTTGGTGCTACCCACTTGATAGGCGAGGGGAATGAACGTGAGGAACCCGCCGGAGCGATCCTGCTGCTCGCGAAGACGGTTGAGGTGCTCCACGCGTTCGGCCAAAGTTTCCACGTGGCCGTACAGCATCGTCGCGTTGGTCCAGATGCCCAGGCCGTGGGCGATTCCATGGATCTCACACCAGCGGTCGGGATCCGCCTTGCCGGTGTAGTGGAGCAGCTTGGCCAGGCGCGGCGAGAAGATCTCGGCGCCACCGCCCGGCATCGACTGGAGCCCAGCCGTCTTCAGGCGCGTCAGCGATTCCTTAGGCTCGATCCTCCAGCGGCGCCAGAAGTAGTCGATCTCGGCGGCCGTGAAGGCCTTGATCTGCACCTGGGGATGCGCCGCGCGGATGGCCGCGATGATCCGCTCGTAGTACTCGAAGGGCCAGTCGGGGTGGTGACCGCCCACGATGTGCACCTCGCGGCAGTCGGGCTTCACCATCCCTACCATGTCTTCGATGGTGTGCTCGTAGGCGCCGGCCTGTCCTTTCTTGCGGGCGAAATCGCAGAAGCGGCAGGACAGCACACACACGTTCGTCGGGGTGATGTGGCGGTTGATGACGAAGTAGACGCGATCACCCTCGCGCCGTGACTTCGCGGCACTCGCCATCTGTCCGAGTCCGAGGAGATCGGGCGTCTGGAAGAGGAGAAGTCCGTCGTCGCTGCCAAGCCTTACCCCTCGCTGGACCTTTTCCCATACTGCGCTCAAGCGTGAATCCGAGAAGTGCACGGGTGTCGCCTCCTCGGCGCCGGGGGAGCGCCTGGTGCCGGTGGCACGACCGGCGCAAGTCAGACCGACTGGTCGGTCTGACTCTAACTGGCAATAAACGGACGAGTCAAGTCCTCGACCTTCGCCGGGCCACGGCAGGACGCCTCCTGGGAGAAGAACCCTTTCCTGCGTCGCGACGTTTCCTGGTCGTCGCCAGCCTGGCATTGCCTCTCGGGGCTATCTCCGCGCAAGGTCGCCCCCTCCCGGGCGGAGGGTTGTACGAATGCACTACAATACGTGCGCTCGCCGAGGGCAGGACAGATTGCCCTCAGGCCCGCGGAGGGATCCCGGGATTCGGACGGTGATCGTGGGCCGTGACCCCAAACCTTCAAACCGACCTCAATGAGGAGGTGTCGTATGGACGACTCGCAGGCAACGACCGAGACGTCGCGCCGCAAGTTCCTCCGGGGCGCCGCGGTGGCCGCGGTGACAGGCGCCGCCCTGGCCGCCCCGTCGGTCGTCAAGGCCCAGGGGCCGATCACGATGCGTTGGCAGAGCACTTGGCCGGCGAAGGATATCTTCCACGAGTACGCGCTCGATTACGCCAAGAAGGTGAATGACATGACCGGCGGCGACCTCAAGATCGACGTGCTGCCTGCCGGCGCGGTGGTCCCGGCCTTCGGGCTGCTCGACGCGGTGTCGAAGGGCACGCTCGACGGTGGCCACGGCGTGCTGGTGTATCACTACGGCAAGCAGACGGCACTCGCCCTCTGGGGGTCGGGTCCGGCGTATGGGATGGACGCCAACATGCTGCTGGCCTGGCACAAATATGGCGGTGGCAAGCAACTGCTCGACAAGCTCTACAAGTCGATCAACGCCAACGTCGTCTCCTTCCCCTACGGCCCCATGCCCACGCAGCCCCTGGGGTGGTTCAAGAAGCCGATCACGAAGGCCGACGACCTCAAAGGGCTCAAGTTCCGCACGGTGGGCATCTCCATCGACGTGTTCACGGGCCTGGGAGCGGCGGTGAACGCACTGCCCGGGGGCGACATCGTACCGGCCATGGACCGCGGGCTCCTCGACGCCGCGGAGTTCAACAATGCCACCTCCGACCGCATCCTGGGCTTCGCCGACGTGTCGAAGGTCTGCATGCTGCAGAGCTATCACCAGAACGCCGAGCAGCTCGAGATCCTGTTCAACAAGACGAAGTTCGATGTCCTGCCCGACAAGATGAAGGCCCTCATCGAGTACGCCGTGGAAGCGGCCTCGGCCGACATGTCCTGGAAGGCCATCGACCGATACTCGAAGGACTACATCGAGCTGCAGACGAAGGACAAGGTGCGCTTCTACAAGACCCCCGACTCCGTGCTGCAGAAGGAGCTCGAGGTGTACGACGCGGCCGCCGACAAGAAGTCCGCGGACAACCCCATGTTCAAGGAGATTGCCGAGTCGCAGCGCGCGTTCGCGGCGCGGGCGGTGAAGTGGGATCTCGACACCAACGTCAGCCGCCGCATGGCCTACAACCACTACTTCGGCAAACCCGCCGCCAAGTAGAGCTAGCCCTTCGTGACCCGTTACAGGCCGACCGGCTTTCCGCCGCCTGGCGAAGGGCCGGCCGGTCGTCGTTGCCCATGAACGCTCAGCGCCTGCTCCGGGCGTTCGACCTGGTCAGCACCTGGTCGGGCAAGGCGTTTGCCTGGCTGATCGTTGTCCTGACGCTCGTCGTCTCCGTCGAGGTCTTCAAGCGGTACATCCTCAACGCCCCTACCGCCTGGATCTTCGACCTCAACAACATGCTGTACGGCACGCTGTTCATGATGTGCGGCGCCTACACCTTGGCCCAGAGCGGTCACGTGCGGGCCGATTTCATCTACGCTTACTTGCGCCCACGGGCGCAAGCTACCCTCGACCTGGTCTTGTACCTGCTGTTCTTCGTCCCGGGCATCCTGGCCCTGATCTATGCCGGCGCCGACTACGCGGCCGCCTCCTGGACCATCGGCGAGCGCTCGACGGTGACCGCCGAGGGCCCGCCGGTCTATCACTTCAAGTCGGTCATCCCCGTCGCCGGCGCGCTCGTCATGCTGCAAGGCGTCGCCGAGATCGTGCGCTGCGTTCTGTGCCTCCGCACAGGCGCCTGGCCGGCGCGGCTGACGGACGTGGAGGAGATCGACGTCGTCGGCGAACAGCTCGCGCGCAGCGAGTTCGTGGACGAGGAATCGCGTCGCGCAGCCATCGAGTCGGCACACGCCATCGACGAGGCGGCGCGCCACCGGGCGGTGGTGGACGAGACCGAACGGCGAGATCCGTGAGCGATCCGTCCCTCGGCCTGGCCATGCTCGGACTCATCGTGATCACCATCATGATGGGCTTCCCGACCGCGTTCACCCTGATGGGTCTGGGGATGGTCTTCGGCTTCATCGCCTTCTGGAACCCCGCCCAGCCCTGGTACGACAACCACGCGTTCGACCTGATGGTGCAGCGGGCGTACGGGGTGATGACCAACGACACCCTGCTCTCGATCCCCCTGTTCGTGTTCATGGGGTACGTCATGGAGCGGGCGGCCCTGGTGGACCGGATGTTTCACAGTGTGCAGCTCGCCTTCCGGCGCGTACCCGCCTCGCTGGCCGTGACCACACTGCTGGTGTGCGCGTTCTGGGGGATCGCCTCGGGCATCGTCGGGGCGGTGGTGGTCCTCATGGGCGTGATCGCCATGCGGCCGATGCTGCACGCGGGCTACGACGTGCGGCTCGCTTCTGGGGCCATCACCGCGGGTGGCACCTTGGGGATCCTCATTCCTCCCTCGGTGATGCTGATCGTCTACGCTGCTGTGGCCGGACAATCGATCGTGAAACTCTACGCGGCGGCCATGCTGCCCGGCTTCTTTCTCACCTTCCTCTACCTGCTCTACATCCTCGGCTGGGCGATCCTCAATCCGAGAATCGCGCCCAAGCTTCCACCGGACCAGTACCGAGTCGCGGTGCCGGAGTGGCTCGGACGGCTGGAGCGCGGTCAAGCCAAGAGACTTTGCTGGGCTCTTCTGGTCGCGGCCGTCCGGCCGAGCGTGCTGCGCGGCGCCCGCGCCCCGGACGGGCGGCCCGTGAGCTACGGCCTGATCGCCAGGAGTCTCTTGACCGCGATGGTGCCGGCGGTTCTGACCTTGGCGACGTTCGGCGCCACCTGGTGGTACGTCGTCGTCTACAACGCGCCAACCGCGGCCGTTGCGTCCGTCCGCACTTCAAGCAGCTCACCGTCAACCGTGGGCCAGGCGCCCAGGGGAGAAGCGGACAAGCCTCAGGCGCTCGGCAGCGTGTCGGAGCGAGCCCTGGGATCGAGGCCGGAGAAGCTCGAGGAGCTTGGTGCAGCATCCGACACGCCCCGACGCGCCGGGTCCGAGAAGCTTCAGGAGCTCGGCAGCGCCGCGCTCGATAAGCCTGAGGAGCTCGGGAGCGCGGCGCCCGAGAAGTCCCAGGAGCTGGGAACGCCGTCGGAGCGGCCACAGGAACTTGGCGCCGCATCCGAGCAGAGGCGGGAGCCGGGATCTCCCTCCGAGCCGCCGCAGGAGTTGGGGGTAGCGGCCGAGAAGGCCCAGGTTCCCGGCGCGCCGCCTCGACCACTGGGCTCTCCAACAGCCGAGCCGCTCGACGGGTCGGCCGCGGGGAAGATCCCCAGGAATTTCTATGCCTGGTTCTGGGGATTCGCGGGACTCTGCGCGCTCCTGCTCGCTCTCTATTACTGGCGCATGGACGGCGAGCAGCTCGTGATTCTGAAGGAGCTGGTGTCCTCGGTGGTGCCCCTGGGGGTTCTCACCGTGGTGGTGCTGGCCGTCATCCTGTTCGGCATCACCACCGCGACCGAATCGGCGGCCGTGGGCGCCCTCGGCGCACTGTACCTCGCGGTCATGGCGAAGTACCAGCGCCTGGTGTGGTGGTCGAGCCTGGTCGGCGCGATCGTCGGCATCGCTCTGGCCTGGAATCGCGCTGACGTGGTGACGCTCCTGGTGTCCGGCTGTCTCGGTGGCGTGCTCCTGGGAACCGTCGTGCCCTGGAGCTGGGGATTGCGGCGCTCCCCGGACCTGTGGCAGAACCTCAAGGAATCGACGTTTCTCACCGCCAAGACGACCGCGATGGTGTGCTGGCTCTTCGTCGGTTCCGCCCTCTTCTCCGCCGTGTTTGCGCTCCACGGCGGCCAGTCGCTGATCGAGCGATGGGTGCTCGGGATGAACCTGTCGCCGCTCGGCTTCCTGATGATTTCGCAGGCCATCATCTTCCTGCTCGGCTGGCCGCTGGAGTGGACGGAGATCATCGTGATCTTTTGCCCGATCTTCATTCCGCTCCTCAGCCACTTCAACGTCGACCCCCTGCTGTTCGGCACCATGGTGGCGGTGAATCTCCAGGCGGCTTTTCTCTCGCCGCCGGTGGCCATGTCGGCCTTCTACCTCAAGGGCGTGTCGCCATCTCATGTGACGTTGAACCAGATCTTCGCGGGGATGATGCCCTTCATGCTGATCGTCCTCCTCTGCCTCGCGTTCATGTACCTGTGGCCGGGCATGACCCTCTGGTTGCCCGAATTCCTGTACGGGAGCTGAGAGCCCTTGCTCGAATTCCTGTACGGGAGCTGAGGACTCGCCGCCATGGATCTGGCAAATCTTCACCTGATGTCGGCGTCGGAGGCGGCGCGTCTGATCGGCGAAGGTGTCATCAGCTCCGAACAACTCGTCGAGGCGTGTCTGGCGCGTGTACGCGAGCGAGAAGCGAACGTCCAGGCCTGGGCATTTCTCGACGCCCGTCACGCCTTGGCGCAGGCCCGCGCCGCCGACGCGTGGCGCAGCGAGGGCCGGGCGATTGGGCCGCTGCACGGGGTGCCGGTGGGCGTCAAGGACATCATCGACACCGCCGACATGCCGACCGAGAACGGCTCCCCTCTGCACGCCGGGCGCAGCCCGGCCCGTGATGCGGCAGTCGTGGCGATGCTGCGCGCGGCCGGAGCGGTGATCCTGGGGAAGACGGTGACCACGGAGTTCGCCGGCCGCACCGCGGGGAAGACCCACAATCCGCACCGCCTTGGTCATACGCCGGGCGGGTCGTCCAGCGGGTCGGCCGCCGCGGTGGCCGCTGGCATGGCGCCCTTGGCCCTCGGAAGCCAGACGGGCGGCTCCACGATTCGGCCCGCGTCGTTCTGCGGTGTTTACGGCTTCAAGCCCACGCGCGGTCTCATTCCGCGCCAGGGCATGCTTCGGCTCTCCCAGACGCTGGATCACGTGGGCCTGTTCGCGCACACCATCGAGGACCTCGCGCTGCTGACCGAGCAGCTCATCGGCCACGAGGAAGGCGACCCCGAGTCGAGGCCGCGGGCTCGCGGCCGCTACCGGGAGATCGCGGGCGAGGCCCCGCCGCTTCCGCCGATGTTCGCGCTGGTGAGGACGTCCCGGTGGAATCTCGTCGACGCCGACGCCAAGGAGGCATTCGCGGAACTGGCCGATCACCTCGGCGGTCGCCTCGAGGAGGTCGAGCTGTCCGAGGCGGCGGCGGAAGCATCCGAGTGGCATCGGATCATCATGGAAGCCGAGATGGCGGCCAACCTCCGCGCGGAGTGGGACAGGGGGCGCGCGCAACTCTCCGCGTCGCTGCGCGAACGGCTCGAGCGCGGGCGCGTGGTGCCCGCGTTCGACTACCTGCGGGCCCGGAGCCGCATCCCCAAGCTGAACGAGAGCTTCGCCGAGCTGTTCGCCCAGCGGTACGACGCCATCCTCACCCCCGCGGCTGCCGGCACCGCGCCCCCGGACCTTGGCTGCACGGGGGATCCGGCTTTCTGCATTCTCTGGACGCTGTGCGGCATGCCGGCGCTGAGCGTGCCCCTGATGCAGGGCGCGAACGGCCTCCCCCTCGGTGTGCAGCTGGTCGGCCCGCGGCATGGCGATGCTCGGCTGCTCCGCACCGCGCACTGGCTGATCGACCACCTCGCGAAGGGCTGAGGCCGAGGGACGGTCGCCGGCCACGACCCGCCGGAAGCCTCGGCATCGCGCGAACGGCTCCCTCTCCCAGGCTCCGTCGGACGCCGTCCACCTTGTGGGCGTGTGGTATCCTACGCCGGGCATGGCGGCTGACTTGCGTCGTTTTTTCGAGGACATAGAAGTCGGCGAGGAGTACGAATCCCCCGGTCGAACGGTCACGGAGACGGACGTCGTGATCTTCGCCGGTCTATCCGGCGACTACAACGTGGTCCACACCGATGCCGAATTCATGAAGGCCTCAATCTTCGGCGAAAGGATTGCCCACGGCCTCCTCGGCCTGGCTATCCAGTCCGGCCTGTTCAGCCGCGCCACCCGCCCCTTCGCGACCTTGGCGCTCGCCGGGCTCCGCTGGAAGTTCAAGGCCCCTGTCAAGATGGGAGATACTATCCGGCTCCGCGCACGGGTGATGGCCAAGCAGGAGACTTCCAAGCCGGACTGCGGCATGGTGACCGTGGCGCGAACGATCCTCAATCAGCGCGACGAAGTCGTGCAGGAGGGAGAGACGGACGTCCTGGTGGAGCGTCGCGCGTGAGCGGCGCTCAGGCCGAGCACCGCGCCTACTTCGAGGACGTGCAGGTCGGCGACCAGATGGAGACGCCAGCCATGACCGTGACCGAAGCGCATGTCAGCTTGTACCGTGGACTGACTGGCGACGACAGCGCGCCGCCTGGCACCGTGCCCGATCTGCTACCGCTGTGCCTGTCCACCGGTCTCGGCTGGCGCCTGGCGCGGGCGCCGCTGGCGGTGCTGGCCTTCATGAGCATCGACTGGGAGATCGTGCAGGCGGCGCATGTGGGCGACACCATCCACAGCCGCGCGCGCACGGCCATCAAGCGCTCCCTGCGCGAGGGCGGCGTCATCATCGAAGAGCACGCGATCGTCGATCAGCGGGGTGACGTCATCCAGAAGGGACGCTTCGTTTTCCTCGTCGCCAAGCGGCCGGCGACCTCACCATGATTCGCGAAGGAGGTAGCGATGCCATTTGATCCTCGACACGCCAGCCGCACGCTTGTGGACGGCCCGGACCGTGCCGCCGCGCGCAGCTATTTCAAGGCCGTCGGCTTCACCGACGAAGACCTCGCGCGCCCGCTCATCGGCGTGGCCCACTGCTGGATCGAGATCACGCCGTGCAACTGGAACCACCAGAAGCTGGCGGAGAAGGTCAAGGCCGGTGTCCGCGCCGCCGGGGGCACCCCGATCGAGTTCAATACCATCTCCGTGACCGATGGCATCGCCATGGGCACCGAGGGCATGAAAGCCTCGCTCATCAGTCGCGACTGGATCGCCGACTCGGTCGAACTCGTCACGCGGGGGCACCTCCTCGACGGTCTGGTGACTCTCACCGGCTGTGACAAGACGATCCCCGCGATGGTCATGGCCATGGCCCGCCTCAACATCCCTAGCGTCATGCTGTACGGCGGCTCCATCATGTACGGGGAGCACCGGGGCCGCCGGCTGACCGTGCAGGATGTCTTCGAGGCCATCGGGGCGTTCAACGCGGGCAAGATCGACGCCGCCGAGCTGAATGCCGTCGAGAGCCGCGCCTGTCCGGGCGCCGGGGCCTGTGGCGGTCAGTTCACCGCCAATACCATGGCCACCGCCTTCGAGATGCTCGGCGTCTCGCCCATGGGCTGGAACGGCGTCCCTGCGGTCGACCCACGCAAGGACGAGGTCGCCTTCGAAACCGGTCGGCTGGTGATGGACGTCCTCCGCAAGGGCCTCCAGCCGCGCGCCATCATCACTAAGAAGGCGCTCCAGAATGCCATTGCTGGTGTCATGGCCACTGGCGGCTCCACCAACGCCGTCCTGCACCTGATGGCGGTGGCGCGCGAGGCGGGAGTCAAGCTCACCATCGATGAGTTCGACCGGATCTCGCGGCGCACGCCGCTCCTCGCAGATCTCAAACCGTGGGGCGCCTACACCGCGCCCGAAATGTACGAAGCCGGGGGAATGGCGATCGTGGCCCAACGCCTGATGGCCGCCGGACTCCTCAATGAGGGCGAGATCACTGTCACCGGACGCACCATCGCCGAGGAAGCCCGGGTAGCTCGGGAGGCGCCCGGTCAGAAGGTCATTCACACCCTTAACGATCCCATCAAACCGGAAGGGGGCATCGTGATTCTCAGGGGCAACTTGGCGCCTGAGGGCTGCGTGGCCAAGGTCTCTGGGCAAAAGCGCGACTTCCACCGCGGCCCGGCGCGCATCTTCGACCGCGAGGAGGACGCTTTCCAGGCGGTGAAGGCGGGGAAGATCAAGCCCAACGACGTGGTGGTGATCCGTTGGGAGGGGCCCAAGGGCGGACCGGGAATGCGCGAGATGCTTCACGTTACCGGCGCCATCCAAGGAGCGGGCTTGGGCGATAGCGTCGCTCTGATGACCGATGGCCGCTTCTCCGGGGCCACCCACGGCTTCATGATCGGTCACATCGCGCCCGAGGCGGCTGACGGCGGGCCGATTGCGGCGATCAAGAACGGCGACACCATCGCCATCGATATCAAGAAACGCAAGCTCGACGTGGAACTTACGGCGTCTGAGATCAAAACTCGGTTGAAGGCGGTCAAGCCACCTCGGCTGCGCTACACTTGGGGTGTCATGGCCAAGTATGCCCGGCTCGTTTCCTCGGCTTCCGAAGGTGCCGTCACGGGTTAGCCCGCGGCTGCTCTCCCTGCTGGACCCCGAGCCGCTCTCTGCGGCGAACATCCTGGACGTGGGGACAGGACGGGGCTCGCTCGCCCTCGCCCTCGCCCCGAGATGCCGCCGGGTGACGGGCATCGATCGGGATGGAGCCGCCATCGAGGAGGCTCGGCGTCGCGCTCGGATCGCCGGCGCCGACAACGCGGAGTTCGTCGTGACCGACGCGGAGAGCGGCGAATACACGGCGTTCGCTCCGGATTTTGTGGTCGCGCATCTCTGCATGTCCGATGCGATCGTCGAGCGAGCGAGTCGGGCCCTCGCGCCCGGCGGGGTGCTCGCCTTCGTCGCCTTTCACGCCGAGCAGTGGCAGGAGACAGGTCGCCGCTCGCGCTTCGCCTACGACGAGGAGCAGATGGCCGCGCTCCTGGCGAGAACAGGTTTCGCGAGTGAGAGTCTAGAAGTCGACCGGGAAGTCCAGCGGTTCGCTACCATCGAAGAGGGCTTAGTTGCGGCGGTGGGCCTCGAGGAGAAGTGGCGAACCGACGGGCGCTGGTTCCGCTACATCCGGTTTCTCGAAGAGGGCGGGCGCACGTTGACGCGCGCCCATCTCGTGGTGAAGGCGCGCCGCCAGTGAATCTGAGCACCGTGGCGCTCTCCGCCGCCGTGAGGGCGCAGGGAGAAGCTCTTGGCTTCACCGGCATGGCGATCGGGCCGGCCTCGCCACCCGAGCACGGGGCGGCGTTCCAGGCGTGGCTCGAGGCCGGTTACGCGGGCACGATGACCTATCTGGCCCGGGGACGGACGGAGCGGCTCGACCCTCAGCGGCTTCTTCCCGGAGCGCGCTCGGTGGTGGCCGTGGCCTTGAGCCATGGCGCGGGCGATGGGGACGATCCCAGCTGGGCGCCGGTGGCGCGCTACGCGCGTGGCCTCGACTACCACGAGGTGATGCGGCCGATGCTGCAGCGGCTGGCTAGCTTCATCCGTGAAGCGGCCGGCGATGGGGCCGAGACGCGCGTGGCCGTCGACACGAGCGCCGTGCTGGAGCGGGATCTGGCCGCTCAGGCGGGGCTCGGGTGGATCGGCAAGAACACGAACCTCCTGGCCCCGGGACTGGGCTCGTACTTTCTCATCGGGATCCTGCTGACCACGGCCGATCTCGAGCCCGACGCGCGCCTGCCCGACCGTTGCGGAAGCTGCACGGCGTGTCTCGAGGCCTGTCCAACGAACGCCTTTGTGGCGCCATACGTGCTCGACGCCCGACGCTGCATCTCGTACCTCACCATCGAACACCGCGGGGACATCGCCGAGGAGTTGCGCGACCAGCTCCATGGCTGGGTGTTCGGCTGCGACATCTGCCAGGAGGTGTGCCCCTGGAACCGCAAAGCTGCTGCGCCGCGAGCCTCCGCCCTCGCTCCAACCGCGCCGTTCGGCGAGGTCGAGAGTCTGCTCGCGCTCGACGACGCCGGTTTTCGCGAGCGATTCCGAGGCCGCGCCATCCGGCGAAGCAAGCGGAGCGGACTGCTGCGCAACGCCGCCCTCGTCCTCGCTGAGCGGGACGGCAGTCAGGCCCTGGAGCACGCCAGCACCGACGCCGACGAGGTGGTGCGACGTGCCGCGCAGTGGCGGCTGGCGAGTAAATCCGCTCCGCGTCCCCGGGCCGCCGACGCGCACCCGAAGCGCGGCGGTCCGCAGTGAGCCCGAGGGCTGCGCCGTGCAGGGGCTGCGGCCGGTGATCCGGCTCTCGCGAGGCGTTCGGCGATCATGCCGGGAGGCGTTCCTCCCTGCCGGCAATTTTCCCGCCATGCTACACTTTTCAATGCCATGGCGATTTTGAAGGTTGCTCGGCTTGGGCATCCGGTACTGCGCCAGGTCGCGCATCCAGTGGAGCTCGAGTGCATCCGTTCCGCGGAGGTCCAGCGCATCATCGACGACATGGTTGAGACGATGCGCGAGTACGACGGTGCCGGCCTGGCCGCGCCCCAGGTCCACACGCTGCTGCAGATCGCGGTCATCGAGGTGGCAGGCAATGCCCGGTACCCCGACGCGCCGCATATCCCGCTCACCGTCCTCATCAATCCCGTGGTGACCACGCTCACCGAGGAGATGGAGTACGGATGGGAGGGCTGCCTCTCCGTCCCGGATCTGCGCGGTATGGTGCCCCGCTACACGGCGGTGCGTCTGCAGGGTCACGACCGCGACGGTCAGCGGGTGGACATGGTCGCCAAGGACTTTTTCGCGCGGGTCCTCCAGCACGAGGTCGATCACCTGCAAGGCATCGTCTACGTGGACCGCATGCGCGACCTCTCCACACTGTCCCACATCGCCGAGTGGAAGCGGCACTGGCTCGGCTTGAAGGAGCAGGAGGATTAGTCCAGCCGGCCCAGGGACGCAGTCGGCAACGGCGCCGGCACGGGCGGAGGACAGGGCGTCGGACGGGAACGTGGTGGCCGTGCTGAAGGATCTCTTCTTTGTCGCTCGAATCCGCGAGACCGCCCGCCTGGCTGCGGTCGCTTTGGTATTCGCACGGACTGTCGAAGAACTGAAGCGGGTGATCACGCCCTCGACGAGGTTTGCCCTCGTCGACCTGACTTCTGACCTCGACTACGCGCAGATCTTCCGGCAACTCGAACAGGCCCATATTCCCGCTCTCGGTTTCACCACCCATGCCCTCGCGCGCCAGACCCAACCGCTGCACGCGCACTGCCGCCGTGTGGTCACCAAGGAGACGCTCACCCGGGAGCTGGGTGTGCTGCTTCAGAGAGGGCTCCCGTGAACGCCGACGAATTCGTGGCTAAGCTGGACGGCGACAACCAGGCGTTGCTGGAGCGCCTCGCGCCCGCCGCCACCCTGAAGCCCGAGGTGGATGGCGATCTCACCGTGATGAATCTGCTCAAGGTGGCGCTGAAGAACGAGATCGAGGCCACGGAGATCGCCGCGCGGTGGCTGGTGACGACGGATGAGGTGCCGGTCAAGCTCGCGCTGGCCCGTCAGGTCGGCGACGAGGCCAAGCACTACCGGCTGATCGGAGATCGGCTGAGTGCCCTCGGCTTCGCCGCGACGTCCTTCGATCCCCTGGCCAAGGGCTATGGCCCGCTGTTCCAGTACCTCGACACGCTCCGGAGCACGGTGGAGCGCGTGGCTGCGGGACAGTTCACACGGGAGGCCATCGCCATCGTCAAGAATCGCCAGTTCATCGAGTTCTGCGAGGCGGCGGGAGATGCCGAGACGGCGCGGCTGTACCGCGACGTGATCGAGCCGGATGAGCGACATCACCACGAGCTGGGGCGCGCGTTGCTGCGCTCGCTGGCCACCACGCCCGAGGCGCAGCGCGCGGCGGCGCGGGCCGCGCGCCGTACCCTCGAGCTGGCCGAGGAGCTGCAGAACCAGGTCCTCGCCAGCGCGGGCATCCATCACGCTCCCGGCTGCTGACTGGTATCGTGATGGACATCGCCCGTGCCTTCGGGGAGCTCATCCGGGTTCCCGAGTCGGAGATCGACCTCGCCCTGGGCGCGCTCAGCATCGCCCGCATCCAACATCCGCATCTGATCGCGGCCCACTCGCTCAAGCAGCTGGACGAGCTGGCCTTCCGCTCCGGGGCGGCGCGTCTGGGTGACGAGCTGCGCATCGTCCATCGCCTGCGCGAGTTTCTCTTCGCGGAGGAGGGTTTTCGCGGCAACGCCGACGACTACTACGATCCCCGGAACAGCTGCCTGAACGACGTCCTGGACCGAAAGGTGGGCATCCCAATCACCCTGGCCGTCGTCATGATGGAAGTCGGCGCCCGGGTGGGTCTCTCCATCCAGGGCATCGGCCTGCCCGGGCACTTCGTGGTGAGCGCGCAGGTGGGGGCGGACGCCGTCCTGCTCGACCCGTTCAACGGGGGCGCGGTGCTTACCCTGGACGGCGCCCACAGGGTGGTGGCCCGCGCAGTGGGGAGATCCGTGAAGTTGACCGAGGCGAGCTTCCTGCCGTGCTCGCGGCGGCAAATCCTCACGCGGATGCTCAACAACCTCAAGGCCATTTACGTGAGCCGGCGCGAGTGGACCCGGGCGATCGAGGCGATCGAGTGCCTGCTCGTCGTCGAGTCCGACTCATGGGCCCACGTGCGCGACCGCGGGTCGGTGCTCGTCAAGCTCGGTCAGTTCCGCCGTGGCGTGGCAGATTGGGAGCGGTATCTAGCTCAGAATCCCGCGGCGCCCGATGCCGAGGCCGTGCGCCAGCAGCTCCGGCGAGTCCGCGAAGGCCTCGCCGCGCTCAACTGAGGAGATGCCGATGTCGAGCTCGCGGCTCGTGCCCCAGCGCGTCCTCGCGTGGCTCCTGATCGTCAGCCTGCTCGTCCCGGCTTGCGCCTCGCGGAACGTGCCGCCCATCGGACACGCGGGCCAACCCTTTAAGCCCGAAGCCGATGAGGTGGCGCTCTGGAACCAGGCCGAGAAGGAAGAGGAGGCGCTTCTCAAGAAGAGCAAGCCCTATGAAGATCCTCTCCTGGAAGAGTACCTGGGGCAGATCGGGGACCGGCTCCTGCCCGAGAGCGTCAAGGCGGCGGGTGGTCCCGGCTACCGCTTCGGCGTCATTCGCGATCCGACCTTGAACGCCTTCGCCATGCCCAACGGGCGCATCTACATTCATACCGGGCTCCTGGCTCAGGTGCAGAACGAGTCGCAGTTGGCCGCCATCATCGGCCACGAGATGACTCACGTCACCAATCGCCACGCCCTGAAGTTCACGCGCGACGCCCAGACCAAGCAGATCATCTACACCGTGGCCGCCATCGCCGCGAGCATCGGGGTGGCGGCGGCCGCCGGCTCCATGAGCAGGAACAGCCCAGTGGGCGGTGCCGTGCTCGGCCAGACCGCCAACGCCATCCTGGGGCTCGGCCTCCAGCTGGCCACCATCGCCGCCATCAACGGCTACGGGCGCGACCTGGAGCGCGAGGCCGATGCCGAGGGATTGGATCGCATGGTGAACGCGGGCTACGACCCCAAGGAGGCGCCCAAGGTCTTCGCGCTCCTGAAGGACAGCGGTGGCGAACGCGGCGCTCTGGAGACCTTCTTCTTCGGCAGTCACCCGCGCCTCGACGAGCGGATTGCCGATACCCAGGAGTTGGTGAAGACCAGGTATGCCGCGGCCGCCGGGGCGTCGTCGGTGGTGGTCAACAGCGAGGAGTTCGAGTTGCGCATGCGCACGGTGGTACGCGACAACGCGCGGCTCGACATCGCGGCCGGACGCTTCGGGCTGGCCCAGAAGCAGCTCGACCGGGTGCTCACCATCACGCCGAGAGACCCCGTGGCTCAGCTCTACTATGGCGACCTCTATCGGCTGCAAGCGCAGCGGGCCACGTCACCCCTGGACAAGGCAGAGTTGGCCCACAAAGCTCTCGAGCGCTATCGCCGCTCCGCCGAGCTCGACCCGAAGTTCCCCGATCCTTACCGCCAGCTCGGTCTGCTCTACTACCAACAGCGCCTCCCCGACCGCGCGCGCGAGGCCTTCCGCGAGTACCTGGCGCTGAAGCCGGATGCCCCTGACGCCAAGCGCATACGGGAGTACATGGTGGAGCTGGAGCGCTAAACTCGCAGCTGCTGAGTAGGGCCCATCTGCTTCGTTGGCGCCCTCGGCCGCGCGCTCAGCGGAGAGACGGCGCCTCGTGCGGTCGCCAGGCGCTGCCACGCTCCAAGAAGTTTCTCACTCCTCGCCGAGGCGCCACTTCTGGACCTTGCCGGTGGCCCCCCGGGGCAGCGCGTCCACCAGCCGCACCTGCCGTGGGCATTTGAAGGCGGCCAGGTGGCGCGCACAGTGAGCGATCAATTCTTCGGGCTGCGCGCTGGCCCGCGGGCGAAGGGCTACGAAGGCGACGACTTCCTCCCCCAGGTCGGCGTGAGAGCGTCCCACCACCGCGGCCTCGCCGACCGCCGGATGCGTGAGGAGCACGGCCTCCACCTCGAGTGGCGACACCGAGTACCCTCCGCGCAGGATGAGGTCCTTCTTGCGTCCCACGATGCTGACCAGGCCGTCGTCGATGCGAGCGAGATCACCTGTGCGGAACCAGCCGTCGTCGAAGAGCGCGGTCAGGCCGTCGCGGGCGTTGAGATAGTCCTGGAGTCTGGCCGGAGTCTTCACGTGAAGCTCGCCGACATCGCCTGCCGGTACGGCTACTCCAGTGTCATCCACGATGCGCAGCTCGACGCCCGGAACGGCCCGGCCGATCGCGCCAGGAGTCTCGATGGGATCGTCGGCGAGATACGAGATGGGGCGGAACAGCTCGGTCATGCCGTAGCCGCGCAGAAGCCTGACGCCCGTGCGCTCGCGCCATTCGCGGGCCAGCTCCCACGGGCAGGGCGCGGCGCCCGAGACGGCCAGGCGCAGCGAGGTGAGATGCGCGGGCGCGAACGCTGGCGAGTCGAGCACGCGCCGGAACATCGTGGCGACCCCGGGAAAGACGGTCACGCCGAGGGCATGCACGGTTTCGATGACCGCTTCGGGCGTGAAGCGCTCGAGCAGAGCCACCGTGGCCCCGGCCAGAAGCGGCGCCAGCAGAGCGCCATTGAGCCCGAAAGAATGCGCAAAAGGCAACACGCCGAGGACGACGTCGCCGGGCGCGAGGGCCAGCACGGGGCCAGCCCAGGAGCGGTTCGCCACCGTCAACGCCTCGTGCGAGAAGACCGAACCCTTCGGTCGTCCGCTGCTCCCCGAGGTGTAGAGGATCAGAGCCGGCGAGGCCAGCGGTCTCGGCGCCGGGAGTTGGCCCCCGCCGTCGGGCAGCTCGGTCACGACGAGCACAGGCGCCAGGTCGGCGGTAATGGTGGCCAACTCGTGCGCGGTGAGAAGGGGGTTGAGCGGCGCCACGGTGGCGCCGAGCTTCAGGCCTCCCAGGAACGCGACGACGAACGGCCAGCCGTTCGGCATGGCCACCGCGATGCGGTCGCCCGCGTGAACGCCGCGCACAGCCAGCGCTCGGGCACAGCGCGCGACGCGGCGCTCCAGTTCCTCGAACGTCATGGCCCCGCCGTGCCACACCAGAGCCCGCCGCCCCGGCGCCGCGCGGGCGACCTCCTCCAGCCACACCGTGAAATTCTCGAACACCGCGGCGAGCGCTGGCGCTAGGCGATAAAATCCTTGAGGTCGATGCGCTCCCACACCGAGGGTGGGACTCGGTGGCGGGGCGTGTAGGTGGCCAGCGATGGCTTGGCCGTCGCGTCGACTCCCCACTTCGCCGTGTAACCGTCTTCCTTCACGGAAGGATCGAGGTCGGAACCGCGCGCGTGGGTGACGAGCAGGATGTCGCGATCGGGCTGGCAGCGCGTGGCCAGCGCCCACGTCACCTGCCGATCGTCGAACACGTCGACGTCGTGATCGACCACGACCACGCGCTTCATGTAGAGATCGGCGCCCAGGACAGCGAGGAGCGCGTTCTTGGCCTGCCCCGGCGCGCGCTGTTCGATCGATGCGTAGCAGGTGAAGGGAGCCGGCACCCGCACCGCCTTGACCGAGGGCACCATCGCCCGGACGGCGCGATAGAGGTTGGCCTCCATGGGGATCGTCGACAGCAGCATGTGGTCGAGATGGGCCACCGCGATGTCGTGGAAGAAGGCGCCCGCGCGATGGGTGATGGCCTTGACCTGAACGATCTCCCGCTCGCGCTCGCCGAGACTGTACCCGGTGAATTCACCGAAGGGACCTTCCGCGACGCGCGCGTGAGGCAGGATCTCGGCCTCGATGATGATCTCGGCATGCGCTGGAACGAGGACCTCTGACGTCTCGCACCGCACCAGCTCCAGCGGCTCGCCGAGGAGCGCACCCATGATGGCCCGCTCGTCCTCGTCGATTGACCCGATGGCCAGGGCGCCGAGCGCCAGCGCCGGATGGACCCCGATGGCAAAGGCCACGGCCAGCGACTCCCCGCGCGCCTCGGCGATGCGGTGAAACTCCCAGAGGTGCTTGCCCGTGGTGAGATGGATGGACGTGCGGTCGCGCCCCTGGATCATCAGGCGGTTGTACGCGCAGTTCCAGATCCCGCGGGTGGGATCTTTGGCGAACGAGATGGCCGCCGTGATGTAGGGACCGGCATCGCCTTCGTGGTGGACGATCTGCGGAAACGCGCGCAGATCCAGATGGTCACCGCGGAGCACGACCTCTTTCACGGGTCCCGTCGAGACGACCTTGGGAGGGATCGGCTTCTCCACGGCCGCCAGGTACGTCTGAAGCATCGCCTCGGGTCTCGATCCCATGGCGGCGGCCAGTCGCGAGCGGCTGGCGTGCAGGTTGGTCAGCACCGGAAAGGAGGTGCCCTTCACCCGCTCGAAGACCATGATCGGCCGCCGCTTGGCCTCCTGCTCCATCTTGGCCACGATGGCGGTCAGCTCGTAGGCGGGATCGACGTCGCGCGAGACGATCTGCAACTCGTGCGGGCGGGTGCGCTTGATCAGGTCGAGGAACGCCCTCAGGTCCTGCGGCATGTCTCGCTCCTGGTAGAGGCTGCGAACGCCATCATAGCACCCGAGGTCGCGGGACTCGGGCGGGGGGCAGCCGCCCGCGGTCCCCGCCGCGACCGCGCGACGGGCCGCCGCTCACCGGAGTGTCAACCGCCCTGAACGCCTTGGGCGTTGACATAGAGGGAATAGAGCGACTGACTCCCGCACATGAAGAGTCGGTTGCGCTTGACGCCGCCAAAGCAGAGGTTGGCGGATCGTTCGGGCAGCAGAATGCGGCCGATGAGCTGGCTGTGGGGATTGAAGATCGCCACGCCATCCTGGCCTTCACCGCCACCCCAGCCGCACCACAGGTTGCCCTCCGTGTCGCAGCGCATGCCGTCGGGGATCCCGGTTCCGGCGTTGATGAAGACGCGTCCGTTGGCCAGCCTCGTCCCGTCACCGACCACGTCGAAGACGCGGATCGCGCGCGGCGTGGCGCCGCTCTCCACGATATAGAGCTTGGATTCGTCGGGCGAGAAGCAGAGCCCGTTGGGGCGGTTGACGTCGCCCGTGGCCACCGTCATCTGCCCGCTCTGGCCGTCGATCCGATAGACGTTCGTGGGCAGCTCGGGCGTGGCGGTGTGGCCTTCGTAGTTCCTCAGGATGCCGAAAGGCGGGTCGGTGAACCAGATCGACTGGTCGGACTTGACCACGACATCGTTGGGGGAGTTGATCGGCTTCCCCTGGTAACGGTCGGCGAGGACGGTGATGGTGCCGTCGTACTCCGTCCGCGTGACGCGGCGGCTGTCGTGCTCGCAGGTCACCAGCCGGCCCTGGCGATCGCGCGTGTTGCCGTTGCTGTGGTTGGAGGGTTTCCGGAAGACGCTGAGCGCTCCGGTCTCCTCCTCCCATTTCATGATGCGGTTGTTGGGAATGTCGCTCCAGAGGAGGAAGCGGCCGTCGCCGAACCACACGGGGCCTTCGGCCCAACGAAAGCCGGTGGCCAGGCGCTCGACAGCGGACAGCGGCAGGCGGTATTTCGCGAAGCTCGGTTCGACGACCTGGATGGCGGGATCCGGATAACGCACGGGATTCGGGGCACACCCGCAGATCCAGGCCCCGGGGGCGATGGCGGCCATCAGCGCGAATCTCGCCCTGCGCTCATCGGGCGAGGTCTTTCTGCAGCTCGCCGATGCTGTCGGCCACGATGTCCACCAACTCATCGACCTCCGCGGCCGTGATGCAGAGCGGCGGGGCGAGCCGCATGACGCTCCCGCGCGCGTAGATGATGGCGCCGCGCTCCCAGGCCTTGCGGTCCAGCTCCCCCACGCGCGTGCTGTCGAGGGGCCGCCCGGACCCATCGGGCTCCACGAAGTCGACGCAGACGAGCAGTCCCCGGCCACGAACCTCACCGACGATCGGATGCCGGCCGACGGCGGCCTGCAGGCCGTCGCGCAGGCGCGCCCCCATCTTCTCGGCGTTTTCCACCAGGCGATCGTGCTCCATGATCCGGAGATTGGCCAGGGCGGCGGCGCAGGCGACCGGATGGGCCGCGTACGTGTTGGGATGCACGTTCTCCTTGGTTGTCGTGTCCGGAAAGGCGTCGGCGAGGCGGCGGCGCGCGATGCTGGCGGACAGCGGGATGTACCCCGAGGTGATGCCTTTGGCGACCGACATCAGGTCGGGGACGACGTCCTCGTGCTCGCAGGCGAACCAGCGGCCCGTTCGCCCAAAGCCGGTGATGACCTCGTCGGCAATCATCAAAACGTCCAGCTCGTCGCAGGTCGCACGTACCGCGCGGAGCCACCCGAGGGGAGGCATGATGAAGCCGCCGGAGGAGAGGATCGGCTCGAGGATGACGGCAGACACCGTATGGGGACCCTCGCGCTGAATGGTCTCGCGCAGAGCGGTCGCGCAGCGCTGCACCAACTCCTCGTCCGTACCGGTCCCTCGGTCACGAAAGGGATGGGGCGCTGTCACCTTCGCGAACCCTGGGACGTGGAGCGGCGCATACGGCTCGACCATGTGTGGCAGTCCACACACGGCGAAGGTCCCAACCGTTGCTCCGTGGTAGCCGCCCTGGAGGGAGATCACCTTGTGTTTGTCGGCGCGTCCCCGGGCCAGCCAGTAGTGGCGCGCGATCTGCATCGAGCGCTCGTTGGCCTCGGAGCCACTGACCGCGAACAGCGTGTACGTCAGATCGCCGGGCGTCAGAGAGGCGAGCTTGGCCGCCAGCTCCGCCGCCGCCCGGTTCGAAAATTGCCGCGTGGTCGGATAGTAAGCTAGGCGCACCGTCTGCTCCGCAATGGCCTCGGCGATCTCGCGCCGCCCGTGGCCGACGTTCACGACGGCCAGGCCGGCGAAGGCATCCATGAGCTTCTGTCCCCGCGCGGTCCACACCCACACGCCCTCACCGCGCTCGATCAGCAACTCCTCGTCAGACAGCCAAGGATGGTCTTGCGTCTTGTGCGTCCATAGGTACTTGATCATTTCCGCGTCAGTCATGGACATCTCCTTTCCTCACCGCTATGAAACGATCTCTGGGCCGCCTGACAGCAGCGGATCGGCGATGTCATCTTCCCGCCGGGGCGGAGGCGGCGGATCGCGCGGCGCGGACGAGCGCCACGTTCTCCTCGACCGTGTCGTTGCCGGTGATGGCCCGGAACACGACCTGATCGATCGCGTCATTCCACCCGCGGAGCGCGTTTCTGATGTCCTCCGGACTGCGGGCGGCGATGGCCGTCTCAACGGGCTTCACTCCCATGCGCGCGAAGTGAGCAGCGTACGCCGGGATGGCCTCGTACCGGGCTCCTTCCTCCTGAAGTCTGTCGCCGGCGGCGGCTCCGAGCGCGAGACGTACATAGGCGAAAAGCTTCGGCGCCGGTCGGCCGGCGGCCGCTGCTCCGGCTCGCACCCACTCGGCCGACCGCCGTGCATGCTCCGGGGTCAGCCAGTTGAAGAGCACGCCGTCCGCGACCTCGCCGGCGAGCCGGCACATCTGAGGACCGAGCGCCGCCACGACGAGGTGCACGGGAAGCTGGGCGCGCAAGTCCGCCACCCCGGCGCGGACGCGCGTCAGTGACCCGGGGTTCGGACTGCCGACGCCGAGGAGCAGGCGATCGACGGGGAGGGCATGCGCGCGGACGCCCTGGGCGATGCTGTCCGGCCCGCGGGTATGCAGCGGAATCACTCCGATGCCGAGCTCGACGCGCCGCGTTTCGTTGCCGGCCCCGGCGAGAGCCGCCAGTCCGTCCGTCGAGCCGGGATGATTGACCCAGAACGAGTGGTATCCCAGCGCTTCAGCTTCTCGCGCGGATGCCCGAATGACGTCGGGTACGGCGCCCGCGAACAGCGCGAAACCGTATTCCATCACTGCCTCCCATGCGTGCTGCCTGTTTGAGGCCAACGGATGTCGTCTGCGCTGGCTGAACGTATCACGAAAGGCTGGGGAGGGCGGCCGGCGTACCCACGCCGGTGATCAGCGGCCTGGTGGCCGCCGCCTCGGCTATGACAGGCCGAGACTTCGCGGCCGAGGGGCGTTCGCTCGAGCGGCTGGGGCTCGAGGGCATGAACGCGAAGGAGATCCAGAACGCGGTGGAGAGCGGATAGCCCCAGGCATGCGGGGGCTGAAGGCGGTGCGGCAACCGAAGATCGGGCCCACGTTCGGAGGATGACCACATGAGCGTGACGCTACAACCGGCGACGACGATCGTGGAGGCGGCCCTTCGCAAGGCGCGGGAGACGGCCTGCGCGCCGCTCGCCGTGGCCGTGCTCGATGGCGGTGGACATCTGAAGGCATTCAGCCGGGAGGATGCTGCCGGCACCCTCCGCCCGCAGATCGCGCTGGGCAAGGCGTGGGACGCGCTGGGAATGGGGGTCGGCACACGGGCACTGGCCCGGTCGTCCCGGCGCCAGGAGGAGTCCTGATCCGAGACGCCAGCGGTGCGGTCATCGGCGCGGCGGTTGGCATCTCGGGAGACGTGTCGGACGAGGCGTGCGCGGTGGCAGGGATCGAGGCTGTCCGTCTCGTCGCCGACACCGGGGCTGAGCGCTAGCGGATGTCGTCGCCCCAGCGATACTCGCGGGTCAGCGCGTCGAGCCTCGCCGTGAGGTCACTGTCGAGACCCTTGTCGACCACCGAGAGCACGTCGTCGAGCTGATCGGGTCGACTCGCCCCGATGATCGGCGCGGTCACGGTCGGATGCGCCAGCACCCATGCGACGGCCAACCGGGCCAGGGAGATGCCGGCTTCCGCCGCCAAGGGCCGCAGAGCCTCCACGGTCGCAAACTCGCGCTCGTGCCAGTAGCGCTCCTGATATCGTCTGGCCCCACCGCCAAAGCTGAACCGGGTCCCGGCAATCGGTCCAGCCTCACGGCGGTGCTTGCCGGACAGCAGACCACCGGCCAGCGGGTTGTAGGGGATCACACCCAGACCTTCCTCCAGGCACAGGGGAAACAGCTCGCGCTCGACCTGTCGGAAGAGCAGGTTGTAGCGTGGTTGCACGGAGTCGAGGCGGGCCAGGCCGAGAACCTCGCTCCGGCCCAGCGCCCGCGCCACGCGGTAGGCGGCGAAGTTGGAACACCCGATGTAGCGCGCCTTGCCCGTCCGTACGATGTGGTCGAGGGCACTCAGCGTCTCGTCGATCGGGGTGTCGGGATCCGGGTGGTGGAGTTGGTAGAGATCCACGTAGTCCGTACCGAGCCGTCGCAGCGAGCCCTCGATGGCGTCGAGGATGTGCTTGCGCGAGAGGCCACGGTCCCAGGGACGCGCACTCATGGCGCCGAAGCACTTGGTGGCCAGGATGAACTCGTGCCGCCGTCCCCGCAGCCATCGGCCGACGATCTCCTCGGTGTGCCCCACGGTGTCGAGGCCGCCACCCATCGGGTAGACGTCGGAGGTATCGAGAAAGCTGATGCCACCGGCCGCGGCGCGGTCGAGGATCGCCGCCGAGGTGACCTCGTCGCACTGGAGGCCGAAGGTCATCGTGCCGAGGCAGAGTCGGGACACGGAGAGGCCCGTGCGGCCGAGGCGGACGTAGCGCATCGAGTTTTGACACTTAGCACGCTCATGCCGTCTCCGTCCACTCCCGTAGCTCGGCGCTCCTCAGAGACACGTGTGCTCGGCGGGGGCTCCGCGCAGGCGCTCCATCCCTTCGATCAGTCCGCCGATGTCCATCGGAACATGCGTCTCGTTGCGGAATTCCTGGTAGCAGCGCACGACGTTGGGCAGGATGCGCTCCGCGTCGCTCCAGGAGGCGTAGGCGCCGAGTTTGATCTCGCGGGCTGCGTCCTCGGGGGGCATCCCCGCGTCGAAGCGCTTGCGCGCTTCCCGGCGCATGAGGACTAGATAGTCGCGCATGTAGGCGAGGTCCTTCTTGGTGCCGATCGGTCCGTGGCCGGGAACAATGACGTCGGCGTCGAAAGTGAGCAATCGGTTGGCAGCCTTGATCCACTGGCCGACGTGTCCCTGGAAGGCGAGAGGCGTGACGTAGTGGAACGCCAGATCGCCCGCGAAGAGGATGCGCTCCTTCGGCAGGAAGACCGCAGCGTCGCCGACGGTGTGGGCGGCCGCGCCTGGATGCCAGAGGCGGATCTCCCGGTCGCCGTCGTGGACCACCAGATGGTCGCGGAACGTCACCGTCGGCAGCGCGAGCTTGAGCAACGGGAACTCTTTGGCGAACCGGGGCATGAAGCGCTGGATGAGCGGCAGAGGAGGAAAGCCGGGGGCCAGCTCCTCCCGACACTTGTCGGTCGCGATGATGGTCGCGTCGCGGAAGAGACGGTTGCCGCCGGTATGGTCGAGATGGTGATGGGTGTTGATGAGCCTGGCGACGGGCCGTCGCGTAGTCTTCTTGATGGCGGCGACTAGCTTCCGGGTCATGGACGGAACCATGAGGGCGTCCACGGCCACGGCGGACTCGGCGCCCACGATGAGGCCCGAGTTGGCGATGCCCGTATCCCCGTGAGGATCGAAACCCGAAGCCTGCACGTACGCGAAGATCTGGGGGCCAATCTCGATCATCCCGTTCTTCCAGCGCTGAGGCACCGTGTGACGCGCCATGCTCTCCTCCTTTGACAGGGCACGGGCACCCGGGCTTCGCCCGCCCGGGCCCCGCCGCGATCACCGCATACGATTCATCTCCGGGGCGACGTGAGTCGGGACGACCGGTCGCCCGCCCGGGCCCCGCCGCGATCACCGCATGCGATTCATCTCCGGGGCGACGTGTGTCGGGACGACCGCTCGCCCGCCTGGGCCCCGCCGCGATCACCGCATGCGATTCATCTCCGGGGCGACGTGTGTCGGGACGACCGGTCGCCCGCCCGACGGGCCCCGCCGCGATCACCGGCTTAGCCATGCCCGCCCGCCGGCCCAATCTTGACACTATTTAGTTTGAATGATGGAGTGGGCCGCGATCATCAGATGTCCTTTTCGGGGGGTACAGATGAAGATCACTGCCGTCAGGACGTTCATCGTCGATCCCGGTTTGCACAAGCGTTGGCTCTTCGTCAAGGTCGAGACTGACCAGGGTTTCCACGGCTGGGGCGAGTGCTATACGCAGCTCGACCGAGACCGCGCCATCGAGACGCACGTCCGGGAGCTGGGGCGCTACCTGACCGGTCGCAGCCCGTTCGCCATCAAGCACTTCACCTACGTGGCCTACACCGACTTCGCTACCAAGCGCGGGGCCATGGATCTCTACTGCGCCATCAGTGGCCTCGAGCAGGCGCTGTGGGACATCGCCGGGAAGGCCGCCGGCCAGCCGGTCTACAATCTTCTGGGTGGCGCCTTCCGCACCAAGGTCCGGGTGTACGCAAACGGTTGGGCGAGCGGGCGAGATCCGGGTCTGGTCGCCGAACAGGCGCTGGCCGTTGTGAAGAAGGGCTTTACGGCCCTCAAGTTCGACCCATTTCCAGGCCCCTGGCGCGCCTATATCGACCGCCGCGATGAACAGCTCGCCGTGGAGCAGGTGAGAGCCGTGCGCGAGGCCGTAGGCCCCGACATAGACGTCCTGGTGGAAGTTCACCGTCGACTGGCGCCCATGAACGCGATTCGAGTGGCCAGGCTGCTGGAGCCGTACGCCCCCTTCTGGTACGAGGAGCCGGTGTCGGTACGGGATCTGGGCGGGCTCCTGGAGGTGAAGCGCGCCATCAATTTGCCGGTGGTAACAGGTGAGGAAATTTACACCAAGACGGAGTTTCGGGAGGTCATCACTCGGCGCGCTGCCGACATCCTCAACCCGGATGTGTGCAGCTGCGGTGGAATCTTGGAACTGCGCGAGATCGCCGCCATGGCGGAATCCCACCACATCGCCGTGTCGCCACACAACTACAACAGCACGACACTGGGGCTGGCGGCCACCCTTCACGCCGCCGCGGGAGTGCCCAATTTCCTGATCACCGAGTACTTCGTGAACTTCGAAGAGCTGGGGCGCGAGATCGCGCGCCCGGCCTTCCAGGTCGATGACAGCGCGATCAGACTGCCCACGACCCCAGGGCTCGGCATCGATCTCGACGAGGAAGCGCTGGCACAGCATCCCTACCGCGAGCGCCCACCCCGACCCTTGCGCCGACCTGATGACGAGTGAAATGCCCTGCGAAAAGGGGAGCGCCACGATTCGCCGCGGCGCTCCGAGCGCCGGAGTAACGGGGCGCGGCCAGCGCCCGCGCGGTGCAGGGGCTTGGGCCTGCTGTCGAGGCCCCTATTTTCTAGGCGCCTGGGCCGCGCTCCATGGAATAGGGCTGCCAGCGCATGAGGCCCGATTTCTCCAACACCGAGGGATTCACGCAGGCCCTTGGCCATCGCCCACTCAACACCAGGGCGATCTCTTGACCGACGCGCCGGAGCCGCGCCGGGTCAAAGCGCGCGGAGGCGGAGGCCACGTGAGCCGTCAGGATGACGTTGTCCATGCGCAGCAGGGCATTGTCGGCCGCCGGCGGCTCCTGCTCTAGAACGTCCAGGCCCGCGCCGGCGATCCAGCCTTCCCTCAGGGCTCGGATGAGCGCCGCCTCGTCCACCGTCGGACCGCGACTGGTGTTGATGAAGAGGGCTTCCGGCTTCATCATCCGGAAGTGCTCGTCCGTCAGCAGATGATGGGCCTCCGTCGTCGCCGGAGCGTGCATGGAGACGATGTCGGAGCGGCGTAGCAAGTCGGGCAGCGCCACCGGCTCGACACCATACGGGCTCATCACCAGTTCCTCGACGTAGGGGTCGTAGGCCAGCATGTGCACGCCGAACGGCCGCGCCCTGAGGGCCACGGCGCGGGCGACGTGCCCGAAGGCAATGAACCCGAGGGTCTGGCCCATCAGCCGGGGATACTGCAAGAGCATGGGCCGCCCCTCGCGCCAGCGACCATCCCTGACCAACCGATCCTGGACGACCAGCCGGCGGAAGGTGGCCAGGATCAGCATCATGGCGTGGTCGGCCACTTCCTCGATGAACGTATCTGGGACATTGGTGACGGGAATTCCTCGCGCGGTGGCGGCCGCCACGTCGACGGAATCGACGCCCACGCTGCCCAGAGAGATGACCTTGCAGCGCTCGAGCCCGTCGATGATGCGCTTGGTGATGCGGCGCCCCTTGGCGTAGAGGGCGTCGGCGTCGCGGCTGGCGCGGCCGAAATCCTCCTCCGAAGCGGCGTCGATCTCGACGATCTCCGCTCCGATGGACCCCAGGGCCTCCATCTCGAGCTTGTAGCCCGCGCCTGGCACGCTGAAGCTGGCCCCGACCGGCGTGACGACCTTGAACTTTGCCACGTTCCACCTCCTTGGGCTTGACCCTGCCCGCATACGGTACTACGTCCGCGGCGCTTCGAGCGCCGGAACGGGATGTGAAGCGGATCCATGGGCCAGGGCGCCCGTGTGGCCGACACGTATCTCCAACAAGGCCGTGGGATGGTTGACAAAACGAACGCGAGTTTCTACTGTGCGCCCACGATCCCGCGAGGCCACCCTCACTGCGGAGGGAAACACGATGATTCTCCCGTCGACGATGCGGTACCTCGCTGGCCTCCTCGCGCTCACCCTCGTCGGCGACACCATGGCCGCCCCCTCGGGCAAGCCCATCCGGATCGGCAGCACGTTGGCTCTGACCGGCCCGCTCGCCCAGACGGCTCTTCTGCACAAGATCGCGGGGGAGATCTACGTCGAGGAGCTCAATCGCGGCCAGGGCCTGCTCGGCCGCCCCGTGGAATGGATCATCCTCGATGACCAGTCGAAGCCGGACCTCGCGCGGAGCCTCTACGAGAAGCTCATCACCGTCGACAAGGTTGACCTGGTCATGGGACCCTACGCCACCAGCGCAATCCTGGCCGCCATCGGCGTCGCCCAGCGCTACCAGAAGATCCTGATCCACAACTCGTTCGGGATGCCGCATCTGGCGAAGTACGACATGCACATCCCCGTGAATCCCTTCGGACCCGAGCCGAACAAGACGATTCCCGCGACGGTCTTCGACGCGCTGGCCGCCACGGCCAGCCCCCCCAAGACGGTCGCCGTTGTCACCAGCAAGTTTCCCTCGGCCCAGTTCATCTCGGCCGGGGCGCGGGACGTGGCCATCCAGCGCGGGCTCAAGGTTGTGCTATTCCTCGAGTACGAGTTCGGGACTCGCGACTACGGCCCCATCGCCGCCCGCGTGAAGGACGCTAACCCCGACTTCCTGTGGGTGGGCTCGCTCGGTCTCGACAGCAACCAACTGCTCGAGGCCATGAGGAAGCTCGACTACATGCCGCCGCGGCATCTGCACCTGTTCCCGGCGCCCGGACCGCTGGCGACCGCGCCCGACGGCAAGCTGGCGATCTCGACGACGGACTTCGAGGAGCACCCGCCGTTCACCGGCAATCCGGGGGCGGCGCGCCTGATACCACTTTTCCACGAGCGCGCCACCAAGGCCGGGGTGCCGTACATCCGGGTCGATGGACAGGCGGCGAACGAGTTCGCGGCCTGGCAAGTGCTGGAGGCGGCGGTGACCGCCACCAAGAGCCTCGACGACAAGGCGCTGACCGAATGGCTGCGGAAGAATCGGGTCGACACGATCATCGGCCGGCTCCGGTTCGATGGTCCGAACAACTTCGGCGATGACCTCACCAAGGTGAAGCAGGTGCAGGAGAGCAAGTGGGTCGTGGTGTGGCCGAAGGAGTACGCGGCGCCGGGCATGCGGTTGCTGCCCCCCTGATCCCCAGGGCTGAGCCGTGCCGAGCCTGACCCTCCTCGGGCAGTCGGTGATCTCGGGCCTTCTGACGGGAGGCCTTTATGGCCTCCTCGCCCTCGGCCTGAGCCTGAGCTGGGGTCTGTTGCGCCTGGTCAACCTCGGCCACTTCGCGCTCGCCTTCCTTGGGGCCTACCTGACATACCAGTTCGGCACCGCATGGCACCTCGATGCGTGGCTATCGGTGCTCATGATCGTGCCCCTCTTCTTTGGCCTCGGGGTGGGGCTCCATCTCGTCTTCGTGCGCTTCGGGGTGACGGAGTTCACCTCGCTGCTCGTCACCTTCGGCGTCACCGTCATCCTGGAATCGATCATCCAGTGGATCTGGACGGCCGACTTCAGGCGTTACGAGACCGCGTACGGGACCGCGTCGACACGCATCGGGCCCCTGTTCATTCCCACTCTCGAGCTTCTGGCGTGCCTGACGGCCGCGGCGTTGGCCCTGGCCACGTGGACCTGGCTGCGGTTCACATACGTGGGAAAGGCTTTGCGGGCTGCCGCCGAGGACCCGGCGATCGCGGCGGCCTTCGGGGTCAACCATCGCGCCCAAGCCCTCCTTCTGTCTGGGGTGAGTGCGGCGTATGCCGGCGTGGCCGGTAGCTACATCGCGCTGATCTCCACGCTTGCCCCCTCGCAGATCTGGGCCTGGCTCGGGGTGGTGTTCGCGGTGGTGATTATCGGTCGCCTCGGCAATCCGGTGGGCGCGCTCCTAGCCGGGCTTCTCATCGGGGTGAGCGAGTCGGTCACCATGGCGGTCGTCACCCCGGCCTGGGCGCCGCTCGTCTCCTTCTCGGTCCTCATCGGGCTCCTGGTGCTGCGCCCCGGGCGGGTGTGAGCCGCGAACAGCGTCGGGTGGCCGCCGCCCTGTTGGCGGCGGGCATCGCGCTCGCCCTGCTCCCCGCCGTGGGGCTGCCGGCCTTCTACGAGTCGTTCCTGTACCTCGTCTTCCACTGGATCGCGCTGGCCACGAGCTGGAGCATCCTGAGCGGCTACGCGGGATATTTCAGCTTCGCCCACGGCGCTTTTTTCGGAGCCGGGATGTACACGACGGCGACCCTCGCGGCGAGCTACGGGGTGCCGTTTCTCTGGACGTTGCCGGTAGCCGCGGCGGTGGCCGCGCTGCTGGCCGCGGGCATCGGTGCCGTCGTGTTCCGGGTGAAGCGGCTGCGCGGCGAGCTGTTCGGCCTGTTGACGCTCGCCGTGGGGTTTGTCCTGGCCACCGTCGTCCTCAACACGCGGATCGACGGCGGGCCGGGGGTGTACTTGATCAGCGTGGCCATACCCAAGCTGGTCGGATCGCCCACGGGGACGTTCTACCTTCTTGGTCTGGCGCTGGCGATCGGGGCTCTGGCCACCGCGTACGTCATTACGCGCGCCCGGCTCGGACTGGGGCTCTTCGCCATCCACGACGACGAGGACGTCGCCGAGGTCAAGGGGGTACCGACGTTTCGCTACAAGCTGCTGGCCTTCGTGATCTCTGCCGGTATCGCCGGTGCGGCGGGTGGGATTCAGGCGGTGTACGTTGGATACGTCACGGTCGGCGAGACGTTCTCGATCACCGTCCCCCTCTACGTGGTGCTCATGAGCATCCTTGGCGGAGCACGGCATTGGCTGGGCCCCGCCGTCGGCGCGGCGATCATCACCGCATCGCTCTATGCGTTCACCGCCGGCGAGTCGGCCGTCCTCGGGCGCGCGGTCGTCGCCTTCGCCTTGATCCTCGTCATCCTCCTCCTGCCCGATGGAGTGGTGCCGGCGCTCCTCCGGCGATGGCGCAGGTGGGCGCCGCCGGCCGTGGAAGCCGTGGGGGCGACGGTTGCCCCGTCCCCGACCGTCGCACTTTCTGGGGGTGATGGCCCCACCCTCCCCGCCGATAGATCAGCCCCCTCGCACGTGCTCGAGTGCCGGGACGTATGGAAGGCTTTCGGCGGGATCCAGGCACTCCGTGGCGTGAGCCTCTCCGTCGCCGAGGGCGAGATCGTCGGCTTGGTCGGCCCCAACGGCTCGGGCAAGACCACGCTGATCAACATCATCAGCGGACACGATCGGGCTGATCGCGGCCGGATCGCGCTCGGCGACGCGGTGCTGTCCACGCGTCCCGCGCACCAAATCGCTGGGCTCGGGGTCGCCCGCACCTACCAGATTCCGCGCCCCTTCGGGCACTTGACTGCGGCCGAGAACGTGGCTCTGGCCGCCACGTTCGGAGCGGGGCGATGTTCGGCCCGTGAGGCGCGGGCGGAGGCACGTGACTGGCTCGAGTTCACTGGCCTCGGCCGGCGCGCGCCCGCGCGGCCCGACGAGCTGAACCTCCACGAGCGGAAGTTTCTGGAGCTGGCCCGAGCGCTAGCCGCCCGACCCCGCCTGATCCTGCTCGATGAGGTGTTGTCGGGTCTCAACCCGGGCGAGATCGCCAGCGCGATCGCGCTGATCCGGGGGATCAGCAAGCGTGGGGCGACCATCCTCTTCGTGGAGCACGTGATCCGGGCGGTGCTCGAGCTGTCCGACCGGGTCGTGGTGTTGAACGAGGGTGAGGTGATCGCGAGCGGCACGCCGCACGAGGCCATGCGCGACCCGCACGTGATCCGGGTGTACCTCGGGACATCGCATGCTGCTTGAGGCGCGGCACCTCGCCATCGCCTATGGCGATGCCCCAGCCGTCTGGGACGCCTCGCTCGAGGTCGACGACGGCGAGGTGGTGTCGGTCATCGGCCCCAACGGGGCCGGCAAGAGCACGCTGATCAACACGGTCGCCGGCCTGCTCCGCCGCCGCTCCGGGGAGTTGCGCTTCGCCGGCGTCGATCTGGGAACAGTGCCTGCCCATCTCGTGTGCCGGCGGGGGATCGCCCTGGTGCCCGAAGGTCGGCGGCTGTTCAGCCGCATGTCGGTCGAAGAAAACCTCGACATGGGCTGCTATCGCGGGGCGGCCCGTGCCGCTCGGGCCGAGACCATCGACCGCGTGTACGGTCTCTTTCCCATCCTGCGCGAGCGGCGGCGCCAGATCGCCGGCTCGCTGTCCGGTGGCCAGCAGCAGATGGTGGCGATCGGACGTGCCCTCATGGCGCGGCCGCGTCTGCTCCTGCTGGACGAGCCGTCGCTCGGGCTGGCCCCCGCGGTGACCGATCAGATGTTCGATACCATCCGCTCGATCCACCGCGAAGGCGTGGCCATCCTGCTCGTCGAGCAGAACGTCGCCAAGGCCCTCGAGATCGCCGACCACGCCTACGTCCTCGAGGAGGGTCGCACCATCGCCGCGGGCCCTCCGTCAGTCCTCCTGGAGCAGTCGCACATCCAGGAGGCCTATCTTGGCCTGCGCGAAACGCCGTGTTGAGGTAGTGTGAGCCGCAGAACGACGCGGGGTCGGGCGGGGAGCGCGTCGGGGCAGACGCCGTTCGAGCGCCGGCTTTGCCGGCGCCATCGTTGTTCTGGGGGATGCTCGAAGGGGGCCGTCGAGGCCCCCTTCGATTGAAGGCGGGAGGAACGCGTTCATGGGGCAGTTCGGGATTGGACAGGCCATATCGCGCTTCGAGGATCCCCGTCTGCTCCGGGGGGGCGGCCGGTACATCGACGACGTGAACCTCCCCGGACAGGCTCACGCCGTCGTCGTGCGATCGATGCACGCTCACGCGAACATCCGGTCCGTCAATGCCGCAGCGGCCCTGTGCGCTCCGGGCGTCATCGCGGTCTTCACCGGGGCCGACGTTGCCCGCGACGGTCTGGGCACGATGCAGATGACGCTCAATCGAAAGCGTCCGGATGGCTCACCGATGTTCGCGCGGCCCCACCGCGGCCTGACCGCGGAGCGCGCGCGCTACGTGGGCGATCCCCTCGCCCTGGTCGTGGCGGAGACGGTCGCTCAGGCCCAAGATGCCGCGGAGCAGGTCGACATCGACTACGAGCCCCTGCCGTCGGTGACCTCGACGGCGGAGGCCCTGGGCGGCGCCCCCGTCTGGGACGAGTGTCCCGACAACATCTCCAACATCTTCGAGGCCGGCGACAAGACGGCCGCGGAGGCCGCCTTTGCCCGCGCCGATCGCGTGGTGCGGCGCCGCTATGTCATCAGCCGGGTGCATGCGCAGTACATGGAACCCCGCGGCGCCCTTGGCGTCTACGATCCCGGGGAGGATCGCTACACGCTCTACGCGGACGTTCAGTATCCTCACCGCGTCCGGAACGCGCTGGCCACGAACATCTTCAAGATTGCCGAACACCAGATCCGGGTGATCGCCGGTGATGTCGGGGGCGGCTTCGGGACCAAGGGCTGGCAGTACCCCGAGCATCGGCTCGTGCTCTGGGCGGCCCGGAAGCTCGGGCGGCCCGTGAAGTGGAGTTGCGAGCGCCGCGATGCGATCCCCGCCGACGAGCACGCCCGCGACAACGTGAGCGAGGCGGAGTTGGCCCTCGATGCCGAGGGCCGCTTCCTCGGCCTTCGCGTGCGGACCCTCGCCAATGTCGGCGCCTACGTGTCGTCGGATCGGAATCTTCTGGCCACCTTCAGCAACGTGTTCACCCTGGTCGGGGTCTATGCAATCCCGGCCGCCCACGTGCACGTGACGAGTGTCCTGACCAACACTAACTCCACCGCCCCCTACCGCGGGGCGGGCCGGCCCGAGGCCACGTACGTCATCGAACGGCTCATCGACGATGCCGCCCTCGAACTTGGCCGCGATCGCCTGGAGCTGCGACAGAAGAACGTGATCCCGTCCTCGGCCATGCCATACCGGACGCCACTCGGCATGACGTACGACTGCGGGGACTTCGCGAAGAATATGGAGGACGCGCTGAAGCTCGCCGACGTGGCGAGCTTTGCCGCCCGGCGGGAAGATGCCAAAGCGCGCGGCCGGCTGCGCGGCCTGGGCATTGTCAACCCCATCGAGCGAGCCGCCTCGCCCGGACCGGAGTTCGCGGAAATTCGCTTTGCCCCGAGTGGGAGCGCAACCCTGTTCATGGGCACGAAGAATCAGGGTCAGGGGCATGAAACGACGTTCAAGCAGATCCTCCACGAGCGGCTCGGCCTCGATCCTCGCGAGGTCCGCTACATCGACGGGGACACCGAGCGTGTCGGCTTCGGGATGGGCAGCATGGGCTCCCGCTCGACGGTCATTGGCGGAACCGCCGTCTGCGTCGCGGCCGACAAAGTGATCGCCAAGGGAAAGAAGATCGCAGCCAAGCTGATGGAGGCCGCGGAGGGGGACATCGTTTTTTCCGACGGTCGCTTCACGGTGGCCGGAACCGATCGGGCAGTCGCCCTCAAGGAGGTGGCGCGCGCGGCCTTCCAACCCGGTCAGCTCCCGCCGGGGGTCGAGCCGGGCTTCTACGAGACCGGCACGTTCGCCCCGAAGCAGGACACGTGGCCCAACGGATGCCACGTCTGCGAGGTGGAGATCGACCCCGACACTGGGACGGTGGCGCTGGTTAACTACGTGGTCGTCGACGACGTGGGGACCGTCATCAACCCGCTGACCTTGAAAGGCCAGATCCATGGAGGCGTCGCGCAGGGAGTGGGCCAGGCCCTCATGGAGCAGGTGGTGTACGAGCGGGAATCGGGCCAGCTCCTGACCGCATCCTTCATGGATTATGCGATGCCCCGCGCCGACAACCTGCCCGACATGGTGATCGCCAGCAATCCTGTTCCTACCAAGCTCAATCCGCTCGGCGCCAAGGGAGCCGGCGAGGCGGGGACAGTGGGGGCGCTACCGGTCGTGATCAACGCGGTAGTCGACGCGCTGGCACCGTTCGGCGTGCGGGACTTCGACATGCCGGCGACGAGTGAGCGCGTGTGGCAGGCGATCCAGGCCGCGCGCGCCACGAAATAGGCGAACGTCGGACAATCGAGGGACGTCACGGCGTCGCCGGGCGGCCTCAGCGATGGGAGGCCCTGTCGAGGCCCCCTTCTCGATAGGAGAACCTGTGCGGAAGACGCTCGACGACGCGGGACTCGACCTGCTTTTCCGGAAGGCGCGGACGCAGAACGGCTGGCTCGACACGCCGGTGACGGATGAGCAGCTCGAGGCGATCTACGAGATCATGCGGCTCGGGCCGACGAGCGCGAACTCGTGTCCGGCCCGGATCGTCTTTCTGAGAACGCCAGAGGCGAAGGCGCGGCTGCTGCCAGCCCTGAGCCCGGGCAACGTCGACAAGACCAAGGCGGCGTCGGTCACCGCCCTCATCGGGTACGACCTGCGCTTCTACGAGCGGCTGCCGAAGCTCTTCCCCCACCGGCCGGAGATGAAGGACCCATTCGCCGCGAACCCGCGACTGGCCGAGACGACGGCGTTCCGCAACGGCACCCTTCAGGGGGCGTACTTCATGATCGCGGCCCGTGCGGTCGGCCTCGACGTGGGAGGCATGTCGGGCTTCGACAACGGCAAGGTCGACGCTGAGTTTTTCCCCGACGGACGCGTCAAGTCGAACTTCCTCTGTAACGTCGGCCAGGGCGATCCCTCGAAGATCCTTCCGCGCCTGCCCCGCCTCGAGTTCGACGAGGCGTGCACCCTGCTGTGATGGACCTCGGGATCTTCGACCATCTCGACCGGCGAGAAGGAGAACCGCTGGACGAGTTCTACGAGAGCCGCCTGCGCCTGCTGGCGAAATACGACGCGGCGGGATTCTCCGCCTATCACCTGGCCGAGCATCACGCCACCCCGCTCGGACTGGCCCCGGTGCCCGGCATTTTCCTCGCCGCCGCCACTCAGCGGACCCGCCACATCCGCCTGGGGCCTTGCGTGTACTGCCTGCCGCTCTACGATCCGCTCCGGCTGATCGAGGAGATCTGCATGCTCGACCATCTCTCGCGTGGCCGCTTCGACTTTGGGGTGGGGCGGGGGATCGTCCCCTACGAGATGGCCTACTTCAACCTGCACCACCTCGAGACCGAGGAGATCTATCGGGAGGCCCTGGAGGTCATTCTGCAGGGGCTGACCAGCGATGTTCTCGACCATCGCGGTGCGCGCTACACCTATCGGAAGGTGCCAATGATCCTCCGGCCCTTCCAGCAGCCACATCCGCCGCTCTGGTACGGCCTCGGTCACCTGGCCGGCGCGGAGTGGGCGGCGACGAACAACGTGCACGTCATCACCAATCACCCAGCCGAGGGCGCGAGACCGCTGTTCGAACGCTATCGCGAGGTTTGGCAGCGCAAGCAGGGCAGGCAGCCGATGCCCAAGCTCGGGCTTGGCCGGCACGTCGTGGTCGCACCGACCGACGCGCAGGCCGAAGCGCTGGCCCGCCCGAACTACGCCGTGTGGTATGCGAATCTCACCAAGCTGTGGCGCGACTTCGGCGCCATCCCCATCCGCTTCGCTCGCGACTTCGACGAGGCCCGCCAGCGAGGCATCGCCATCGCGGGGACCCCGGCCCGGGTACGCGAGGAGATCGAGCACCAGGTGGCCGCCAGCGGATGCACCTACTTCGTCGTGCGGCTGATGTTCGCCAACATGACCGAGGCCGAGGCGGTGGGGTCGATCGACCTATTTACCGCCGAGGTGATGCCGCACCTGGCCGTGGTCGCTCCCCGCGCCTGAGCTTGCGCGGGCCCCTGGATCAGGCGCCCCAGACCAGGCGCGCCGTCTCGGCGACCCGCAGGAGCTTGGCGCGCTGCTCCTCTGGCGTGATGCGGTTGCCGGCCATCGTCGAGGCGAAGCCGCACTGCGGGCTCAGGGCGAGGCGCTCACGGGGCATGAAGGTCGAAGCCTGGTCGATGCGGCGGCGGAGCTCGTGGACGGACTCCAGGCGCGGCTTCTTGGTCGTCACCAGTCCGAGCACCACCATCCGGTCTTCGGGCATGGTTCGCAGAGGTTCGAACCCGCCCGAACGCTCGTCGTCGTACTCCAGGAGAAAGCGCTGGAAGTGGCTCCGGCTGAAGACGCGCGCGATGGGCCCGTAACCACCACTCGCATAGAACAGCGACTGGTTGTTGCCGCGACAGATGTGCAGCCCAAAGGTGACGCCGGGATGACCGTGGATGACCGTGTTGTCCATCTCGATGCAGGCGTCGATCAAGCGGTCGGGGTCGCTGCCGCGCTGGCGGTAGCCGTCGCGCAGGGTGGGGTCGAGGAGGGCGGCGTACTGGGGCGCGTCGATCTGGATGTAAGTGCAGCCGAGTCGGACCAGCTCGCCGACCTCCCGCCGTGTGAAGTCCACCACGTCGGCCAGGTAGGCATCGCGCGTCGGATAGGCGCTCCGGGACCTCTCGGGATCGTAGTACGCCGCCGCCTGCTGGGTGCTGATGAGCGTCACCTTGACCGGGCGGGTGGTGCGCGCGCGGAGGTACACGAACTCCTCCGCGCACATGCCGCGTCGCCAGCGTAGCTTCTCCACGACCACCGGCCGCTTGAAGACAAGGTTCTCGCCCTGTTCCCCGCGGAACGGGATGGCCCAGCCGCCGAACTTGTCAAATCCCTCCAGTGCCTCGACCAGATGACCGAAGAAGGCGTAGCGGCGCATCTCGCCATCGGTGACCACATCGAGGCCGGCCTCCTCCTGAA
The DNA here is from genome assembly GCA_046726415.1 of Candidatus Methylomirabilota bacterium. Taxonomy (GTDB): domain Bacteria; phylum Methylomirabilota; class Methylomirabilia; order Rokubacteriales; family CSP1-6; genus CAVWFS01. Next base: position 39,967 of record JBKPAK010000096.1, read on the forward strand.
GGACCACCGCCTCGTCCACCGCGCGGTCCTCGAGGCGCTTGAACTCATCCGAGGCGAGACGGGCGGCCTCGTGGGCCTCGCGAGCCTCCACGAGGAACGGCGGGCGAAGCAGGCTTCCCACGACATCGCTGCGAATCGTCATGCGGCACCTCAAACGAGGATGGGCGCGCGCGCCCTCCTCAACGAGTCGCCGGGCATAGACCCGCCCGATCCTCATCGCGCCACCGGTCACGATGGCCACTCCGCCTTGGAGCTCGTGGGCTCGGCGGGCTCATGGCTTCTTGCAGATGACGTTGAGAAGCGCCTGCCGCCGTTCCTGGCGCACGGCGCGGAGCGCGCGCCGAAGGGCCCCGGAGAGCGCGGCCGGATCGTCCACCCGCTCGCCGTAGCCGCCGCTGGCCTGGCAAATCAGCTCATAGTCCGGCGAGGGGTCCAGATCGCTCAGCGGCATCGTATTCGTGCGCGCCGCCCAGCCCTGGGGGGCGTGCGAGCGCACCGAGCGCTTCACGGCGTGCCACGCTCGGTTGTTGAACACCACGAAGAGCACGAGAAGATCGCTGGCCCGCGACACGAAGTGGGCGGCGGTCGGGGCTCCGAAGATGTCGGCACCGTCGCCCACGGTGCAGATCACCGTCTGATCGGACGCGGCCAGTTTGGCCCCCAGTGCGGCGCCCAGACCCCAGCCGAGGCCGCTCGAGGCCGGCGCCGCGAAGTAGTGGCCGGGTCGCCGGATGCACGTCTGCGCGGTGTGGAGATCGTATTCGTTCACGACGATGGTCTCGTCGTCGAGAACGTCGCCGATGCAGCGCGACAGCCAGAGCCACGCACGCGATGGACAGCGCGCGGTCGACCACGCTCTCGAGCTGGGCGAAGTTTCGCAGCTCGTAGTCCCACTTCACCCACTCGCGAAACATCGTCGCCTGGTCGAAGGACTCCTGGGTCCAGTGGATCTGGCGATCGCGAGCTCCGGGCAGCGCGCCCTCGGTGAGGGGAGTGCGGCCGGCCGTCATGAGGATCGGCACGTTGGCGCGCGCCGCGTTGATGATGCTCCCCAGCGCATTCGCGCCGCCCACGATGACATGCACCATCACCGCCTGAGGCCGGCGGGTGACCATGGTACAGCCGTGGGCCATGGCGACAGCCGGCACCTCATGCGGTACCGTGATCGGGCGGGGCCGCACATGCCCTTCGGCGAAACGCTTGGCGTAGGCCTCGATGAGGGGCGCGAAGTCGGTGCCGGCGTTGGCGAAGAGGTAGTCGACGCCACGAGCGGCCAGAAGCTCGAGATACGCCTCGGCCGTGCTCTCGATGCTGATGCGCTTGGCCATGATCGGTCTCCAGGCCTGGTCATGGTCTCTCTCCAGTTGGGTTTCTCCCCAGGCCATGCCCGCACGCTCTCCGAAGTCCTGTCGTCGGGAGGTGCGAGCGCTAGCCTACCGCTGCCGGGTGATCCGGTTCAAGGATCGGGCGGCCGCCTGATGTAGAGTAAGCGGCGTGACGACCGGGCGGATGCGCGGAGGCTTCAATCAGTACGGCTTCACCGTGGGGATCCTCATGCTGGACACGCGGTTCCCTCGGATCGCGGGGGACATGGGCAACGCCACGACCTTTCCATTCCCTGTGCGCTATCACCGCGTGACGGGCGCCGCCCCGGACCTGGTGGTGCGGCGGGGCGCAGCGGCGCTGCTGCCGGCGTTCCTCGCCGGCGCCAAGGCCCTCGAGCAAGAGGGCGTGGGAGCCATCACCACCAACTGCGGTTTCCTGGCGAAGTTCCAGCGCGAGCTGAGTGCCGCGGTCGCGATTCCGGTGTTCACGTCCAGCTTGCTCCTCGTGCCGCTCGTCCATCGGATGCTGGCCCCCGGCCGGCGGGTGGGCATCATGACCGTCGACGCCTCGAGTCTGACGGCCGAGCACTTCGCCGGCGCCGGCATCGGCAGCGACATTCCCACCGCGGTGACCGGGCTCGAGACCGAGAAGGAGTTCACGCGGGTCTTGCTCGACGATGAGCTGGTGCTGGACGTGGACCGCGCCCGGACCGAGCACATCGCGGTGGCCCGACGCCTCGTCGCCGAGTTCCCCGACGTCGGCGCGATTGTGCTCGAATGCACCAACATGCCGCCGTACACGGCCGACATCCAGCGCGAAACCGGGCTTCCGACCTTCGACATCGTGTCACTCGTGACGATGGTGCACGGAGCGCTGATGGCCAGCCTCGCGCCCCGGCCGGCTCAGCGCGTTTAAAGACCCGCTTCGCCATGGCCACCATCGAGACCGCGCGACTCCTGCTGCGCCCCTTTGCCCGCGACGATGCCGTCGAGCATGCTCGCATCTATGCGAAGCCCGAGGTGACCCAATTCCTGGCCGGTGGTCCCTTCCTCGGCGAGGTGGCTGCCCAGCGCTCGCGCGCGGCGCTCGAGCTCTTCGTAAACCATTGGAAGGAGCATGGCTTCGGGGTGTGGGCGGTGCTCGACAAGCCAACCGGCGCGCTGATCGGACAGTGCGGGCTCAAGTACCTGCCCGATCTCCCAGACGTCGAGATCCTGTACGCCTTCGACACGCCATACTGGGGCCAGGGGCTCGCGACCGAGGCAGGAGAGGCGGCCCTTCGCCACGGCTTTGAGGTCGCACGGCTGAAGCGCATTGTGGCCGTGGCGAAGCCGGAGCATCGCGCATCGCATCGGGTGATGGAGAAGCTCGGCATGGGCTACGAGGGCCTCGTGGAGGTGTACGGCGGGATCCACGCCGTACTCTATGCCATCTCGCGCGAAGCGTTCCGGAGCCGCGTGACCAGGGGCTCGTCGGCGGGCGGGAAGGCGTAGTCGCCGAGGCGCTCGGGCGGTACCCACGCCACTTCTTGGGCCTCCCGCGGTTCAACCCTCCCCGCCTCGAGCCGGCAACGAAAGAAGTGCAAGACGACAGTTTTCTCTGGATACGCCCAATGAATGGTCTCGAGCTCCTCTCCGACGCTGAAGATCGCCGACAGCTCCTCCGCAAGTTCGCGGCGCAGGCAGGCGTCCAGACTCTCGCCTCTCTCGCGCTTGCCACCGGGGAATTCCCACAATCCTGCGAGATGTGTTCCGTGGGGGCGCCGGGTGATGAGGTAGCGGCCCGCTTCATCCTGGATCACGGCGGCGGCCACCTCGATGAGGGGCATGAGTGTTTCACCTCAGCGGGTAGCTGACGCAGATCCGTCTGAGCGGACAGGCGCCGCACCGAGGCCGGCGCGGCGTACACCAGGTGGCGCCGAAGTCCATCAACGCCTGGTTGAAGTCATAGCCGCGACCCCGCGGAACCAGCGCGGCGGCCAAATCCCAAAGAGGGCGGTCGCCGCGGAGGCGGGCGAGTCGTCGGGCGCCGACGAAGACCCGGCCCAGGACGCGACGCACGTTGGTGTCGAGAATCGGCTCGTCGCAGCCGTAAGCAAAGGAAAGGATGGCGGCGGCGGTATAGCGGCCCACACCGGGGAGGCGCCGGAGTCCCAGCGCGTCGTTGGGAAGACGGCCTCGGTAGTGGGCCAGCGTCTCCCGCGCAATCGTGTGCAGCCGCACCGGCCGGATGTTGTAACCGAGCGGATACCAGAGGCGGCACACCTCGTCGACCTGGGCCGCGGCGAGGCTCGCGAGCGTCGGAAACCGCCGGAGAAACTCGCGATACTTGGGTAGGACGCGGTCGACTTGCGTCTGCTGTAACATGATCTCCGAAACCAGGATGCGGTAGGGATGGCGCGTCCGTCGCCAGGGAAGATTCCGCCCGTGGTCGGCGTACCACGCGAGCAGCCGGCGCTGAAAGGCGCGGATCGTTCGCGGGTCGGGCGGACGCACCGGAGCGGAGTCTATCACGCCGCTCAGGTAGAATGACGCCATGTCAAACCGGCTCCCGCTTCACGACCTCCACGTGGCTGCGGGCGCGATCCTCGAAGAGCGCGACGGATGGACGCGACCGCGTTCATATGGCGATCCCGCCGAGGAGTACGCGACCGTCCGCCGCGCCGTAGGACTGATCGATCGGGGCGATCTCGGCGCGCTGAGGGTGACTGGGCGCGATCGCGCGGCCTTCCTTCACGCGATGCTCAGCAACGACATCACGTCGCTCCCCGTCGGCCAGGGGTGTCGCGCCACGCTGCTCGACATCCACGGCAAGGTGCAGGTGATCCTGGTGATCCTGGTGGGGGAGGAAGAAATCCTGGCCCTGACACCTCCCGGCATGGCGGCCTCGACCCTGGAGATGCTCGATCGGTACCTGTTCTCGGAGAAGGCCTATTTGAAGGATGCGACGGCGGAGACGGCCACTCTCGTGGTCGCGGGCCCCGAGGCGCCGGCCACCCTGAACCGGCTCGGGGCCACGCTCCCGGCCGACGCGATATGGTCGGAGCTGAAGACGTCCATCGACGGCGTCGAAACGCGGCTCGTCCGGGGAGGCATCGAGACCGGCGAGGTCGAATTCTGGCTCATCGCCGCCGCGGTCGACGCTCCGCGCCTCTGGCAGGAGCTGACCTCAGCGGGGGCTCGCCCAGTGGGGATCGCCGCCCACGAGTCGCTGCGCCTCGAGGCAGGGACAGCCGTCTATGGTCGCGACATCGACGGCAGCGTGCTCTTGTCGGAGATTCCGCTCGCCGAGCTCGTCTCGTCCACCAAGGGCTGCTATATCGGCCAGGAGGTCGTGGTGAGGATTCGAGATCGCGGTCACGTGAATCGCCACCTCCGTGGTTTGCTGCTCGACGGCGACGCGGTGCCGGAGGCCGGGGCCCGGGTGCACGTCGGCGAGACGGAGGTCGGCAAGGTGACGAGCGCGGCGTGGTCGTACGGCCTCGGGCGTGCGATTGCTCTGGCTTTTGTCCGGCGTCAGCACGCCGAACCAGGAACGGCAGTGGCAGTCAGCGCTGGGGATGGCCGGGTGACGGCCACGGTGAGCGCGCTGCCCTTCGCGCGCTAGGGCGATCATGGCCTCCAACCGGCTCGCCCGCGAAACGAGTCCCTACCTCCTTCAGCACGCGCACAATCCAGTCGATTGGTATCCGTGGGGTGAGGAGGCCCTGGCCCGGGCTCGTGCCGAGGACAAGCCGATCCTGTTGTCCGTCGGCTACTCGGCCTGCCACTGGTGCCACGTTATGGAGCACGAGTCCTTCGAGAATCCGGACATCGCCGCGGTTATGAACCGCTACTTCGTCAACGTGAAGGTCGACCGCGAGGAGCGCCCGGACGTGGACCACATCTACATGCAGGCGGTACAGTCCCTCACCGGGCGTGGCGGTTGGCCGATGACGGTGTTTCTCGCGCCGGACGGTACCCCGTTCTACGGAGGGACGTACTTTCCTCCCACCGATCGCCACGGACTGCCCGGCCTCCCGCGCCTGCTCGAGGGCATCGCCGAGGCCTGGAGGAACCGACGCGGCGAGGTGATCGAGGCGGGGCGCCGGATCTCCGAGCATCTGGGGCAGTCCGAGCGCCTGCGCGGCTCCGTGCAGCTGCTCACCGACGACGTTCTCTTCGCAGCGTTCCAGTCGCTCTCCGGACAGTTCGATGACGCCCAGGGCGGGCTCGGCGGCGCGCCCAAGTTTCCGCAGCCGATGATCTGGGACTTCGTGCTCCGAATGTGGACGCGCACAGGCAACCCGCGCGCGCGCCAGATGGTGACCACGACCCTGACCCGCATGGCCCGCGGCGGGATGTACGATCAGCTCGGTGGCGGCTTCGCGCGGTATTCCGTGGACGAGCACTGGTTGGTCCCACACTTCGAGAAGATGCTCTACGACAACGCGCAGCTCGCGTCGCTTTACCTGGCCGGATGGCTAGCCTTCGCCGACCCGGAATATCGCCGCATCACCGAGGAGACCCTCGACTACATCCTGCGAGAGATGACGGATCCCGCGGGAGGCTTCTACTCGGCCCAGGACGCCGACTCCGAAGGGCACGAGGGCAAATTCTTCGTGTGGACGGAGGAGGAAATCCGGTCACTTCTGCCGCCGCCGGACGCGGAAGCCGCGCTGCGCTACTGGGGCGTCGACCGCGGCCCCAACTTCGAAGGCAAAAACATTCTCTTCGTGGCCGAGGAGCCGGCGCCCGAGCAAATCGCCGCCGCGCGCCGGCAACTCTTCGACGCGCGCGAACGTCGCGTGCACCCCGGGCGTGACGACAAGGTACTGGCCTCCTGGAACGGGCTGGCTTGCCGCGCGTTCGCCGAGGCGGGCCGGGCGCTGGGGCGCGCCGACTACGTGGCGGCCGCCGTGCGCAACGCCAATTTCGTGCTCACCGCGATGCGCAGTGGTGGTCGCCTGCAGCGAACCTGGAAGGGCGGAGAGGCCAAGCTCAACGGCTATCTCGAGGACCACGCCATGGTGGCGCTGGCGCTCGTCGCCGTGTACGAAGCCACCTTCGAGCGCCGCTGGCTCGACGAGGCCCGAGCGCTCGCCGACGTCATGCTGGCGCTCTTCTGGGACGATGCTATCGAAGGGTTCTACGACACGGGAAAGGATCATGAGGCGCTCATCGTGCGACCTCGAAATCTCTACGACAATGCTGTCCCGTGCGGCAGCTCCGTGGCCATCGAGGCGCTGCTTCGCCTGGCCCTGCTCTTGGGCGAGCCACGCTACGAGGACAACGCCGTCAAGGCGCTCCGCCCCATGGCCGATCTCATGTCGCGCTACGGCGCCGGATTCGGCCGTTTCCTCGGCGCCCTCGACTTTCACCTGGGACCCGTCGTGGAGGTGGCGCTGATCGCGGCGCCCCAAGGTGGCTGGTCGCCGCTGGCCGAGGAAGTCTTCGGGCGTTACCTTCCGAACCGCGCCGTGGTCGGCGCAGTGGAAGGGGATCGGAAAACCGCGGCCGGCATTCCGTTGCTGGAAGGACGCGGAACGCTGGATGGTCGGGTCACGGGCTACGTCTGCCGTAACTACGCCTGCCAACTCCCCACCACCGAGCCAGGCGTCCTCGGGAGTCAGCTAGACGCCGGCTAGAATCCTCGGCGGTCAGCTAGACGCGAGCGAGGATCGTGGGGCGCCAGGGGGGGTTGGAGACCTGAGCTGGGCCCCAATCTCGATGGCCGCGCCGCCGTCGACGCGGGGTGGTCAGCGATAGGCGCAGGGCGGAACGACTGTCTTGAACGGTGCCTGGGTGAGGTGCCCTCCCGGAGGGAACAGTCGGAGCTGCTCGGGAGCGGGTTGTGATGCCAGGCGCCGCCCGCGAAGCGTGAGGAAGAACGCAGCGCGCACCGTGTCGACGCCGAGCCCCTTCAGATCGTCAATGCCGCGCAAGTTGACCCAGCGTCGCTCCGTCAAGAGCGTCCGGGCCGCCCGCGGTCCGACCCCGGGCACTCTCAGCAAGAGCTCGTACGGCGCGCCGCTGATCTCCACGGGGAAGACCTCGGGGTGACGGAGTGCCCACGCCGTCTTGGGATCGCGCTCGAGAGCGAGGTTTCCATCGGCCTCGAACACGAGGTCGTCGTAGCGAAAGCCGTAGTGCCGGAGCAAATGCTCCGCCTGGTAGAGCCTGAGTTCGCGAATGGGCGGTGTCGGCGGCCGTCCTTCCATCGGCGTTCCCACGACAGGCTGGAAGGCGCTGAAGTGGGCGTGATGCAGCAGTCGCTGGCCTTCGAGCCGCGCGACGAGGCTGAGGATGTCCCGGTCGCGCTCGCCGGCGGCGCCCACGACGAACTGCGTGGTCGTGCCAGCCGATCGCACGCGCGCCGGGTGAGGATTGAGGCCACTCTCGAGCGAGAGCCGGCCGGCGAGCTCCAGAGCCGGCAGCAGATCGCCAGTGAAATCCTTGTCGCGTGACAGCGTCCGGACGTAGCTGTCGGCCGGGCCTTCGAGATTGACGGACACGCGATTGGCCAACGCGCATGCGGCCTCGACCTGGGTGCGCTCGGCCCCGGGGAGAATCTTGAGGTGGACATAGCCGCGAAAGCGGTGGCGCCGCCGCAGCACTTCGACCGTCGCCAGCATGCGGTCCATCGCCCGGTAGGGCCGGCCGGGAACGCCGGAGGTGAGGAAGAGGCCGTGGGCGACGCCTCCTCGATGAAGCTCCATGAACGCCGCCGCGATCTCTTCGGCAGCGAGGGCGGTTCGCCTCACCTTGCCGCCGCAATACGTCGGGCAGTAACCACACGAAAGGGAGCACGCGTTGGTCTGCATGACCCGCATCAAGGTCGTGCTCCCTCGCCCGGGCACTCGGACCTTGGTGACGCCCACCGGACTGGATGGTGCATTCACCGCATTCGGGACACCGTGCTCCCGGTCAGGAAGGGCCGCCTCAGTGAGGAAGGTCACGCGTTGGCGCCGGTCCATGCGGTATATACTAAACATAAGACGAGTATAGATGTCAAGAGGCCGTGGTGCGTCGGGGGATTGTCCCGCGTCGCCACCGCAGTAAGCTGGTCGCGCGGTAAGTCGACAGCCAGGAGACGATAGCTATGTCCGAGCGCAGCGAGATCATCTGGCGACCGACGGCGTCCTTCGCCGCGAAGACGCGGATCGCGACCTTCATGGGCAAGCTGGACGTGGTCTCCCTGGCTGACCTGCAGCGCCGTTCGGTCGAGGATCCCGAGTGGTACTGGCGGGCGGTCAACGACGAATTCGCCCTGCACTGGACCAAGCCGTTTCGCCGCGTGCTGGACACCTCGCGGGGCATCGCCTGGCCGCGCTGGTTCGAAGGGGGGGAGTTCAACTTCGCGGTGAACTGTCTCGATCGCAACCTCGAGGCTGGCCGCGGCGGCAAGACGGCGCTCGTCTGGGAAGACGACGCCGGTGCGACGCGAATGCTCACCTACTCGGAGCTCGCCCGGGAGACCTCGCGGCTGGCCCATGGGCTTCGCCGCCTGGGCGTGAGCGTCGGCGACCGCGTCGGGGTTTTCCTTCCAATGTGCCCGGAGGCGGTGATCGCCACGCTCGCCATCGCGCGCATTGGCGCTATCTACACGCCGTGCTTCTCCGGCTACGGCGCTCAGGCCGTGGCGTCGCGCCTGCAAGATTGCGAAGCGAAGGTCCTGATCACGGCTGACAGCTTCCAGCGGCGCGGTCAGGTGGTGCGCATGAAGCAAACCGCCGATGCGGCCGCCGACGCATCGCCGTCCGTGCGCCACGTGGTGGTCGTCCGCCGCCAAGGTCACGACGTGCCGTGGATTGAGCGGCGCGACCTCTGGTGGGAGGAGGTCATGGCGGCGAACGGTGGACAAGGGCCCGCGGAGGCGACGCCCCCCGACGCCCCGCTCCTCATCATTTACACGTCGGGCACGACTGGACGTCCGAAGGGCGCCGTCCTCACGCACGCTGGGTTCGCCATCAAGACGGCACACGACTTCGCGTTCGTCATGGACATGCGCGAGAGCGATCGGCTCTTCTGGCTGACCGATCTGGGTTGGCTCATGGGGCCGATGTTGATCGCGGCGGCGCTGCTGCACGGAGCCACCGCGGTGCTCTTCGAAGGCGTGCCCGACTATCCCCGGCCCGATCGGCTGTGGAACCTCGCGGATCGACACCGCATCACGGTGATGGGACTGTCGCCGACGGCCGTGCGCGCTCTGATGCCGCACGGGGCCGACTGGCCACGCCGTCACGATCTCAGTCGCCTGCGGATCTTCGGGTCCACCGGCGAGCCCTGGAATCCGGAGCCCTATCGCTGGCTCTTCGAGACGGTGGGGCAGGGCCGCGTGCCGATCATGAATTACTCGGGCGGCACCGAGATTTCTGGAGGCATCATCGCCTCGTTCCCCAGTATGCCCCTCAAGCCCTGCTCGTTCACCGGCCCGATTCCCGGCATGGCCGCCGAGGTCTTCGGCGACGAGGGGAAGCCCGTGCGCGAGGAGGTTGGCGAGCTGGTCATCACGCGCCCCTGGCCTGGCATGACCGCCGGGTTCTGGAAGGATCCAGACCGGTACGAGCAGACGTACTGGTCGCGCTGGCCCGACGTCTGGGTGCATGGCGACTGGGCCTACGTGGACGGCGACGGCTTCTGGTTCGTCCAGGGTCGGTCGGACGACACCCTGAAGATCGCCGGCAAGCGCCTGGGACCGGCCGAAGTGGAGTCCGTGCTGGTCGGGCACGAGGCAGTGGCGGAGGCGGCGACGATCGGCGTTCCGCACGAGGTCAAGGGGGAGGCCATCGTCTGCTTCGCTGTGCTCAAGCCTGGCCAGGGGCCCTCGGAGCCGCTACGAGCGGAGCTGTCGGAACGCGTGGCCCGGCAGATGGGCAAGGCCCTCAAGCCGGAGCGCGTCCTCTTTGCGCGCGAGCTGCCGAAGACGCGCAGCGCCAAGATCATGCGCCGTGTGATCCGCGCCACGTATCTCGGCCGAGAAGCGGGCGACCTCTCCTCGCTCGAGAACCCGGGCGCGGTCCAGGCCATCGCAGACGCCGTCTAGGGTATATACTGCGTTCGACGCCGTGGGGGGAGGTTTCCTGAGAACCGGGTGCGGCCCGGGACCCCTCGAACCTGCTCTGGGTAATGCCAGCGAAGGGAACACGACGCCGGGAAGGTTGACGGCCGCGCCCGAGGGCAGCGGCCGTTTTGTTTTCGGGGCGGCCCGGTGAGATCAACGTTGTGGACGGAGCAGCGACGAATGCGGATCACGGTCAACGGAAAGGGCATGGAGGTGAGCGACGGGCTCAGCGTGGAAGCCCTCCTCGCCGAACTGGGAGTGCCGCGCCAGTACACGGCGGTGGCCGTGAACCGCGACATCACGCCCAAGAGCACCTACGGCTGCACACACCTCACCGAGGGCGATCGCGTGGAGATCGTGCGTCCGATGGGCGGCGGCGCATAAGCGTCGAGGAACGGCGCCGCACCGTGGCGCGGCGACCAAGCAGGAGACAGAACATGCACGACACGAACCTGACCTTGGGAAGCAAGGAGTTCAGCTCGCGCCTCATCGTGGGCACCGGGAAGTACTCGACGAACAAACTGATGCGCGAGGCCATCGAGGCGTCCGGGGCCGAGATTGTGACAGTGGCCGTCCGGCGCGTCAACCTGTCCGGTGGCGAGTCGCTGCTCGACTACGTCGATCCCCAGCGCTACACCCTGCTGCCGAACACCGCCGGCTGCTACACGGCAGACGAGGCCATCCGCACGGCCTATCTGGCGCGGGAGGCCGGGCTCGGCGAGCTGGTGAAGCTCGAGGTCATCGGCGATGCGCGCACGCTCTTCCCGGACACGGTCGGCCTGCTCGAAGCCACCCGCACGCTCGTGAAGGACGGCTTCACCGTCATGCCCTACACGAATGATGATCCCGTCATGGCCAAGCGGCTCGAAGACGCCGGGGCCGCTGTCGTGATGCCACTGGGCGCTCCCATCGGCTCGGGCCTCGGCATCCGCAATCCGTACAACATCAAGATCATCCTGGAGACGGTTTCCGTCCCGGTGATCGTCGATGCCGGAGTGGGGACGGCCTCGGACGCGGCTATCGCCATGGAACTGGGTTGCGACGGCGTGCTCATGAACACGGCCATCGCCAGCTCCAGCGATCCGGTGGCGATGGCGCGAGCCATGAAGCTCGCCGTCGAGGCGGGGCGTCTGGCCTTCCGGGCGGGACGCATGAGCAAGAAGCTCTACGCGACGGCGTCGTCGCCCCTGGAGGGCGTCCCCGATTGGACGAGCTGAGACTCGTCCTCGTCACCGATCGCCACCAGACCCGCGGCCGCGATCTGGTGCGCCTCGTCGGTGACTGCGTGGTGGCGGGACTTCCCGCCGTCCAGGTCCGCGAAAAGGACCTCGGCGCGCTCGAGGTGGCCGCGCTGTGTCGTCAGCTGCTCGCGGCCATCACCCCGGCCCGCTGCCTGTTCGTGGTCAACGACCGCGTCGACGTCGCCCTCGCCGTGGGCGCCGGCGGTGTCCAGCGGACCTCGACCTCACTGCCGGTCAGCGACATTCGCGGTATCGTCAAGAACGGCATGCTGATCGGCGCGTCCGTTCATTCGCTCGAGGAATCGATCGAGGCGGAAGCCGCCGGCGCCGACTGGGTGACGTTCGGGCCGGTGTACGATACGCCGTCCAAGCGCGCCTACGGCGCACCGCAGGGGCTCGGGGCGCTCGGGCGCGTGGCGAGGGCCGTACGCATCCCCGTGATCGCCATCGGCGGAATCACGCCCGAGCGGGTCGAAGAAGTCAGAGGCGCGGGCGCGCGTGGCGTAGCCGTCATCTCCGCGATTCTTGCCGCGGAGTCTCCCGCTTCGGCGGTGCGCGCTTTCCGCGAGGCTCTCGACCGGCCACGGTGATGAACGACTGGATAGCCCCGCCGGGTTTCGTTGACCGTTCGAAAGCTTTCTCCACCGTTGTCTCACGAGGCGACGCTCATGACGAGAGACGAGATCAAGCGCGACGTATTCCGGGCCATCGACCGCCGGGCTGAGGAAGTCATCGTTCTCGGCGAGACGATCCGCCGACATCCCGAGCTGGGCTTCAAGGAAGTGAGGACCGCGCGCCTGGTCGAGGAGACCTTGGGCCGACTCGGCCTGAGCCCCAAGGCCGGCCTCGCCCTCACCGGCGTGCGCGCCGATTTGCCCGGCCGAGACCACGAAGGGCCGACCTTCGCCGTGCTGGGGGAGCTGGACGCATTAGTGGTGTCTGGACACCCCGAGGCGGACGCGCAGACCGGCGCCGCGCATGCGTGCGGCCACAACGCCCAAGTGGCCGGCCTGCTGGGGGCGGCCATGGGACTCGTGGACGCCAAGGCCTTCGAGCATCTGACCGGGCGCGTCGTTTTCTTCGCGGTGCCCGCCGAGGAGTACGGCGATATTGCGTGGCGGGTGGACCAGGCGCGCAAGGGCGCTCTCGAGTTCCTCGGAGGCAAGCCCGAGTTGCTGCGCCTCGGGCACTTCGACGACGTCGACCTCGCCATGATGATTCATCTCACGTCGCGCCCCGAAGACGGGCGGGCGGGCGTGCCGACCTCGAACAACGGCTGTATCGTCAAAACGGTGCGCTACGTCGGACAGGCGGCTCACGCCGGAGGCGCGCCTCACCTCGGGGTCAATGCGCTCTACGCGGCGACCATCGGGCTGAGCGCCATCAACGCCATCCGCGAAACCTTCCGCGACGAGGACACGATCCGCGTGCACCCGATCGTCACCCACGGCGGTTCCCAGGTCAATGTGATCCCGGGCGAGGTGCGGATCGAGACCTACGTGCGCGGACGGAGTGTCGAGGCGATCCTCGATGCCGAGCGCAAAGTCGATCGCGCGTTCAAGGCGGGGGCGCTGGCCCTGGGCGCCAAGGTGGAGATCGAGACGCTCCCAGGTTATCTCCCCATGCAGTGCGATCCGACCATGGCTCGCTACTTCCGCGAGACGGCGGTCGGCCTCGTCGGCGAGGAACACTACCGGCAAGTCAGCCACCGGACCGGTTCCACTGACATGGGCGATCTCAGCCAGATCATGCCGATCCTGCACCCTTACATGGGAGGGGCCACCGGATCCGGACACGGTGCGGACTTCGCGATCGTCGACAAAACACTCGCCTACGTGGTGATGGCGAAGGCGCTAGCCGCGATGGCGGTGGACATGCTGGCCGATGGGGCGCGCGGTGCCCGTGACGTGCTCGCCCAGGCTCGGCCTCCTATGACGCGCGAGAGCTACCTCGCGTTCCAGCGGGGCCTGGCGCGCCGCGAGGCGTACTCTGGCTCGTGACGTGTCGTAGCACCCTCCCACGCGAGCGCCGGCTCCGCCGGAGCAATCCGTTCCGGGGAACGCTCGGGGGGGGCGGTCGCGGCTCCTCCGATGACCGGGGAGCGTGGCGGATGGCGGAGCGGCTCCGAGTTCCCCGAGGCGTGCCGAGCGCGGGGGCCTTGGCGGGCCATGTCGGGGGCCGCCCTTGCTGAAGCCATGTACGGTGAGACGGGCGTAGACTTTCCCCGGCGCATCGTCTGCCTCACCGCTGACGCGACCGAGATCGCGTTTGGCGTCGGGGCGGGGGAGCGGGTGGTCGGCGTCCCCGGCATGGCCCGGCGGCCGGAGGGCGCCCGCGCGCGCGCACGGGTGGGTGGCTTCACGACGTTCCGCCTCGATCGCATCCTGGCTCTGGAGCCCGATCTCGTGCTGGCATTCTCCGATCTCCAGCGCGCGGTCGTGTCCGACCTGATCGGCGCCGGCGTCAACGTGCTCTGTACCAACCCACGGTCATTCGACGAGGTCCTCCGCGCCATCCTGCTCATCGGTGGCGCGGTGGGTTGCGAGCAGGGGGCCCGCGCCATTGTTGGGGACATGACCGACGAAGCGCGTCAGATTCGCGAATACGTGAGCGGCTGGCCCGATCGACCGCGCGTCTATTTCGAAGAGTGGCCCGATCCGCTGATCGTCGGCATCCGATGGGTCTCAGAGCTGATCGAGATGGCAGGGGGTCGCGACGTTTTCGCGGAGCTCCGGGGCGAGCCATCGGCGACGGGACGGCGGATCGCCCCCGAGGAGGTCGTGCGGCGCGATCCCGAGATCATCCTGGCGTCCTGGTGCGGTAAGCCGGTGGATATCCCCGCGATCGCGAGCCGTCCGGGATGGAGTGCCGTCACCGCCGTTCGCGGCCGTCAGATCCACGAGTTGGACGGCGCCGATGTCCTCGCTCCCGGGCCCTCGCTCACGCTCGGTCTGCGCCGCATTCACGAGATCATCCAGGCGTATCAGGCGCACCGCTGAGGCCGATTCGCCCGATCCAGGCGCATCGCTGAGGCCGACTCGCCCGATCGCGCGGAGGTACAATGATCTGAGCCCTCCGCAAAAGTTGGGGACTCGGTATGGGTCGCGCTAGCATTGGGACCCGCCGCACAATCCCGGGGAGCCTGGTGAATGACTGATCTTGCCCGCCAGCGTCCTGAGAGCTTCTTCTCGGATCGTTTCAACGTCACGGCCGCGCTCATGGACCGACTGCTCGGTTCGTCCCTCCGGGGCCGGGTCGATGACGCGGACATCTACCTCGAGTATCGTGTCAACGAAGAGCTGGTACTAGAAGAAGGCACAGTCAAAAAGGCCGCTCGGCATGTAGGTCAGGGAGCGGGCGTCCGGGCCCAGGCCGGTGTCCGGACGGGGTTTGCGCACACCGATGACATTTCGATCGGCAACCTCGAGGAGGCGGCGCGCCAAGCGAGGGCCATCGCCGACCACCCCTCCACCACTTCGGTGGTGGCCATCCCGGGCGGGCGCCCACACAATCTGTACGAGCTGAGCGAGTCACCGACTGTGACCGATCTGGCCCGCAAGCTGACTTTGCTCCGCTCGGTCGATGCCGCGGCGCGGGCCGCCGATCCTCGCGTCAAGCAAGTCATCGCCACCCTGGCCAGCGAGGAGCTGGTGGTCCTCATGGCCACCGCGGCGGGTTGGACCGTGGGTGATGTTCGTCCGCTCACCCGCCTGAACGTAACGGTCATCGCCGAGGAGAACGGCAAGCGCGAGATCGGAACCTACGGGGGAGGTGGGCGCGTGGCCTTCGACTTCTTCCTGGATGAAGAGCGCTGGCACCGCTTTGCCCTCGAGGCCGCCCGGCAGGCGGTCCTGAAACTGGCTGCGATCGACGCCCCGGCGGGCACCATGACCGTCGTCCTCGGGCCGGGCTGGCCGGGCATCCTGCTCCACGAAGCGGTGGGACACGGACTTGAGGGGGACTTCAATCGCAAGGGCACGTCCGCCTTCGCCGGCCGACTCGGCCAGAAAGTCGCCTCCGAGCTGGTGACCGTCGTCGACGATGGGACGATTGCCAACCGCCGGGGCTCGCTCAACGTCGACGACGAGGGAACGCCCACCGGGCGCACCGTGCTCATCGACAGAGGGGTGCTCACCGGCTACATGCAGGACCGGCTCAACGCGCGCCTCATGGGCATGGCGCCCACCGGCAACGGACGGCGCGAGTCCTTCGCGCATCCCCCGATGCCGCGGATGACCAACACGTTCATGCTGGCCGGCGACGACGATCCGACGGACATCATCCGCTCCGTCGGACAGGGGCTATACGCCGTGGCCTTTGGCGGGGGCCAGGTGGACATCACCAGCGGCAGGTTCGTCTTCTCGGCGAGCGAGGCCTACTTGATCGAAGGCGGACGCGTGACGGCTCCTGTCAAGGGAGCCACCCTGATTGGCAACGGTCCGGAGGCGCTCACCAGGGTGACGCGGGTCGGGCGCGATCTCAGGCTCGATGAGGGAGTGGGTACGTGCGGTAAGGAGGGGCAGTCGGTGCCCGTTGGGGTGGGCTTGCCTACCATTCGCGTCGACGGCATGACCGTCGGCGGGACTTCGGTCTGAGGATGCGCGAGGATCTGCTCGCCGAGGTCCTCCGTCGAGCGCGTGCGCGAGGGGCCACCGCCGCCGATGGGTACTTGATCGAGGAGCGGCACTTCAGCGCGTCGGTGCGTCTGGGCGAAGTCGAGACGGTGACTCACGCGCGAGATCAGCGCCTGTCCCTGCGGGTCTTCGTGGGGCTCGCCTCGGCCGCCTCATCGACGTCCGATCTGTCGCCCCAGTCGCTCGAACGCGTGGTGGACGAGGCCACGGCGCTGGCCAAGATCACCGCCGAGGACCCCCACGCGGGTCTGCCCGATCCAGCCGAACTGATCGAGCACGTGCCGGATCTCGACTTGGAGGATGTGGCCGGGGACTCCACGAGCCCAGAGGACAAGATCGCCATCGCCCGGGAGGCCGAGGCGGCCGCTCTCGCAAGCGATCCACGCATCACGAACTCGGAGGGGGCCGAGTATGGCGACCGCCGCGCGCGCTTCGCCTACGCCACCTCGCACGGATTCGCCCGCGCGTACGCCACCTCCAGCTTCACCATCAGTGTGGCGCCGGTGGCGGCGGCCAACGGCGAGATGCAGCGCGACTACTGGTGGTCCACCGCGCGCAAGCGCGCCTGCCTCGAAGATCCGGCTTCGGTCGGGCGCACCGCGGCCGCGCGCGCCGTGCGGCGTCTCGGGTCGCGGAAGATCAGCACCACCGAAGTCCCCGTCATCTTCGACCCCGAGAATGCCGCCAGCCTGATCCGAGCACTGGCCGGCGCGGCCAGTGGACCGAGCCTCTATCGACGCGCCTCCTTTCTCCTCGATCGGCTGGGGACCACGATCGCGGCACCGCGAGTCACCGTCGTCGACGACGGCCTCATCCCTGGCGCCCTCGGTTCGCGGCCATTCGACGGCGAAGGACTGGCCACCCGCCGAACGGTGCTGGTGCGGGAGGGAGTGCTGGAGTCCTACCTGCTCGACAGTTACAGCGCGCGCAAGCTCGGGCTGACGTCGACGCACCACGCCGTCCGCGACGGCAGCGGCGTCACCGTGGCCACGACGAACCTCATGCTGCTGGCGGGACCGTCCACGCCGGCCGAGTTGATCGCCTCGGTGAAGCGCGGCCTGTACGTGACGGAGCTGATCGGCTTCGGCGTCAATGCCGTGACGGGCGACTACTCGCGCGGCGCGGTCGGTCTCTGGATCGAGAACGGCGAGTTGACCCATCCGGTCGAGGAAGTAACCGTGGCCGGCAACCTGCTGGAGATGTTCACGCGGATCGAAGGCATTGGCAACGACCTGACCCTGCGTGACCGCACCGCCGCGCCGACGGTCCTCATCGGGCGCATGGTGGTGGCCGGGAACTGAATCGGGAGCCGCGCATGCTCATCGATAGCCATTGTCACCTGCACGCCGCTGCCTATCCCGACGCCCGCGAGGCGGTCCGCGTCGCGCTGACATATAACGTCTGGGGCATCGTGGCCGTGGGGTGCGATCCCGCCACTAACGACAAGACCCTGAGGGCGGCGAGAGCCATGCCCAAGGCGATCTGGGCGTGCCTGGGGTTCCATCCGGACTGGAATCAGCTCACCGACCACGATCTGGATCGAGTGGAGGCGCAGGTGCGCGAGCACCGCGGGCATGTCGTCGCTCTCGGCGAAATCGGCTTGCCATGGTACTCGCTTGAGGGCGATGCCGATGCGACCACGCGGATGGCCAAGGGGCGTACCCATCTCAACCGCCTCCTGGGCATCGCTGCCGACTGGGATCTCCCGGTCGTTCTCCACGCGCCGCACGCCGCCGCCGCAGACGCGTTGGAAGCGCTGAAGCGGCACCGGATCGAGCACGCCGTGTTCCACTGGCACAAGGCCCCCGAGGGCGTCACCCGCGCCATCGTGGAGGCTGGCTACTTCGTATCGGTGACGCCGGAGGTCGTGTACCGCGAGCGCGATCGCCTCATGGTCGACGCCGTGCCTCTGGACTCACTCGTGGTGGAGAGCGACGGCCCCTGGGCCTACCAGGGAGAGTTCGAGGGGCTGCCGTCGGGACCGTGGCTGGTCAGCCGGGTGGCGGAAGAGATCGCCAAGCTGAAGCGGTTGCCGGTCGACGACGTCATGTTTCGCCTCTCGGAGAACACCTGCCAGCTCTTCGGTCTGCCCTGGGTCTGAGCGGGCGCCACGCGTTCGGCCTGCCCTGGGTCTGAGGAGCGCAATGCCGTTTGGATTCCGGCCGCGCCCGCCCGCTGACCCCGCACCTTCGGGCCGACGCATCCTTCGGTCGGAGTGCCGAACTCCTCAGTGCCGGTGCTGCCCTGGCGGTTGAAAGCGGTGGCCGCCACACTCCACTCAGCTGACGGCGCCTGCCGCCGCGGCAATCGCGATGACCCCGGCCAGGGCTAGGCGATAGATCACGAACGGCAGCAGTGACCGGGTGCGCAGGTAGTTCACCAGGAACCACACCGCGCACCAACCGCTGGCGAAGGCCACCAGCACCGCCACCAGCAGCGGCCCTCCGTCGCCGGGTGCCACGCCCTGGCGCAGGAGCTGGAGCATCTTGAATCCTCCGGCGGCAGCGGTGATCGGAATGCTGAGCAGGAACGCGTAGCGGGCGGCGGTGGTCCGGTCGAGCCCCGTGAAGAGCCCGGTGGTGATGGTGATTCCCGAGCGCGAGGTGCCGGGAATCAACGCCAGAGCCTGGGCGCAGCCGATGGTGAATCCCTGCATCCACGCGAGCCGCTCGAGCGGCTCGCCACCCGCCGGTGGCGCCGCCCGCGCTCGTCGGTCGGCCGCCCCCATGACGATTCCCCAGCCCGCCGTGGTGATGGCGATCACCAAGGCTGAACGCACGTGCGTCTCGATCCACTTCCCGAATAACAGTCCGGCCAGGCCGGCGGGAACCGTGGTGACCGCGATCATCAGGGCCAACCGCCGCGACAGCGTGCCGGCCAGCAGCGCCCGCAGCTCACCTCGGAAGTAGGCGAGCAGCGCGGCCAAGGTACCCAGGTGGGTGACGGCGTCGAACGCGAGGCCCTGGTCGGGCCAGCCGAAGACCAGCGGGACCAGGATCAGGTGACCTGAGGAAGAGACCGGGAGAAACTCCGTCAGACCCTGGACCAGCCCCAGGACGATGCTCTGGCGGTAGCTCACCCGACGATGTCCTCGCCGCCGTCCACGCCGATGATGTTTCCGGTCATCCAGGCGGTGTCCGGGTGGGCGAGAACGACGAGAGCACGGGCGACGTCAGCGGGCTTGGTCATGCGCCCCTGAGGGTTGCGGCGCTGCGCTTGGGCGGCAATCGACTCGTACCCGGGAATCTTCTGGGCGGCGGGGGTGGCGGTGACGCCCGCGCGAATGGCGTTGGCGGTGATCCCGAGCGGAGCCAGTTCGGCGGCGAGCTGTCGGACATGCGACTCCAGGGCCGCTTTGGCCGCTGACACCGGGCCGTAGTGGGGAAGGACCCGCGCGCCTCCGGAAGACGTCATGGCATACACCCGCCCGCCGCGCGTCATGAGCCCGCGGGCCACCAACTCCTGGGTCCAGTAGACGAGGCTGTGCGCCATCACGTCGAGGGTCATGTCCATCTGCGCCGCGTTGACTGCATCCTTCATGGGATCGGCGATGTAGAGCTTGAGGGTCCCAAAGGCCAGGGAGTGAAGAAGGACGCGAACGCGTCCTCGCTCACCGCGTTCCTCGAGAACGCGGTCCATGGCGGCCACCGCCTCGGCGCGCTTGTCGGCGTCGGCCGCATTGATGTTGAAGAAGACCGCCTGGCGCCCGAGGTCGCGAATTTCGGCGGCGATGCGTTCGGCATTGGGGAGCGTGGCTTTGCGATCGAGGTGAACGCCGAAGATGTGGAGGCCGGCTCGCGCCAGGGCCACGCTGGCCGCCTCACCGAAACCCGAGGAGGCGCCCAGGATCAGCGCCCAACCCCTCAGGCAGATGGGGTCGCTCCAGTCAGCGGTGAGGTCGTCAGTCACGGGACGGCATTCTAGCATCGGCCAGGGCGAGACCGCCGCGCCGGCCCTGAAGCTGATAGAATTCGGGAAGCGATGCCGCAGCTCGCGGGAATCATCCTTGTCGGCAATGAGATCCTCTCCGGCAAGGTTACCGACGTCAACGCCGCCTACCTCTGTCGCGAGTTGCGCGGTCTCGGGGTCGACGTGCGACGCATCAGCGTGATCCCGGACGACGTGGACGAGATCGCCCGCGAGGTGGCGGCCTTCAGCGGCGCCTTCGATGTGGTCTTTACCTCGGGGGGTGTCGGTCCGACCCATGACGATGTGACCATCGAGGGCGTGGCCCGCGCCATGGGCGTTCGCGTGACGCGCCATCCGGCCTTGGTGGCCATGCTGGGGCGCTACTACCAAGGCGTGCTGGCCGAGCCTCACCTCAAGATGGCGGAAGTCCCCGAGGGTGCCGAGTTGTTGGCCGATGGGAACGTGCGGTTCCCAACCATCCTCATGCGCAACGTGTACGTCCTGCCCGGGGTACCCGAGATTTTCCGCCAGAAGTTCGAGGCCTTGCGCGACCGCTTTCGCGATCAGCCGTTTCATCTGCGCCAGGTCTTCGTGCGCGTCGGCGAGGGTACCTTGGCGCCGTACCTGAACGATCTCCTGGTGGCCTTCCCGTCTCTGCTGCTGGGATCCTATCCCGAGTTTTCGAATCCGGAATACCGGGTCAAGGTCACCCTGGAGTCGCGTGATCCCACCTATCTGGAGGGCGCGCTGGCCGTGCTGCTCGAGCGCCTGCCGGAGAACGCCATCGTCCGCGTCGGCTAAGGACATGAGAGGCCCGAGATCGCCGCACGCCCTTTCCGCGGCCGGCTATTCCGGCCGAGGAGCGAGGATGTGAGAGGCATGGTGCAGGATGAGCCGCCATCCGCCGGCGCGCTGCTCGAACGCATTGGTGGCGAGCACCGAGGTCACGGCAATGCGCCCGGCCACGCCCGACAGGATGTTCTCCCGGCAGGTCACCACGGCGAGGTCGGGCGTGGCCACCACCCGTACGTCGGAGATGGTGAAGCGCATCTCCTCGGTGCTGGCGAAGATCGCACCCCAGGAGTCGCGCACGGCCGCCCAGCCCTGCAACAGCGGCCAGCCCGGATGCACGCAGGTGACGTGCTCGCCGTGCGCCCACACCGCGTCCATCAGGTCGAGGTCGAGCGCCTCGAACGCTCGGTAGAACCGGGCATTAGCCGCCTCCACCTCGCGGGGGAGATCACTCACCGATGAAGCGTTGGCGCACCGCCCGCGGCGAGGACGTCGTTTGCGTCGGGCCGCGGGACGTCACCGCGCGGGGGGAGCTGATGTCCGTCAGCGCGCAGCGCCACTGGTCCGCCACGACGCGAATGGTACCATCCGGATCATGTTGGCCATCGAGATCCGCGACGTGGTCAAGACCTTTCGCATGGGTTGGCTGGGGCGCCGGGCCACCCCTGCCCTGCGGGGTGTTTCCCTTGACGTGCAACGCGGAAGCATCTTCGGGCTGCTCGGGCCGAACGGCGCCGGGAAGACCACGCTCCTCTCGATCCTCGCCACCCTCCTCGAACCAGACGGAGGCGTGGTGAGGATACTGGGACACGACACGCGCCGCGAGGCGGCCCTCGTCCGGCGGCGCCTCAACATGGCCAGCGGCAATGCGTCGTTCGTGTGGAGCATGCGGGTGGGGGAGATCGTCGCGTTCTACGGACGCCTCTACGGCCTTACCGGCGCCGTGCTGCGCACGCGCGTGGACTCGCTCCTGGAATTGTGCGAGCTGGCCACCTACCGTCACGTCGCTTACCATGAGCTGTCCACGGGACTCAAGCAGCGACTGGCTCTGGCCAAGGCCTTGGTGAACGAGCCGGAGTTGCTGTTCCTGGACGAGCCGACGCTTGGCCTGGATCCCGATGTCTCGGTCCGGATCCGCGGGCGCGTCGCCGCGCTGCGGCGGGAGCGGGCCATGACCATCGTGCTCACCACCCACTACATGCGGGAGGCCGAGGAGCTGTGCGACGAGATCGCCTTCATCAAGCGCGGGCAGATCCTGGCCCGCGGCACGGCCGACGACCTGAAGCGACAGATCCGCATCGGCGACGTCATCGCGTTCCGTCTCGAGCCCTCGCGGCGCGTTGCCGCGCTCGGGGGCCTGCCCGGAGTGCTGCGCTGTGAGGTGAGCGATGGCTGGCTCACCTGCACCGTGGACACGGCGGAGAAGCGGCTGCCCGAACTGCTTCGCCTGTTCCACGAGGAGGGGACGATCGTCCGTGACCTCCAGGTGCGGGAGCCGGAGCTGGAGGAGGTGTTCGTTGAGCTGGCGCGGTGAGCTGGTGGCCATCTGGGCCTTTGCCCTGCGCAACTTGTTGATGGCCTCGCGGAATATCTTCTTCGTGTTCGAGCTCGCCTTCTGGCCCGTGGTGGGCGTGCTGTCCATCGGCCTCATGTCCCGCTTCCTCACGTTGAACGAGGCCGAGGCCGCCTTCGTACTCACCGGGACCATCGCGCTGTCCACCGTGCAGGTCTGTCAGCTCGACGTGGCCTATGCCGTGCTCTTCGACGTGTGGAGCAAGTCCATGAAGCATCAGTTCCTGGCGCCCATCGGGGTCCGCCACCTCACCACGGGATCGTGGCTCATCGGGGTGCTGCGAGGGATCCTCGTGTTTGCCCTGTTGGCCGGCCTGGCCCACGCCGCGTTCGGCTTCGACGCGCTCCGGGGTGGCCCGATGGCCCTGGGCATCTTTCTCCTCGGCTGTTTCCTGACCGCCTGGATCATCGGCGTGGCCGTATGCTCGCTGGTGATACTCTTCGGAACCCGCGCGGAGACCACGGCCTGGGCGAGCGTCAATTTTGTCCTCGTCCTCGCCGGCATCTACTACCCGGTCTCCGTCCTGCCGGCCCCGATCGTGCCGGTGTCGGCCGCCATTCCCCTGACGCACTTCCTGGATGCGTACCGCGCACACTTCGGCTTTCCGGCGGCTGACGGCTGGCCGGTGGCCACCGGGCTCGCCCTGTCTGGAATCTATCTCGGCCTGAGCCACTGGGGTTTCGTGGCCGCCGTCCGCCGTACGCGGCGCTCCGGACTCCTGTTGAGGATGTCGGAGTAGGGACGATGGATGGGCTGGCACGCCGTGACTGTCCGAGGATACGTGACGACGGCGAACATGCCGGACACCGCTCGCGTCGATCCGCACGGCACTTTACGGGAGGCCTCCGCGCTGACGGACCATCGCCTGCTGCTACTTGTTGAGGACGAGCCCGACGTCGCGGCCTTCCTCCGCGACCTGTTCGAGCTTGACGGCTGGACGGTGGAGATCGTTGCCCACGGGCGCGATGCCCTGGCCCGCCTCCGGGAGTGCGAGTATCGCGTCATCGTGAGCGACCTCGTCATGCCGGAGCTCGACGGGGCCGCTCTGTACCGCGAGGTCGCCCGCTGGCGGCCGGAGCTGCTGCCCCGCTTTATCTTCATCTCGGGCTTCGCGGATACCGAGACGGCCGACTTCATCCGCCAGACCCGCGCCCCGATGATTTCGAAGCCCTTCCGCTTTGACGAGATCCGGACGGCCATCACGGAAGTCCTGGGATCGGTTCCCCCGGCGATCAGCTGAGGTCACATGGACGAGTATCTGTATCGCGAGCTGCTGGAGGGGTCGATCGAGGGAGTGTACATCCTCGATGAGGCGGGCGTGATCCGCACCGTGAACCAGGCGATGGCCGACCTGTTCGGTTACGGGCCCGGCGAGCTGATCGGCCAGCCGGGCACCATTCTCGTGGCGTCCCCTGAACGAGAGCAACTCTCGCGCTACTATGAGGCCCGCTTGCGGGGCGAACACGCGCCGCGCCGGCATGCCTTCGAGGCGGTTCGCAAAGACGGCTCACACTTGTGGATCGAGAGCCTGGTGTCCATCATCTCCTGGGAGGGGGGGCCCGCGGTCCTGGCGACCTTCCTCGATGTGACCCAGCGCAGCCGGGCCGAGGAGGCCGAGCGGCGCGCGGAGGCCTTGCGCTCGGTCGCGCAACTCGCCAGCGCCACCGCGCACGAGATCAACAATCCGCTCGCCGTCATCATGGGCAACTGCGAGCTGCTGGCTCGCGAGGTCGGGCCGCGCAGTCAGCGGCGCGTGCAGACGATGCTGGCGGCGGTGGAGCGGATTCGAAAGATCGTGCTCCACATGTCCCACATTACGCGTCTGGAAATGACGTACCAGTCGCCGAATCTTCCCGTCATGCTGGATTTGCAGAAGTCCAGCGGCGCGGCGGGTGGCGGTGACTCAGGCAACCCCGTGGCGCGCCCACGGCCTCGCTTGGAGAGTGGTCCAGGTGCCTGAGATCGTCATGGGCCTGGCGATCAGCGATCGAGGAATTTCTTCACGCTGAGGGCGATGCCTGAGCGGATCGAGGCCGTGTTTCGCATGGAGACCGCGGGGATCGCCTGACTCGCCGAAGCCGGTGATCGCCAAACGCTTGAGGGCAGCCGGGTTCGCCGAGCACCTCGGCCACCGCGCGGCCCGGATCTCCTGAGATCGAATGGTCCTCCACCGTCACCACACGCCCGGTCCGGCCCGCGCAGCGAAGCAGCATCTCTTCGTCGAGCGGTGGCGCACGCCGTCGAGCCCGTTGGCCCGCTCTCGCTTCGTCTCCAACTCGTCGGCGGGCTGGATGATCGAAATGTTCGGCAAGGCCCGCAAGCCGGCCATGCCTCTAAGCCCATCTGGCTGTACCCATCCTCGCCGATGGCGATGCCCGCGTGCGACCCGACGATCCGCTCGTCTCCCACCCCCAGCTCGAGGAGAGCTTCTCCCAATGCGCTCGCCTGGCGGCGTCCCGCCTCAAATGGGCGTCCCAGTCGGCCTCCGCCACGCCGAGGATCTCGCGGGCGTTCTCCATGAACGACACCCCTTTGCCCTTGAGGCGGCCGAGCCGTCCGAGGAAGGGGGTATTCGATGCGTAGAAGGCTCCCGATCGGCAGGCCGGGGCCAAGAGAGTGTTGACCAGGTCGGCCACCGGCTGTGGCCCCAGGATCACGGTATAGTCGCCGGTCGGCACCCGCTCGCCCTCAATGCCGCCGATGGCGCTCAAGGCCGCTTCGACGCCCGCCTCGTCCGTGAAGTGATCGAGTCGCGTTCCCACGGAGCACGCCGAGCCCTTGGCGTCGCGCGCTTCGACCATGGCGGTGGTGAAGGCAGACATGAGAGTCGACTCGTCGGTCTGGACGGCGGGCAGACCAGTCGAGATGACAGCCATGCGCTCCTGGAGGATTCGGACATCGCCCCCGAGAATGAGACCCAGGCGAACCAGCCCCTCCTCGCTGCCGGCCAACTCCGCCAGTCGGGCCGATGTCAGGAATGTCCTCAGCGCCCCGCGAACGATCGTCCACCCCGCATCGACCAGCCGCTCGTCAGAGAGGCTCATGAGGGCGCGGTCGTGGTATGCGCTGAGGGTTCGAGTCTCGCCAGTCGGTCGGGGGAGCGAGACGAACTGGGGATCGGCGACAGCCGCCATGCGCGCCCGGGCGAGCGCTCGGCGGGCCGCCTCCACTCCGAGGTCGCCGGCCGCGCTCCCGAACCCGAGGCGCGGCCCGTCGCCATGATCGAACAGTGCTTGAAGTCCCAGTCCATGGCCCACTGTGGACTTCGGTTCCTCCACACCGTTGCAGGGGACGTGCGAGGTGTAACAGAGACGGCTCAACAAGTGGCCGTTGGCGGAGGCGAATACTTCTACCTCGCGCACATCCGGAGCGGCCCGCGCGAGATCGAATGCCGTCTGCGCGGCCTGCGCCAACGCACTCACCGAGACCATATCGGCGTCAGCGTGCCCCGTCGGCCTTGGCGGAGGTGCCCACGAGCGGATAGCCCTTGGCCTGCCAGCCGGGAAGCCCCTCGTCGAGGACGCGCTGGTTGCGCCAACCCATCTCGTAGAGCACGTTGCTGGCTCCCCGAGCCAGTGCATGCGGGCAGGTTCAATAGAGGATGACGAGCCCGATACGCGGGATCTCCTTGGCCCGCTGTCGGATGTTCCGCAGGGGAATCGACCGCGCCCCGGCAATGTGCAGGGCGTCGTACTCCGGCGGCGTGCGGACGTCGATGATGGCGACGGATTGCTTGCTATCGATGGCCTTCTTCAGCTCGTCGACCGAGACGTAGCTCACGGGAAGATCGGGCGGGGCCGCTGGCGAGGCACCCACGAGCAGAACTCCGGCGACCGCCACGGCGATCAGGGACAGGCGCATGCCGGTCAGCTGCCGATCACGCGAGCGTGGCTGCGCAGGGTAGGTCCGCCATTGCCGAGCTTGCGAGACTGCAAGGGTTGACCCGTCCCGCAATTGGGAATCGGAAAGAGGCGGAAGTCAGCGCCCACCGCGTCGACGTTCAGCAAAAAGGTGCGGCTGTCCGCAGTCATCCCGCCATCGCGGAAGAGCTGGCCGAGCTCGCCATTCCGGATCTCGTACACGCCTCGCGTGGAAATCCGGAAGTTCTCGCGGCTCTCGGCAATCGATGGGATGCGATGACCCGCAAGGTAGTACCCTCGCTCGACCTCCTTGAGGATCTCAGGAGCTGGCCGCTCGCCCCCGGCGAAGACCGTGGTGGACATACGGACCAGTGGCACCAGCGCCGCGTCGACCGCCTGGCAATGGCCTTTCGGCTCGCCGCCTGGCTCACGCCGCCGGACACGGCCACCACCGCGGCGAACCCCTGGGTGAGGGCAAACGCCTGGTCGAGCACCGCGCTTTCCGTGGAAACGAAAAGTTCCCGCGAGAGCTGTGTCGACGTGGAGAGGTAGCTGTGCGCGATACGCGTGTCCAGCGTCGCGACGTCGCGGGCGACCTCCAGGGTGTTGCGGGTCATGCGGTCCAGAGTCACGCTGCGGGGATCGAGCTCGTAGACGGCGGGCACCGTGTCGCGCCGAACGTCCACCGAGTGCAGGCGCGTATCGGCGAGGGCGAAGCCAAGCGCGCCGAACTTCTCCCGCGTCGTGGCCTTCATCTCGCCGTTGATCGCGGCGCGTCGATGGGCCTGGGCGATGGCGTCCCTGACCACGCGGGCCACCTTCTCGGTGTCGGCGGCGCCCAGGCTCACTCCGACATGGCCCGGGGCAATCGCACGATCGCCGGCCAGCACGCGAACGCCGAGGGCGAGGCGCGCCTCCACCCCCGAGGCGCGGCTGGCCCCGTTCACCGCGGAGGCCCATCGCCCTTCCGTAATCTCGACGCGCACGTCGGCGTGGGCGAGGCGGGGAAGTCGACGCGCATCTGCGACGAGGTCGGGAAGGACGATGGCGAGCGCGTCGATCAGCTCAACGCTGACGCGGTCGGTCATGTCGCCGGGCCAGAGAACGGTTCCACCAGGATCAGTTCCCCGGGCATCACGTCGCCCCGTTCTTCCTCGAGCACGATCAGACAGTTGCCGGCGACCATCGAGGAGAGGATGCCGGATCCCTGGGGACCCGTGGTGCGAACCTGCCAGCCATCACCGCTCCACGTCAGCACGCCGCGCTTGAACTCCCGGCGTCCCCTCTTTTTGCGCATCTCCTCAGCGGCCCGCGCCGGGTAGAGGTCGGGGAAGAGGCGACTCCGCCCGAGCAGTTTGTAAAGGGACGGGCGCACGAACAGCAGGAAAGTCAGCATTGAGGCGACGGGGTTGCCCGGGAGGCCGAAGAAGTTGGCCTGTCCGAGGCGCCCCACGGCAAGGGGGCGTCCGGGCTGCATGGCCACCTGCCAGAAGTCAATGCCGCCGATCTCGGCGAGCACGTCCTTGACGAGGTCGTGCGCGCCGACCGAAACGCCGCCCGAGGTAATCACGAGGTCGGCCATGTCCGCCGCCTCCAGGAGACGGGCCCGCAGCTCCTCGCGGCGATCGGGCACGATGCCGAGATCGGTGACAGCGCCCCCGCACTGCTCGACGGAGGCGCGGAGCGTGAAGCGGTTGGCGTCGTAGATCTGTCCCGGCTTTCGCGGGGTGCCGGGCTCGGCCACCTCGTCGCCCGTCGACAGGAGCGCGACGCGCGGTCGCGTGTGGACGGCCACCTGGCAGAGTCCCAGCGAGGCGATCAGTCCGAGTTCCTGAGGGCGGAGGACGGAACCGGCGTCGATGATGGCGTCCCCGCTCGACACGTCCTCGCCTCGACGTCGCACGTTGACTCCTCGCGCGAGCGGACCGATGCGCACGTGGTCGCCGACGCGCTCCACGACTTCCTGAGCATAGACGGTACCGGCGCCGGCCGGCACTGGCGCCCCCGTCATGATGCGAACGGCGCAGCCGGGCGCCAGCGCTCCGTCGAAGACGGCGCCGGCGGGTAGATCAGCGACGACGGCGAGATCGCGCGTGCCCCCTCGTGGAATATCGTCGTCGCATACTGCGTAACCATCGACCGCGGAGTTGTCGGCCGGAGGGACATCGAACGGGGCGCGCACCCGCTGGGCCAGCACGCGTCCGAGGGCGGCGCGAAGGGGAATGATCTCGTTCGGCGTGACGGTGGCAATGGACGCAAGAATCTGATTTTGAGCGTCCGTCACGGAAATCATGGCCGTATTATACCCGCCATGGATGAGGCGCGACCGGCCGGCTTCTGGATCCGCGCGGTGGCCGCGCTCGCGGATTTTGCGATCTTCTTCCTCGTCCAGGTTTCGTTCGGCTCGGTGGCGGCCACCACCGTGGGACCCAACGTCGAGGACCTCGACGCGTTCCTTCCGTTGGTGTGGACCTTCACCCTGGTATTTGCGGGTACGTACACCACCGTGCTGCATGCGCGCGGGAGCGGTCAGACCATCGGCAAGCTGTTGGTCGGGGTGCGCGTGACGAGCGTCGACGGCGGCCTGCTTCCCGTCGGCGCGGCGCTCCTGAGATTCGTCGGCTACTTCGCCTCGCTGGCGAGCTTCGCCGTGGGGTTTGCCATGGCGGGATTGCGGCGTGACAAGCGGGCACTTCACGATCTCCTCGCGGGTAGTCGTGTCGAATACGTGGCCCGCGTTCTAGGCCCGGCGCCCAGCCCCGAGGCGGCCCCGCCTCGGACCACCGAATGATCGCGCCGCCGTTGCCGCCCCTGCGACTGCGCAATCAGCTGGCCGACGCCATTCTGGCGGCGTTGCACGATCCGGAGGCGCGCCGGACCCTGGCCAGGGTCGCCTGGGACGACGAGGTCGCCGGTCGCTGGCTCGCCCCCGACGAGTCCGTCCACCTCGGAGTGATCCGGGCCCGTGCCCAGCACGCGAGCGCGGCCCTCGCGGCGGCGCCCCTGCACTCGTCGTCGAGGAATCTCCAAGCGGCGCTCGATGCGGCCGCCCTCCTGTTCGATGCGGGTCTCTTCTTCGAGACCCATGAGGTGCTCGAGCCCCACTGGCGCCAGGCGTCCGGTGAGACGCGGGAGGCGCTGCAGGGACTGATCCAGATTGCCGTTGGCTATCAGCATTGGGTGAACCGAAATGCGAAGGGCGCTCGTACTTTGCTCGCCGAGGGAGTGGCACGCGTGACGGGCCGTCGCCTGCGGGGCATCGGCCTCGATGAGTTTGGCGAGGCCGTGGCCGAAGCGAACCGTCAGGCGGCGGGTGGGGTTTCGCCCGTCGTTCCGCCGTTCCCCCGGTTTCAGCGGGCGCCTTAGTGACGCGCGGCCGCGGAGGCATCGACCTCGCTCCGCGTCGGCCGCTGCGCCAAGTGGCGCGGCTGACCCTGTGCAGGGGGCTGCGGTCTCGGCCCGGATCTCCTACCTGACGGGCAGTTGTATTGCGGCGGAGGGCCACGCCAGAGGGTGTATCCCTGAGTCGGCAGCCCGCGAAGGCACCTTGACATGCGTTACTTCCTGTCACTAATCTTGGGCACGTTTCGAAGCAGGGTCCCAGGCCACCCCGGGCAGTCAGGGCGAGGAGGATCGAGAAATGGCCTCAAAGCTCTTCGTCGGTAACCTGTCGTTCCAGGCCACAGAGGAAGATCTTCGGGAGCTGTTCCAGCAATCGGGTACCGTCGAGAGCGTCCGGATCATCACCGACCAGTTCACGGGCCGGCCCCGTGGCTTCGGATTCGTCGAGATGGCCACCAAGGAAGAGGCCACCAAGGCGATCGAGATGCTGAATGGTCGGTTGTTCCGGGACCGGAATCTTGTAGTCGACGAAGCCCGGCCGCAGCCGCAGCGGGGCAGCGGTGGAGGCACCCGTGACCGTGGTCCCCGGCCCGGGGGCCCCGGCGGGTCGGGCGGGGGCTGGCGCCGCTAGAGGATTGCTCCGGCCAACTGCCCCTCGAAGGGGCAGCGATCCCAACTGCACCGCTAGCTGGCCGGTGCGGTCCCGTCGGCATTCGGGAACAGCTCGAGCTGCATCGAGCCCGGCGGCGTCGGCGGCTCGACGTACGGCCGGAGACCCTCGAACTCCGTGAGGGGACGAAAGCGCGCCCAGGCTTCGAGAACCTTCGTCTGGTAGTACTCGGTGTTCTCGTCAGGTTGATCTGCACTCCAGAGGCTCGCCAGCCTGGCCGATTCGGCGACGGATGGATTCGACCCGCGTCCGGCCACGTAGTACGTGACCTGATCGCCCGGCAACAGCGTCCGCCCGGACGCCGCGGCCACCTCGTACGCCGCTGAGGGGTTGCGAAGTCCGGCCCGCACGCGCTCCCGATACGTGTCGAGCGGATCCTGCAGCGTCTCCGTGCGCGCGAAGAGGCGGACGTGGACGCGATGCATCGCGAAGTCATCGAGCCAGCGATCCACCACGGTTTTGACGTCGGCCGGGCGCCCGGCCAGCAGTAAGCGGACGATTTCCTCGATGAGTTGGCGCACAAACGGCTCCAAGCCGCGAGAGCGGAGGGCTGATCCCTTCAGGGTGAGGCGCCCGCGCTCGTCGAGCAGGGCGTAGGTTTTCATCTTGTAGCTGAGCATGGCCGCGTAGCGGCCGGCCAGCTCGAGCTGGATGCTCGGCGGCAGGCCCTCGGTGACCCGGGCCAGCAAGCGCTCCTCGGCGTCGGGTCGGTCGTCGGGCGGGGGGACGAAATACACGCCGTCGGTGTCCAGCTCCAACGCCGAGGCGCCGGCCCCTTCCAATTGCTCGAGCACGCGTGTGATGATGCGTCGTCCTTCCGCCGTCACCCGGTCGGCTGCGGCAAAGTCGTTCCAGTGTCCCCGCCCGAAGGCCAGGTAGCCGTAAAAGGCGTTGATCAAGATCTTGAACGCCTGCTGGAGCGCGCCTAGGTGCGCCCGCTCCTGCGCATCCCCCGCGTCGCGCAGCCGGCGCTTGGCGCGCAGTCGGAAATCGGTCAGGGCCTGCAGGAGCTGCGGAAACGCGCCCAACGAGTCCGCGGCTGGACCCACCTTCTCGGCCAGCATGATCGACGGGTAGAGCGACGTCACGTCGACGTGCCACACCGGCCTCGCCACACCCTGCTGCAGGATGGCGGTGTGGCCGCCGCCCACTGGGCCTGGCGGTCCGGGCAAGGGAACGGCGCGTTGCCGGCGCAGATACTCGCGGAGGAGCAGCGCGTCGATCTTGGCGGCGGCTCCCCGCAGGACGGTGGTCTGAAGATCGAACGGCACGAGCTGCGCCTGGGCGAAATAGGGTGGAGACAGAATCGCGGAGAGCGACAAGGCTTCCAGCGCGTCGTCCCCGGCGTACGCCATGAGGTCGTCGGGCGCTTCGCGGAACGCGCGTGGAATGTTCGACGCCTCGAGGTAGGTGCGGTCGGGCGCAGCGACTCCGAAGTGCCGAGCCAGATCCTTGAGCCCGAAGCCAGGCAGATCGCGAGCGCCCGCGTCGTGGAGCTGCGCGAGGAGATAGGTATCGATGATGTGCCGGCCGGGAATCGCGTAGCGGCGGTAGCCGATCGTGCGCTCGGCGATGGAGAGCTGGGAGACACGGCTCCGTATGACCTCACCTCCGCGTCCCCAGGCGAGTGGGACTCCATGGAGCCGGGCCCGCGTCTCGAGGTATTCCAGGTCAAAGCGGAAGATGTTGTGTCCCTCCACCAGGTCGGGATCGCGTTCGCGGATGAGACGAGAGCACCCTTCGATGAGGGCAGGCTCCGACAGGCGGTCTCCCCGCAACACGTGGCGAAATCCAGTGGTGTCGGCCAAGGCGATGGCGATGATGCGATCGCCGGCGCGCGCGGCGCTGGGGAACTCGAAACCCTCCGTGGTCAGTACCTCGATGTCGAGCGAGAGCCGCCGAAGGTCGCGGTAAGCCATCCCGCCGAAGGAGGTGTAGCCCGTGGCGAGAAAGAACTCGTGGATCGGGTCGGCGGCGAACCAGTGCGGGACTGCGCGGGCCCGTTCGCGAGCGGCCAGCGCGCTACCCCACGAATCGAAGCGGGCCAGCTGGGCCAGGTCTCCGGGACCCTCCAGCGCGACGATCTCGACGAGCCCCTCGGCGCTGCGCAGGACGGCGGCATCGGCTACGAGGAGGAACGGTGCGAAGGGCGTCGCCTCCACGATCATATGTGAGCCCTGACGGCGGTAGAGACGTATGGTCCGTCCGCCGGGATCGAGCGTGCACGCGAGCAGGCCGGGGACCGGCTCCGCGCCGAGAAGACGCGGCGCTTCGTCGGCGGCGAGCACGGGTCAGTTGAGCGTGCCCAGTGATCCGGGCACGATCAGTTGAGCGTCCCCAACTGGCGGTGAAGCTCGCGGACCTGCCGGCGGGCGCCGACGTGACCAGGCTCGATGTCGAGGACCGCCTTCAGCTCGCGGATGGCCGCGTGGAGCCTGTGCTGGAGGATATGAACGCGAGCGAGGTTGAGATGAGGAAAGTGTCGCGGCTCGTAGCGCGGCGCGCGCTTCGCCCGTTCCAGCCATGGGATCGCTTCGTCCGGCCGCCCTAGCTCGATGAGGTAGGCGCCGATATCGTTGTAGGGATTGCCGAAGTCGGGATCCACCGCGATGGCGATCCGGCACTGGGCGATGGCGTCTTCCAGGCTGCCCTGGGCGCTCAGCGCCCAACCCAGAAAGGTGTGCGCCTCCGCGGTGGGCTGTGCCGCGATTGACTTGCGGTACAGCTCGACGGCCTCGTCCAGCCGCTGTTCCATCTGCGCCTGGTAGCCAAGCTCGAAGAACCGGCGGGCGTCGGCCGACGCGTGCTCCAGCACCTATGCGCTCGCCGCGCGGCTGGCGCCCCGATGCGTGTCGAGATTGGCCAAGTCCAAGTCGATGTCGGTCTTGGTCTCCACTGCGGTCGGATATTACGCCCGCTTGCGGTATATTCTCAAACGCATGCTGCACCCTGCCGGCCCCATTCTTCTCGCCACCCTCCTCGCGACCGGCTGTGCGACGTCGCACACGAGCGCGGTGCCCGATCTCGCTCGGAACGCGGAGCGCGTTGCGTTCCTCAATGCCTCTCCGAACGCCGCGCGCCAGATTCCGGCGAGCCTGTACCACCCATCCGGTCAAGGTCCATTCCCCGCCGTGGTGCTCCTCCATGGCTGCCACGGCGTTTCGGAATCCAACCACTCCTGGGCGCGCTGGCTGCGCGAGCACGGGTACGTCGCCCTCGTGGTCGATAGCTGGGGAGCCCGAGGAATCGATGACGGATGCGCGGCCGACCAGCCCGACGTGCCCAACACCGAGCGATTCGACGATGCCGTGGGGGCCCTGCGCTTCCTGCAAGCGCTGGCGCAGGTTGATCCAGGGCGCATCGGCGCCATGGGATGGTCGAACGGTGGCGTGTTCGCCATGGCGGTGATCAATGGGCCCAGTCTCGAGCGTGCCCGGCGTCGAGGCCTCGCGATGCCCGAGCCGGGCTATCAAGCCTCGGTCGCGCTGTATCCCGGCGGCTGTGAGTCGCTGACGCGCGAGTATGTGGTCAAGCCGTTGCTGCTTCTCATCGGGGAGGCGGATGACTGGACGCTGGCCGCCACGTGTCGAAAGATGGTCGAGGACATGCGCTCACGGGGCGCGCCGGCCGAGCTCGTGCTTTACCCCGGTGCCTACCACTACTTCGATGTGGAAGGGCAGGCCAAGACACTCCTGGCCGACGTGGGGAACGAGAACCGTCCGGGGGGCGCCGGCGCCACCGTGGCCTTCGATGCGGCGGCCAACCGTGACGCCCATCGGCGCATCGAGCAGTTCCTGATCACCTATCTCGGGCGGCGCTGACGTGGACGCCTCCGTCGAGCTGGTCCGGCATCTCACCGAATGCGTCGTCAATGTCCAGGCAACGGTCGCCCGCGACCACAGGTCGGTGCCGATCCTGGGCACCGAGCGGATGGGGAGCGGGGTGGTGGTCGATCCGGGCGGCCTCATCCTCACCGTCAACTACGTCATCATGGGCGGACACACGGTCCAGGTGTCGTTTCTGCGCGGGCGGCGAGTGCGGGCGGAGATTGTGGCCCAGGACTTCGAGGTGGGCTTGGCCCTCCTGCGCATCAAGCGGCAGGGGCTCACGTCGGCGCCGCTCCGGCCGGAGCGCGATCTGGAGCGCGGCGATCCGGTGGTGGCCATTGGAGCCACCGGAACCCAGGAGAGAAGAGTGGCGGGGGGCCTGGTCACCTATCTGGGGGAGTTCGAGGCGCACTGGGAGTACCTGCTCGAGAAGGGCATCATCTCCAACGCGCCCAACCCGGGCTTCGGTGGCGGCGGGCTGTTCACCCTGTCAGGCCGCCTGGTCGGCATCGTCTCCCTGAACCTGAACGAGCTGATCCGGAACTCGCTCTCGATTCCGGCCGAGCACTATCACGAGCATGAGCGAGAACTACTTCGCTTCGGACGCGTGGTGAGTCGACCGCCGCGCGCCTGGCTGGGTGTGTTCGCCCACGCCATCGAGGAGGGCATCGTGGTGGTCGGGGTGGTGCCCGACGGACCCGGCGATCGCGGCGGACTGCGCGAGGGCGACCTCATCGTCTCACTCAACGCCGAGAAGCTGGACAGCCGACGCGATCTCTACCTCTCGTTGTGGCGCCATGCGCCGGGAGACCATCTGACCCTCGAAGTCATGCGAGAGAGCGTTCTCCGTCGCGTCCAGGTGACTGGGGGTGACCGGGGGGATTTTTTCCGCCAGCCCTGACGGCCGGGGAAGCGGGACGCCCGTGGATCTCGGATTGAAGGGGAGTCGCGCTGGTGATGGCAGCCAGCAAGGGGATGGGCGAGGCATGCGCGTTGGGACTGGCCGCTGAGGGGCTCACGTCGTCATGGGCGCGCCCTGTCGGAGG
This sequence comes from Candidatus Methylomirabilota bacterium, assembly GCA_046726415.1. Classification (GTDB taxonomy): domain Bacteria; phylum Methylomirabilota; class Methylomirabilia; order Rokubacteriales; family CSP1-6; genus CAVWFS01. The sequence continues at coordinate 75,229 of JBKPAK010000096.1, forward strand.
AACTCGGCCGCGAAACATCACTATCCAAAACGCGCTGTGTCCAGGCACGATCATGACTGACCGCTTTCTCGGCGGCGCCGCCCGGGCCGGACTCCCACCCGACGAGTATGCGCGGCGCGCGGACGCCGACGGTCCCCTGCAGCGGATCGGCACTCCAGAGGAGTTCGCTAATGTGGCCGTCTTCCTCGCCTCCGAGCCGCGTGGCACGTCACCGGGATGGCGCTCTCGATCGACGGGAGGCTCGTGCGCGCCAACGTGTAGCCGACGGCCGTGCTGAGGGACATCCGCGGCGCCTTCTCCCGCTTTCTCGCCGCCGACGGCTTTTTCCTCAGCGCCGGTCTGGCCTTCTTTTTCCTGGTCACCCTCATCCCGCTGGTGCTCATCGGCGTGTCGATGGTGGGGTTCGTCCTCTCCAGCCGGCAGGCCGAGGAAGTGGTCATCGGCCAGCTCGCTCGCAATTTCCCGGTGTACAAGCGGGAGATCGCGCTGACCTTGCGGCGCATTGTGGAGACGCGCCGAGTTTCCGGCGCGCTCGGCATGGTCACCTTGCTCTTCTTCGCCACGCCGCTGTTCTCGGCGTCCCGCCTGGTCCTCGATCGCATCATCGGGGTGCGCGGTGGCGGGAGCTTCCTCCGCCGCGTCTTCGTCGACATGGGGCTCGTGCTCGCGCTGTGCGTGCTCCTCTTCCTGGCCACAGTGGTGACGTGGATCTATCAATGGTTGCTCGTGTTCGTTCTGCAGCCGGCCGGGATGCCGACCGACTGGATGAATGCCGCCAGCACCGCGCTCAGCGTGGCCTTCGCGGTCGGCCTGTTCTATCTCGCCTACCGCTATGTGCCCCATCACCGCATCCGACCACGCGCGGCCTTCATCGGCGCGCTCAGCGGCGCTCTCCTCTGGGAAGTGGCCAAGCAGCTCTTCCGGCTCTATATCCGCGGGGTCGGCGTGTACGACCAGATCTACGGCACCCTGGGCGTGCTGGTGGCGTGCGTGATGTTCGTATACTACTCGGCCATCGTCTTCACCTTCGGCGGCGCGTACGCGGCCGCGCTCGACAGCCGCCGGCGATAGTCGCCTGAATTGCGTCGGGGAGGACACCGCTCCTCCCGGCGGCCCGACCGGACGGCGGGTGCTCGTTGGCGTGAGCAGCGGCGAATCCGCCGGACTGGCCGTACGGCTGCCTCCGGGAGGGAGTGTGCTAAGGTGGCGGGCGCTTCGCATCAACGTCGGGGGGATCTCTCCATGATGCTGAAGGGCAAGGTGGCGGTAGTCACCGGAGCGGGCCGAGGGATCGGGCGCGAGATCGCGTTGCTCATGGCGCGTCAGGGCGCCCGCGTGGTCGTCAACGACTACGGCGGCACGGCGGCGGGACTCGATGCCTCCACCACGCCGGCCGATGAGGTGGTCGCCGAAATCGGGGCGGCCAGCGGGCAGGGGGTTCCCAACTATGATTCTGTGGCCAGCATGGAGGGAGGTCGGCGCATTGTGCAGATGGCGCTGGATGCCTTCGGCCGGGTCGACATTCTGGTGAACAATGCCGGCATCCTCCGCGACCGCATGATCTTCAATATGAGCGAGGAGGAGTGGGACTCCGTCATCGACACGCATCTCAAAGGCAGTTTCGCGGTCACCCGCGCGGCGACCCCGCACATGCGCGAGCAGAGGTCGGGACGCATCATCAACATGACGTCCACCTCCGGACTGGTCGGCAACATCGGCCAGGCCAACTACGCGGCGGCCAAGCTCGGCATCGTGGGACTGACCAAGGCCACCGCGCTCGACATGGCCCGGTACAACGTCACCGCCAACTGCATCTCGCCGTTCGCGTGGACGCGTATGATCGGCACCATTCCCACCGAGACGGAGACGGAGCGCGTGCGGGTGGAGAAGATCAAGAAGATGTCGCCCGCTCACATCGCGCCGGTGGCCGCCTGGCTGGCCAGCGATGCCGCCAAGGACGTGTCCGGCCAGGTGTTTGGGGTGCGCGGCAAGGAGATCATGCTGTTCGGTCACATGCGCCCGCTCCTCCGAATCCACCACCACGAGGGCTGGACGGTGGAGCGGCTGGCCGAGATCGTTCCCGGCACGCTCCAGCATCACTTCGTCCCGCTGGAGACATCTGCGCAGTACTTCAACTACGACCCCTTGGTCTGACTCGCAGCACGCGAGGCGCGCCACCGCGCGCCCAGCCAGGCCAACCACACCAGGGCGCCCACACCGGAGACCGCAAGCCCAGTCTTCTCCGCCCACGCCGGCCGGTAGGTGAGCTCGACCGGGCGCTCGGCGACGGCCAGCCTCACCTCCAGCTCACCCAGCCGTCCCTCACGAGTGGCCAGCGCCCGGCCGCCCTGCGCGGCCCGCCAGAGCGGATAGTAGGCGATGCGGGCCGATGTCCACTCTCCCGGTTGGCCCGCGAGCGTCACTCGCCACTGCCCCGGTGACTGCTGACGCGCCACCGGTGGCGGCACGCGGCGCACGTAGAGCAGGAAGGGCGGCGAGGGGGCGTACGGCTCGAACTGGGAGTTGGCCGTCATGGCGTCCCGCGCCGCGAGGTCTTCGTCGAAGACCACGACGGCGGAGATTCCCAGGCGATCCGCGATGTCGTTGAAAGTCGCCGCGTCGAGATTCGCGAAGCGGCGGCCGAACAGCTGATGTCCGTCGAGCTGCTCGGCCAGCGCCGTGATCGCGCCTCGACCTGCATCGCCGCGGTACAGGAACGCGGCGATGGGCGAGGGATGAGTGAAGGTTCCGTGAATGATCGAGCGGCCGGAGGCGAGCGGCGCCAGAGCCAGGACGTGACTGTGCGGGCGATACCACGCGGTGCCGTAGGCCAGAGGGACGCTGGAGCGGGTGATGAGAATGTGGCCGTCTGGTGTGCTGCCGAGAATCGCCCACAGCGCCTCGAGTCGGAAGCCGCGCTCGAGGACGTCGTAGGTTGGCCAGTCGCCACGATTGGGCCACAACGTCAAGGTCCGGCCCGGCCACGCGAGCAGGATCAGGAGGACGACCACAGCGAGGGCGGCCAGGGGGGCAGGCACCCCTCGCGCGACCGCTTGCCGATCGATCAGTTGAGCGGCCCCGATTCCCGCGGCGAGCACGAGGGCCATCCACCCGCCGTCGGCGATCCGGTCGGCGGGAAGCCAGCGGAGTCCCAGGGGTTCGACGATGAGCGCGTCGGCCGCGATGGCCAGCGCCATGAGCCACGGCACACGCGCGACAACGGCAGCGGTGCGAGGACTGGGGCCCGCGTCAGGGCGGCAGGCAAGCACGGCCAAGGCGATGAGGGTCAGGGGGAGTGGGCGGGCGAGTGCGGACCCCGCCCCCTCGATCAGGGTGCCCCAGGCCAGAGCCCGTGCGTGTCCGAGGTGCGCGATGAGCGGCAGGCACCAGAAGCCGATCAACGCCGCGGAGAGACCGAGAACCAGCCACGCGGCTCGCACCCGCGCCCCGCGATGCTCGTGTCCCTCGAGGGCCGCCGCGAAGACGATGACGACGGCGGTCGGAAGGTGGGCCGGGTGTGTGATCGCCAGCGCGGCGATCAGCAGGGGCACGGGCGGAGGGGCGGCACGGTCACGCTCGATCCAGCGCGCGAGGGTCAGAAACAGGAGCGGGATGAGGGCCCAACCGAGGCGCGCCGCCACCATTCCCCAGCGAACGCCGGCTTCGACGCCGCTGGGCACTCCGGCGGACAGGGTCAGCGCGACGAACGCGCCCGGAAGAGCGTACCAGCCGTTGCCCGTCACGCGGGCGAGGAGCGCGAACGCCGTCACGCCCGGCGCGAGATACGCGATCCACAGGAAGGTCTGGTATGCCACGGGAACAGACGCGAGACCCGACGAAATATGGTGCATCGCCGCGGCCGCGTAGGCGAAGCCCGGCGGGTAGAACTGCAACTCCGGGTATCCTGCCCACCAGCCGGCATTCCACGCCCAGGGGGTGAACCCGTTTCGCACCACATGCCACACGCGATAGAGCTGCCCGGGATGGTCGTCGAAGGCCAAGGGGGACGACAGGCCGAGGGCGACCGCGGCAAAGGCGATGGCGTAGGCGAGCAGCAGGGCCAGAGGCGCCAGGACCGCGGCGCGCGCAGCCCAGGTGTGACCGACGAGAGTCCGGTGTCGCATTGACTTGGCGCGAGGTTCGATGGTAAGTAGCGACAATATCGTGCTGTCGGTGCTGTGCCAAATTCGGGGCTCAAATCCCCTACCGATGGAGACGAGGAGGAATGCTGATGCCCGTGCTCGTGCGTATTCCCACGCCGCTCCGCACTCTCACCGGAGGAAACGCCGAGGTCCATGCTAAGGGCGATACGGTGACCGACTTGGTCGACGATCTCGCCCGGCAGTTTCCCGGCCTGAGGGAGCGGCTCGTCGACGACCATGGAGCGATCCGACGGTTCATCAACGTCTACCTCAACGAGGAGGACATTCGATTCCTTCAGGGTGCAGATACGACCCTGAAAGACGGCGACCAGGTCTCGATCGTGCCCGCCATCGCGGGAGGTTGCTGACCTCCAGCCGGGCCATCGCTCGCTGACGGGGCGGGCGATCACTCCCCGAGATCGCGCCGCCTCCATCTGGCAGGCGGCCCTGACGGCCGGCGCCGTGGCCCCTCTGATGCGGACAGCTCTTCGGCGCCGCGGTGCCGTCCTCCAGTGCGCTGATCGATGTCTCGATCTCGACCGCGTCGATCGCATCTTTGTCCTGGGTTGCGGCAAGGCGGGCGCGGCCATGGCGCAGGTGGTGGAGGAAATCCTCGGTGACCGAATCAGCGCCGGTCTGGTTGTCGTCAAGGACGGTCACCTGGCGCCCACGCGAATCGTCTCCATCGTAGAGGCAGGGCACCCCGTGCCTGATGCCCGCGGTGAGCGGGCCGCTGGCGGGCTGCTGGCGCTGGCCACGAGCGCGGGAGAGCGCGACCTCGTGCTCTTGTTGGTCTCGGGAGGAGGCTCAGCACTCACTCCGGCTCCCGCTTCGCCGGTGACGCTGGCCGAGAAGCAGGCGGTGACGAGGGCTCTGTTGGAAGCGGGCGCCACGATCGGAGAGCTGAATGCCGTGCGCAAGCACCTCTCGCGCTTGAAGGGAGGACAGCTGGCCCGGACCGCGGCACCGGCGGCCGTTCTAACGCTCGTGCTCTCGGACGTGATCGGAGATCCGCTGGACGTCATCGCCTCCGGTCCCACCGCGCCGGACCCGACGACGTTTGGACGGGCCCTGGACGTCCTTCGCGAGCGAGGCGTCCTGGCGGCCGCGCCGGCGACGGTGCGCGAACGACTGACGGCGGGAGCCCGGGGCGCCATCGCGGAAACGCCAAAGCCGGGTGATCCGCTGTTCAGACGGGTGGCCAACGCTGTCATCGGCAACAACGCGCTGATCGCCACGGCCGCGGTGGAGCGGGCACGGGCGCTTGGCTATCGCCCGCAGCTCCTGACGCGCGAGCTCCAGGGTGAGGCCCGCAGTGTCGCTCGCCAGCTCGTGGAGCTGGCGAGGTCGCTTCCCCCTCCCGCGTGCGTGATCGCCAGCGGCGAGACGACGGTCACCGTGCGCGGCCGCGGTCGAGGCGGGCGCTGTCAGGAGTTCGCCCTGGCGGCGGCGCTCCTCGTCGAGAGTGAGCCGGGGATCACCGTGCTGGCCGCGGGCACCGACGGTACCGATGGTCCGACTGACGCCGCCGGCGCCATCGTCGACGGCTCGACTGTCGAGCGCGCCCGTCGAGCCGGCCTCGACGCCAGAGTCGCGCTCGACGACAATGACGCCTACCACGTGCTGCGCGCGACCGGCGATCTCATCGTCTCCGGGCCCACCAACACGAACCTGCTCGATCTCTACGCGGTGCTGCGCGACGCTGCACGCTGAATGAGCGAACCGCTCTAAGTGATCGAAAACGCGGGAGCGCTCCCCACTTCCACACATTCTTATCCACGGGCCGAACACAATTTCGGTGGAAAACCCGCCGCCGAGCGCCGTGCTATTCTGACGCCGTGTGGTCGGTCGATCTCCTCGGTCTCCTCCCTTCCGAACTTGAGAGCCTGGTCGTCGAGCTGGGGCACTCGCCGTTTCGCGGTCGACAGCTCGCGCGGTGGATGTATCGGAAGGGCGTGGTCGATCTCGCCGCGATGACCGATCTCCCGAAAGAGTTCCGGATCGAACTCGCCGACCGCGCGACCGTCGCGCCGCCGCAGATCGAGCGCACGACCTCGTCTCTGGACGGCAGCCGCAAGCTCGTCCTTCGTTTGTCGGACGAGGCCCTCATCAGTGCCGTTCTGATGCCGGACGACGATCGGCTTACGCTGTGCCTGTCCACCCAGGTGGGCTGCGGGTTCCGGTGCGCCTTCTGTCTGACCGGGACGATGGGCGTTGAGCGGAATCTGACCGCTGGTGAAATCGTGGGACAGCTCCTCGTGGCCAACTCGCTGGCGCCGGCCGACCAGCGGGTGACCCACATGGTCTTCATGGGAATGGGCGAGCCGCTTGCGAATCTCGGCTCAGTGGTCAAGGCGATCCGGATCTTCACAGATCCGCGGCTGGGATTCGGCTATTCGCCCCGCCGGATCACCGTCTCGACGGTCGGACTGGTAAGTGGGATCGACAAGTTGGGAAGCGAGCGCCTTGGTGTCAATCTAGCCATCTCGCTGCACGCCGCGCGCGACGAGGTCCGTTCGCGGCTCATGCCCGTGAACAAAGCCTGGAGCTTAGGGGCTCTCATGAGCGCCGTGCGCCGGTATCCGCTCGCCGCGCGGCAGCAGGTGTTCTTCGAGTATGTGTTGCTGGACGGCGTCAACGATGCTGTGGAGGATGCCGATCGCCTGGCGCAACTGCTGCGCGGCGTTCCCGCTAAAGTGAACCTGATTCCCTTCAACGACTGGGCGGGCTCCGGCTTTCGGCGGCCGCCGCTGGCCCGCATCCTCGCGTTTCAGTCGGTACTCCTGAAAGTCGGCGTTACCACGACCGTGCGCTGGAGCAAGGGAGAGGACATCGGCGCGGCGTGCGGCCAGTTGCGCGAAGCCGTCCCAGCCTGATGCCGACCGTCGCCTTTGCCACCCTCGGCTGCCGGCTGAACCAGGTCGACACGCAGTCCCTTCAGGGGGCCCTGGAGGCCAGCGGCTTTCGCGCGGTCTCCGACGCCGAGGCGGCCGATGTCGTCGTGGTCAACACGTGCACGGTTACCGCCCGGGCCGAGGCGTCCGATCGCCAGATGATTCGACGACTGGCCCGCGCCCACCCGAAGGCGCGCCTCGTGGTGACGGGGTGTTGGGCTCAGACTGATCCGGAACGGGTGGCGGCGATGGCCGACGTGGACCTGGTCGTCGGCAACAGCGACAAGCACCGGCTGCCGGACCTCCTGCAGCTGCTGCTCACTGGCGGAGTGGCCGATCGGCTCCAGGTGCGGGATGTCGCTCGACTGCGGGCGATTCCCGCGATGCCTCTCGCCCGGCCGGCGGGACGCTCGCGCGCCTTCCTCAAGGTCCAGGAGGGCTGCCGGCATCGCTGCGCCTTCTGTATCGTGCCTCGGGCCCGGGGGGCGAGCCGCAGCCACGAGCTGAAGGTCGTCCTGGACCAGGCGCGCCTGCTCGCGGAATCGGGGCATCTTGAAATCACCCTGACCGGCGTGGATCTCGGAAGCTATGGCGCTGATCTCAGGCCCCGGACATCACTCGCGGCGCTGTTGGAGGAGATGATCGGCATCCCCGGCCTTCACTGGATCCGGCTTTCGTCCGTGCTTCCCGCCTATTTCACGCCGGAGCTGCTGGACCTCGTGGCTCGCTCCCCGATCATCGCGCCTCATTTCCACATTCCCCTCCAGAGCGGCAGTGACCGCGTGTTGCGCCGGATGCGGCGTCCGTATACCGCGGCTCTGTACGCGCAACTCGTGAAGCAGCTCGCCAGATCCCGGCCCGGCCTTGGCCTTGGTGCCGACGTGATCGCGGGCCATCCCGGCGAGACCGAGGCTGATTTCGCCGACACCATGGCACTCGTGGAGGAGTTGCCCTTTTCATACCTGCACGTTTTCCCGTACTCCGACCGACCCGGGACTGAAGCGGCACTGATGGACGGCCACGCAGACGAGCGCGTCATCCGGCGCCGAAGTCGGCGCCTGCGCGATCTCGGGCGCCGGAAGAACCGCGCCTTTCGCGAAGGCTTGGTGGGGACGGCCCAGGAGCTGCTCGTGCTGGAAACGCGCGACCCAACGGACCACCTGGTCGGGCTCACCGGGAACTACGTCGAGGTCGCCTTCGCGGGTGACGATGCCCTGAAGCGCTCGCGGCAAATGGTCCGGATCATGGCGGTCCATGGCGATGCGACCTTGGGGGAGATGCTGAGATGACGGGCGCCATTGGCATCATCGGCGGCAGCGGACTCTACGAGTTGCCGGGCCTCACCGACATGCGCTGGCGGCGGGTCCGCACCCCGTTTGGCGACCCATCGGATGAGTACTGCGTGGGCCAGCTCGGCGATCGGCCCGTCATCTTTCTTCCGCGGCATGGGCGCGGGCATCGGCTGATGCCCAGCGAGCTGAACTTCCGCGCCAATATCTGGGGCCTGAAATCGCTGGGTGTGGAGTGTGTGCTCTCCGTGTCGGCGGTGGGCAGCATGCACGAGGAGATCCATCCTCTCGACCTGGTGATCCCCGATCAGTTCTTCGACCACACCAAACGACGGGTGTCGACGTTCTTCGGTGACGGCATCGTGGCGCACGTGGGCATGGCCGAGCCGGTGTGCGGCCAGGTGGCGGATGGGCTCGAGAAGGCCGCGCGGGAGACGGGAGCGACGGTCCATCGCGGCGGCACCTACCTCTGTATGGAGGGGCCCCAGTTCTCCACCAAGGGCGAGTCCCGGATCTACCGGCGCTGGGGCGTGGACGTGATCGGGATGACCAACATGCCGGAGGCCAAACTGGCCCGGGAGGCGGAGCTATGCTACGCCACCCTCGCCCTGGTCACCGACTACGACGTGTGGCACGACACCCACGAGAGCGTCACCGTGGAGACGGTGGTGCAGAATCTTCAGAGGAATGTGGCCACGGCCAAAGACGTGATCCGGCGCGTGGTCCCCACGCTCCCCACCACGCGCACGTGCGAGTGCCCGACGCTCCTCAAGATGGCCGTTATCACCAATCCCTCGGCCTTCCCGCTTGCCGCGCGGCGGCGCCTCGATCTCCTGATCGGGAAGTACTTCCCCTCGGAACAGCGTGGGCGGGCCCCGCGGAAGGCCCGCCCGCGATCGCGTCGTGGGTGACGTCCTCGTCGTCGGCTCGGTCGCCCTCGACTCGGTGGCGACGCCGTTCGGCAAGGTCGAGGACGCTCTCGGCGGCTCGGCCACCTACTTTTCGTACGCGGCCAGCTTCTTTGCCCCCGTGCGCCTGGTGGCCGCGGTGGGAGGCGACTTCCCGGAGGCGCACGTTCGATTGTTGCGAGACAGGGGCATCGACGTGGCCGGGCTCCAGCGAGACCCCGGCGGCCGCACGTTCCGCTGGGCGGGTGCCTACGGCTTCGACCTGAACGAGGCGAAGACCCTGGATACGCAGCTCAACGTGTTCGCGACCTTCCAGCCTGAACTGCCCGACGACCTCCGCCGTGTGCCCTATCTGTTCCTGGCCAACATCGATCCGGATCTACAGCTCGGAGTGCTCAGCCAGATGGCGGCCCGTCCGCGGCTCGTGGCGCTCGACACGATGAACTTCTGGATCCAGGGCAAGCGCGACGCGCTGCGCCGTGTCCTGGCCGAGGTCGACGTCATCACCATCAACGACGCGGAAGCGCGGCAGCTGGCGGGCGAGCCAAATCTGATCAAAGCCGCCCGCGCCATCGCCGGCATGGGGCCGCGCGCCGTCGTGGTGAAGCGGGGGGAGTACGGCGCGCTGATGCTCACCGCGGACGCCTTCTTTGCCGCGCCGGCCTATCCATTGGAGAGCGTGTTCGACCCCACCGGTGCCGGCGACACCTTCGCCGGCGGTTTCATGGGCTACCTGGCCTCGCGGGACGCGACCGACCCCGCGACCATGCGGCGCGCCATCGTATACGGTTCTGTACTGGCCTCGTTCGCCGTTGAGGACTTCTCCCTGAACCGACTGGTCCGGCTCCAGCGGGAGGAGATCACTGCGCGGGTGGCGGCCTTGCACGACTTGACGCGGGTCGACGACGCCAGTGGCTGAGGCGAGCAGTCCCGGCGGCGGAGGCCGTTGACACGCCTGGAGCAGGCGGCTTACCCTCTGTGACGCTACGATCGCCCAGTGCCGCAAAACCTCGCAGGATTCTGGAGGACGAGCCGTGAAATTGCCAGTCAAGATGACCATCAACGGTCAGACCGTGAGTCACGAGGTCGAGCCACGACTGCTGCTGGTGCACTACATTCGCGAGACGGTCGGGCTCACCGGCACCCACGTCGGATGCGACACCAGCCAGTGCGGCGCCTGCACGATCGAGATGAATGGGCAGGCCGTGAAAGCCTGCAACCTGTTCACCGTGCAGGCCGACGGCGCCACCATCACCACGATCGAGGGGCTCGCCAAGAACGGCGACCTGCATCCCATCCAGCAAGGATTCTGGGAGAAGCACGGTCTGCAGTGTGGCTTCTGCACTCCCGGGATGATTCTGGCGGCCAAGCAGTTGCTTGAACGCTATCCCAAGCCTACGGAGGAGCAAATCCGCCACCAGCTCGAGGGCAACCTGTGCCGCTGCACCGGCTACCACAATATCGTCAAGGCCATCCAATGGGCGGCTGAGCACATGGCCGCCAAGTAGGGGGACGCCATGGCAACGGCGACGGTCTACGGCCAGGCCATCAAGCGCCGCGAAGACCCGCGCTTCATCACCGGGCGAGGGCAGTACGTCGACGACGTCAAGCTCACCGGGCTGACCTATGCCGCCTTCGTGCGGAGTCCGCACGCGCACGCGCGCATCCGCCGGATCGATGTCGCCCCCGCCAAGGCCCATGCTGGCGTGGTGGCTGTCTTCACCGGTACAGACATGGTCGGGGTCAACTCGTTGCCGTGCGGCTGGGATCTCCGAAGAGACAAGAACATCCCGGGGGTCGTTCAGGATCTGATCATGCCTCCACACATGCCGCTCGCCTCGGATGAGGCGCGACATGTCGGTGATCCCGTGGCGATCGTGATCGCCGACAGTCAGGCAGCGGCCCTCGATGCCGCCGAGAGAGTTATGGTCGACTGGGAACCGCTGCCCGCGGTCACCAGCACCGAAGGGGCGACCCAGTCCGGTCAGCCCCTGGTGCATGCGTCGGTTCCCGGCAATGTGGCGTTCAAGTGGCAAATCGGCGATCGCACCGCTACCGAGGCGGCGTTCGCGGCGGCGCCGGTGAAGGTCAAGAAGCGGATCGTCAATCAGCGGCTGGTGGCCAACGCCATGGAGCCGCGGGCCTGCGTGGCCCGATTCGACGAGGCGACCGGTGAGCTGACGTTGTGGGTGACTTCACAGAATCCCCACGTGCACCGGTTACTCATGGCCGCCTTCGTGCTGGGGATTCCCGAGCACAAGATGCGGGTGATCGCACCGGACGTCGGCGGCGGCTTTGGTTCGAAGATCTTCGTCTACAACGAAGAGGTGGTCGTGTCATGGGCCGCCCGGCAGGTGAAGCGCCCGGTCCGCTGGACGGCCTCGCGTCGGGAAGCCTACCTGACCGACGCGCACGGTCGCGACCACGTGACCGACGCCGAGATCGCCCTGTCGAGGGATGGCAAGATCCTCGGCCTACGCGTCAAGACCACCGCCAACCTCGGCGCCTATCTGTCGACCTTTGCCCCCGCCATCCCGACCTTTCTGTACGGGACGCTCCTCAACGGCGTCTATGCCATCGGGGCCATCCACTGCGAGGTCACCGGCGTCTTCACCCACACCACGGCCGTCGATGCCTATCGCGGCGCCGGGCGGCCCGAGGCCGCGTACGTTCTGGAGCGGATGGTCGACGCCGGTGCCCTGGCTCTCAAGATGGACGTGGCGGAGATCCGGAAGAAGAACTTCATCCCGAAGTTCTCGGGCGCTTTTCAGACGTTGGTGGCGGTTGCCTACGACAGCGGGGACTACGCGGCGGCCTTCGACAAGCTCCTCGAGATCTTCGACTACCGGAAGTTCCGCGCGGAGCAAGTGGAAGCGCGCAAGCAAGGACGTCTACTCGGTGTGGGGTTCTCTACCTACATCGAGGCATGCTCGATCGCGCCCTCCAAAGTGGTCGGCGCGCTGGGGGCGGGCGCCGGCCTCTACGAGTCGGGTGTCGTGCGCGTCCATCCAACCGGGAAGGTGTCGGTCTTTACGGGGTCGCATTCCCACGGGCAGGGCCACGAGACCACCTTCTCGCAGCTCGTCGCGTCGGAACTCGGCCTGCCCATGGACGATGTGGACATCATCCACGGCGACACCGGGGCGATCGCGTTCGGAATGGGGACCTACGGCAGCCGTTCGGCGTCCGTAGGCGGTACGGCTATCCTCATGTCCCTGAACAAGATCAAGGAGAAGAGCAAGAAAATCGCCGCCCATCTGCTCGAGGCCTCCCCGGCGGACATCGAGTTCAGCGGGGGTCAGTTCTCGGTGAAGGGCGCTCCGGGCAAGTCCATTGGCTTCGCCCAGGTCGCGCTCACCGCGTACGTGCCACACAACTATCCGGACGGCCTCGAGCCCGGACTCGACGAGACGAGCTTCTACGACCCCTCGAACTTCTGTTTCCCGTTCGGTGCGCACGCCTGCGTGGTGGAGGTCGAACCCGAGACGGGGCAGGTGAAGATCCGGCGCTACGTGGCCGTCGACGACGTGGGGAACGTGATCAATCCAATGATCGTGGATGGCATGGTGCACGGGGGCATCGCGCAAGGCGTGGGGCAAGCGCTGTGGGAAGGCGCTCGCTACGACGAGGACTCGGGTCAGCTCGTCACGGGCAGCATGATGGACTACGCGCTGCCCAAGGCCGATCAGCTTCCGTCCTACGAGACGGCGCGGACGGTGACGCCGACACCCGTCAACCCGCTCGGCATCAAGGGCGCCGGCGAGACCGGGACCATCGCCGCCACGCCGGCCGTCGTCAACGCCGTGGTCGATGCCTTGTCAGGCATGGGAGTGGATCACATCGAGGCCATGCCGCTCACGCCCGAGCGGGTATGGAAGACCATCCAGGCCGCCAAGGCCGGTCGATAGGAGCTCGCCATGTATCCAGCCGCGTTCGAGTACCACTCGCCCACCAGCCTTCAGGACGCTCTGGGTCTGCTGACCAGGCTTAAGGACGACGCCAAGCTTCTGGCGGGTGGGCACAGCCTGATCCCGATGATGAAGCTGCGGCTCGCTCAACCCAAGCACCTGATCGACCTGCGGAAGGTGCCCGGCCTGAGCGGCATCAAGGACGAGGGGAGTACTCTGGTCATCGGCGCCATGACCACGCACTACCAGGTGGAATCCTCGGCGCTCGTGAAGTCGAAGGGTCCGGTGCTATCTGAGGTAGGCGGAATTATCGGCGACCCCCAGGTTCGGAATCTCGGAACGGTCGGAGGCTCACTGGCCCACGCCGACCCCGCCGCTGACTGGCCGGCCGCCATGATTGCCCTGGGCGCGGAGTTCGTGTGCCAGGGGCCCTCCGGACGCCGCACGGTGAAGGTGGACGATTGGTTCCAGGGCCTCATGGCCACCGCGGTCCGGGAAGACGAAATCCTCGTCGAGGTTCGCGTGCCCGTGTTGCCTGCCGGCAGTGGCGCCGCCTACATGAAGTTTCCCCATCCAGCTTCACGTTTTGCGGTGGTCGGCGTGTGTGCCGCCGTGACGTTGGACCCAAGGGGCGCGTGCACCAAGGCCGGCATTGGCGTGACCGGGGCTGGCATCAAGGCGGTTCGCGCCAAGGGCGTGGAGGCTGGCCTCGTCGGCAAGACACTCGACGCGGCGACGATCGAGGCCGCGGCGCAGAAGGCGGCGGATGGCGTCGACGTCCAGGCCGACCTGCAGGGCTCCGTCGAGTACAAGGCGCACCTCTGCCGGGTCTTCGCCCGCCGCGCCATCGAAGCCGCTGTCAAGCGCGCTAAGGGGCAATAGCGACCTCACGGCTACTATTGACATGGAGGGGCGCGACGCCCCCTCCAAACCTCCCCGGTGCAGCCGTGAGCAACGACCCCCCTCCAAACCTCCCCGGTGCAGCCGTGAGCAACGACCCTCCTCCAAACCTCCCCGGTGCAGCCGCGGGCTACCCCCTCAGCCCTGCCAGGACAGCCGTGCTCCCTCCGACCTCGCACAGCACATGATCGTGGGCTTGGTCCTGGCGGCTGGTCTGGCCCGACGCATGGGCCGTCAGAAGCTCCTCCTCGACCTTCGCGGTAAGCCCGTCGTCCGGTGGAGCGTCGAATCCATACTGTCCCACGTCGACGACGTCGTGGTCGTGACCGGCCACGAGGCGGAGGGTGTCCAGGCAGCCCTGAGCGGGCTGCGCGTCCGCTTCGTCGAGAATCCCAATCCGGAGGCGGGGCAAGGCAGCTCCATCGCGGTCGGCGCCGCCGCGCTGCCCGGATCAGCGCGCGCCGTAGTCATCGCCCTGGGGGATCAGCCTCGGTTGCCTACCGATGTGGTCCCCGCGCTCGTGGAGACCTTTGCGCGAGGGGGCGCGGCGATCGTGGTGCCCGTCTATCGTGGGACGCAGGGAACTCCGGTTCTCTTCGGCACCGAGGTCTTTCCGGAGTTGCGCGCCCTGTCCGGGGATGGCGGGGCGCGATCGGTCGTACGCGCTCGCCCCGACCGCGTCCGGGAGATCGCCTTCGAGCTGCCGATGCCCGACGACGTGGATACGCCGGAGGATTACGCGCGGCTCATGTAAAATCGGACGATATGCGCGACGAGATCAGGAAGATCCAGGATTCGATGGAGGGCGCCGAGTACGTCACCGATGCGCCCGTGGCGACCTCGGTGCATCTGGCCATGAGCTTGCGGAAGCCCCTGCTCATCGAGGGGCATGCGGGCGTCGGCAAGACCGAGGTCGCCAAGGTGATGGCGCGGATGCTGGGGACGAACCTCATCCGGCTGCAGTGCTACGAAGGGCTCGACGCGGCCACCGCCCTCTATGAGTGGAACTATCAAAAGCAGCTCCTGCACATCAAGCTGAACGAGGGTGGTCAGCGCTCGGCCGGTGACACGGAGCACGAGATCTTTTCCGAGGACTTCCTGCTGCGGCGGCCCCTCCTCCAGGCCATCACCCAGAACGCGCAGTCGCCAGTGCTGCTGGTGGATGAGGTCGACCGCGCCGACGAGGAGTTCGAGGCCTTCATGCTGGAGGTCTTTTCGGACTGGCAGGTGACGATCCCGGAGATCGGCACCATTCGCGCCACCCACCCCCCGCACGTCATCCTCACCTCCAACCGGACGCGAGAACTGTCCGATGCGCTGCGCCGCCGCTGCCTCTATCTCTGGATCGACTACCCGAGCTTCGACAAAGAGCTGCGCATCGTGGAGCGGAAGGTGCCCGGCATCAACACCCGCCTGGCCGCTCAGGTCGCCCGGTTCATGGAGTCGCTGAGAACCCTTCGACTGGCCAAAGTACCGGGAGTGGCGGAGACGCTGGACTGGGCCCAGGCGCTCGCCGGACTGCACGCCGACCATCTCGACGAAGAGCTCGTGGCCGAGACGCTGGGGTGCCTCCTCAAGGACGCCGACGACATTCGGCGGTTCAAGGCCGAGGTTTCCAAGAACGGACTGACGGCTCTTCTCTCCGTCCAGGGCTGATGCCCCCGAGGGACCTGGGGGCGGCCGTCGTGCGCTTCGGGGCCATGCTCCGTCAGCAGGGCCTACCCATCACCTTGATCCAGGTGACGGACGCCGTCCGCGCCCTCGATCACCTCGACGTCACCGATCGCGCAGAGCTGGCCCTCGGGCTGCGCAGCGTCCTCGTCGGTCGGCCCGAGGATTTTCCCGCCTTTGACCGCTGCTTCGAATGGTTCTGGCGACTCCAAGGGGAGGACGAGCAGGCCCTGCCAGGGCTCCTCAGCATGTCTCCCGAGACAGGACAGGACGGAGGATCGACGTCGGAGGGGACCACTCGGCAGGAGAGTCCATCCCTCGACGCATGGGGCGATGATCCGGGAGAGGATGGAGATGACCCCCTCGGCGTTCCCAGCGTCTCCGACCGCGACGCGGTGATGACCCGAGACTTCTCCACCTTCTCGGCGGATCAGCTCGACGAGGTGTTTCGGCTCACCGTGATGATTGCCCGCCGGCTGGCCCGGCGAATCAGCCGCCGTCGGCGTCCAATGCGGCGGAAGGGTCGGGTGGATCTGCGGCGGACCCTCCGGGCGAACCTGACCAAGGGCGACATCATCGACC
>JBKPAK010000097.1:0-59089 GCA_046726415.1 Candidatus Methylomirabilota bacterium
CATGAATACCGGGCTGATGACGGCAACGGGTGACCTCGTGTACATCGATACATTCATCTGCGCCCAGGCCACCTCGCTCTCCCCCTTCGTTCGCCACCTCATGGCCCAGTACGCGGACAACCCCGGCATTGGCGCGGACGACGTCTTCCTGACCAACGACCCGTACGTTGCCACCGCGCACCAGACGTGCGTGATGGTCGGCGGTCCCGTCCACTGGGAGGAACAGCTCGTCGGGTGGACGGGGGCCTCCCTGCATGTCATCGACGTGGGCGGCCCCGTCGCCGGCCAGGCGCAGATCACCGCCGACGACATCTTCGGCGAGCAGCCGCTCACCGCGCCGGTCAAGCTCGTCGAGGGCGGCCGCTTCCGCCGCGACGTGGAAGCGTCCTATCTCCGGCACTCGCGCCTCCCCGATCTGCTCGCGCTCGACCTCCGCGCCAAGGTGGCGGCCAGCCAGGTGGTCAAGCGCCGACTGCTCGAGGCATTCCGAGAATTTGGCTTCGAGACGGTGCAGGCGGCCATGGCCGACATCATCGACTACACGGAGCACCGGCTGCGCGCTCGCCTGCGCGAGCTCCCCGATGGCACGTGGCGCCACCGCGGCTACATCGAGCTGGGCGAGCGGATCTATCAATGCGCCGTGACCATGACCAAGGTGGACGATCAGCTCAGCTTCGATTTCAGCGAGACCGACGATCAGGCACCGGCCATCATCAATTGCACCTCGCACGGGTTGATCGGCGCCGTGCTGGGCGCCACCATGGTCTATCTGTGCTGGGACATCCCGTGGTCACCGGCCGGCCTCCTCCGCGTGCTCGACGTCCGCTCGCGACCGGGCACGGTCGTCCATGCGAGGTGGCCGGCCGGCGTCTCGAAATCGACGACCACGGCCATCTGGGAAGCGCGCAATCTGGCCAGCATCACCATCGGCAAGATGCTGGGCGCCAGCCCCCGCCTGCGCGACCGCGCCATGGCGGGCTGGCAAGGCGTCAAGGCCCTCGAGGAGCTGTTCGGGACCGACGAGGGGGGTGAGCGCTTCGGCGGTCCCCTGCTCGATGGCATGGCGGGCGGGGGCGGAGCGCTCTGCTGGAAGGACGGCATCGACACTGGAGGCCACACCAGTTCGGTGCGCGCGACCATTGCCAACGTCGAGAGCTACGAGTACCGCTACCCGATCCTCTACCTCTATCGCCGCCAGACGCGCGATTCCGCCGGGCCCGGCATGTTCCGCGGCGGCGCCGGCGTGAGCATGATGTACGTCGTCCACGGCGTCGAGCAGATCCCCACCAAGATCCTCCACACCTTCGGCATCGAGCAGCCCGAGTCGCCCGGGATGTTCGGCGGCCATCCCTCCTGCACCAACCAGTTCGCGATTCTCCGCGAGAGCGACGTCGAGGCCCGACTCGCGCGCGCCGAGGTGCCATCCGAGCTGGAGGAGATCACCGGCCGCCTCGAGGTGTACCCCGCGTACGCGCAGACGGCGATGCGGCGCGGCGACGTCTACCGCGCGGTGTCCCAGGGCGGCGGCGGCTACGGCGATCCGATCGACCGCGATCCCGCGCGCGTGGCCCACGACGTGAGAGACGGCCTCGTCTCGGTGGCGTGGGCGCGCCGGGCCTACGGCGTGGTCGGCGACGCCACGGGGGCGGTCGACGCGGCAGCCACGGCCGACCTGCGGCGGCAACTCCGCGAGGAGCGCCGCCGGATGTCTGGCACCCGACCGGTGGCGACGCCCGTCCCCTGGCAGCCGACCCGGGACGGCATCCGGCTGTCGGAGGCCCTGTTCTACGACTTGAACGGGGGTGAGCCGCAGCTGCGCTGCCGCTGCGGTCACGTGCTGGGCTCGGCCGACGTCGCGCCGAAGCGGCTGATGGCGATGGCGCGCTATCCGGTCCAGGTCATCGGTCCCGAGGTCAACCCGCACCGCATCAACGGTGAGCGCTTCGAGCTGCGGGAATTCTACTGCCCGGCGTGCTGGATCCGCCTCGAAGTGGAGATCGCGCGCCGAGGCGATCCCCTGCTCGACGACGCCAGCCTTGCCCCGGCCTGGCTGCGGCGTCAGTCGTGAGCTACGTCGTCGCGGTCGACAGCGGTGGGACATTCTGCGACTGTGTCGTCCTCGACGAGCGCGGTGGACTGATCCGCGCCAAGGCGCCCTCGACACCGCCGAACTTCGACCAGGGCGTGCTCGACTCCGTGGTGCAGGCCGCCGGCCGGCTCGGCAAGTCTTTGGGTGGGCTACTCGCCGAGACGGCGCTCTTCGCGCACGGCACGACGGTGGCCACCAACGCGCTGCTGATCCGCACCGGAGCTCGCGTCGCCCTGCTCACCACCAAAGGGCACGAGGACGCGATCCTCATCGGCCGCACCGCCCAGAAGGTCGCGGGGCTCGCGGAGAGCGAGATCATCAGCGTGGCGCGGCTCACCAAGGCGGACCCGCTCGTCCCGCGCTCGCGGATCTACGGCATCGACGAGCGCGTGGACAGCCGGGGGCGTGTGGTCGCCCCACTCGACCTTCAGCGCTGCGCGCCGCTTCTCGCGCGCCTGCGCGCGGAGGGGGTGGAAGCGGTGGCCGTGAGCTTCCTGTGGTCGTTCCTGCATCCCGCCCACGAGCGGAGGGTGCGCGATTGGCTGCGCGAGCAGATGGGCGACGGCTTCGTCACGATCTCGAGTGAGCTGGCGCCCGTCATCCGCGAGTACGAGCGGACGTCGACCACGGTGCTGAACGCCTACCTCACGCCGGTCGTCGGCCGATACCTGGGCCGCATGCAAGCGCGCCTCGAGCGCGAAGGCTTCCGCGGGGCCCTCGTGGTCATGCACTCGGCGGGCGGCGTGTCGTCGGTGGCCGAAGCCGGCACGCGCGGCGTCTCGCTCCTGGTCTCGGGGCCCGCCGGGGGCGTGCTCGGCGCGCAGACGCTCGGACAGCGGCTCGGCTTCGATCGGATCATCACCACCGATGTCGGCGGCACCAGCTTCGACGTCGGCGTGATCGTCGACGGCGAGCCCGGTTACTCCGAGGCCCCCGTGGTGGACAAATACCCACTCGCGCTGCCCGTGGTCGACGTGTCGTCCATCGGCGCGGGGGGCGGGAGCATCGCCTGGGTGGAGCCGGAGACGGGCGTGCTGCGCGTGGGCCCGCAAAGCGCCGGCGCCCGCCCGGGGCCGGCCTGCTACGAAACCGGCGGCAACGAGCCGACCGTGACCGACGCCAACCTGATTCTGGGCCGCCTGAACCCCGAGTACTTCCTCGGCGGGCGAATGCGGCTCCACGTCGACCGAGGGCGGGAGGCGATTCGCGCCCGCGTCGCCGATCCACTGGGGCTCTCTCCAGAGCAGGCGGCGGCGGCGATCGTCGAAATCGTGGATGCGCACATGGCGGACCTGATCCGCAAGGTCACCGTGGAGCGCGGCCAGGATCCGAGCCGATTCGCGGTCTTCGCCTACGGCGGCGCCGGCGGGCTCCATGCCGGCGCCTATGCGGCGTCGCTCGGCTGCCGCGAGGTGGTGATTCCCGCCACCGCCGCGGTGTTCTCCGCGTTCGGCGCCGCCGCGAGTGACGTCAAGCGCGTCGCCCAGCTCTCGGATCCCATGCGGGCGCCGTTCGACGTGGCGCGGTGGCGCGCGCACTTCGAGGAGCTGGAGGCGTCCCTGCGGCGGTGCCTGCGCGAGGAGCGCCTTCCCGTGACGGATCTCGCGCTGTCCCGGTTCGCCCATCTTCAGTTCCGCGGCCAGGTGCACACGGTGCGGGTCCCGGTGGCGGTGCCCGACCTCGCCGAATGGGAGAGCGGCCACATCGTCAGTCGCTTCGTCGAGCTGTACGAAGCTCGTTTCGGCCACGGCACCGCGTACGTCAAGGCCGGCGTCGAGGCGGTCGCGTTCAGCGTCGAGGCAGTGGCGCGACTCCCCAAACCGGCGCTCGAAGCGCGGACGTCCGCGGCCACGCCCGATGTCCGTGACGCCCTCAGCCATGAGCGCGCGGTGTACTTCCACGAATTGGGTCGCTTCGCCCGCGCCCCGGTCTTCGCCAGCGATCGCCTGCGCCCCGGGCACCGTCTGGCCGGCCCCGCGCTCGTCGAGGCCGAGGACATGACCGTCCTCCTTCATCCCGGGCACGGACTCACCGTCGACGCCCTTGGCAATATCCGGATGCACCTCGGCCACCACGCCAACTCGGCAGGGTAGCGCATCCTCGTTCGAAAGGAGGACATCGCGCTGATTCGAAGGACCGTCGCCTTGACCGCATCCCCGGCACGATCGTCGTTGTCTTCCTGGTGAGCGGCGCCCTGAGCGGGCTGGCCGGCGCCGTCCACGTGCTCGGGGTGACCCATCGGCTCCTGGTTGGCCTCTCGCATGACTACGGCTACACCGCCATCCTGGTCGCCCTCCTGGCCCGCAACCTGCCGCTGCTCGCGGTGCCCGCCGCGTTCCTGTTCTCGGCGCTCGTCGTGGGGGCGGAGAGCGTGCAGGTGGATCTCAAGATCCCGAGCGACTTCATGCTCGTCTTCATGGGCGTGGTGGTACTGCTGGTGCTGGCCGTCGACGCGTTCAGAGGGCGGCACGAGCCGTGATCCTCGATGCCCTCCTGCCGCTGGTCGCCGGAGCCCTCGTCTTCGCCACCAACTTCGCCCTCGTCGTCGGTCTCACCGCGGTGGGGGCATCCGTCACCGAACGGGCCGGCGTTCTGAACCTCGGACACGAGGGGTCATGCTGCTGGGCGCGGCCGCCGGATTCATCGCCGCGTATTCGCTGAGGAACCCCTGGGCGGGGCTGGCGGCCGGCGTTGTGGCCGGGCTCTTTCTCGGGCTCGTGAAGGCGGTGTGGAGCGTGGTCATCAAGACCGAGCAGGTCATCAACGGGTTGCTCCTGGTGCCCATCGGCTTCGGCCTTGGCAATCTGCTCGTCAAGCATCATTTCAGCGGCGCGCTCGAGCCGCCCAGGGTGCCGCCCGTGCCACCGCTCGGAATCCCGTTCCTGCAGGACCTCCCCGTGCTGGGCGCCGTGCTCTTCGATCGGTCACCGCTCGCCTATGCAGCCCTGGCCCTGGCCGCTCTGGTCGCCTGGTTCTTGGCGCGGACGCGTGCGGGCATGGCGATGCGCGCGGCGGGAGAGTCGCCGGAGACGCTCGACTTCAATGGTCTGAGCGTCGCGCGGTACCGGTTCGCCGCCGTCCTCATCGGCACTGGCCTCACCGGCTTTGCCGGCGCCCTGCTCGCCGTTGATCAACTTCGCCTCTTCCACCCGGCGATGACGGCCGGACGCGGCTGGATCGCCATCGCGATCGTCATCGTAGGTGGCTGGCGTCCCTGGGCGTGCATGCTGACCGCCCTCCTGTTCGGGATCACCGACATGGTCCAATTCCAGTTCCAGATCCAGGCCGCGCCCGTCCCCTACGAACTGCTGCTGAGCCTTCCGTATCTCACGACGATCGCGGTCCTGGCCTGGCGCCGCGCCGCCGTGCGGCCGCCGGCAACGCTCGGCGTGCCCTACGAGCGATGATGACCGAGCAGGAAGGACTGCGCCGGATGCTGGCCGGACCGTGGTGGCTCGGTGCGGTCATCGCGCTGGTGTGTCTGACCGCCTCGCTGCTCATCCTAGGCCTCCTCGCCCTGGTCGTCGGCGGACATCCCCTACAGGTGCTGGCAGCGCTCGCCGAAGGCTCGCTGGGAGGCTCCCAGGCGATCGGCTCGACGCTCAAGGAGACCGTTCCGATCGCGCTGTGCGGCCTGGCGTTCCTCATCCCATTTCGGGCGGGCTTTTTCAACATCGGCGGGCAGGGGCAGCTCGAGGTCGGAGCGCTCGCCGCCACGGCCTTGGCCACGTGGTTGACGGGGCCGCCCGCCGTCGTCATGTCACTGGCCCTGGCCGCCGGCGGCGCCTCCGGAGCTGCCGCAGTGCTGCCGGCCGTCGCCTTGAAACTCGGGCGCGGCGCCAGCGAGGTGACCACGACGATCATGATCAACTTCGCGGTGATCGAGCTGGTTCTGGCCATGGTCACCGGGCCCATGAAGGACCCGGCGGCGTTCTTCGGGACGACCCTCCCCATCGCCGAGGCCTTCCGCCTGCCGGCCCTGGCGGCGTGGGGTGGCACACATCTCGGAGTGCCCCTCACCCTCGTGGCGTCTTTCGCGTTCTGGTGGATGCTTCGGCGAACGGTGTTCGGATTTCACCTCGCCGCGCTCGGCGGCAATCGAGCGGCAGCCCGCGCCGCGGGCATCAGCGTTGATCGGGTT
The DNA here is from genome assembly GCA_046726415.1 of Candidatus Methylomirabilota bacterium. Taxonomy (GTDB): domain Bacteria; phylum Methylomirabilota; class Methylomirabilia; order Rokubacteriales; family CSP1-6; genus CAVWFS01. The sequence continues at coordinate 6,231 of JBKPAK010000097.1, forward strand.
CTGGCCGTGGCCGTCCTGGCAAGCGCCGCCCTGGCCGGCTTGGCCGGGGGCATTCAGGCGATCGGTGTGGTCTATCGCGTCGCGGAGGGCTGGTCGAAGCCCTGGGGCTTAGTCGGGATCCTGGGGGCGCTGCTCGGGGGAAGTCCCCTCGGCGTTCTGGGCGCATCGTTTCTGCTCGCCGCGCTTGAGACGGGCGGACGCCACATGCAGGCGATGACCGGCGTGCCCTCGGCCCTCGTGTACGTGCTCCAGGGACTGCCCGTCCTCCTCTTTCTCGCGCTGAAGGCCACGCCGCTCGCGCGACGTCTCGCCCGGCCATGATCGACGTCGCCGGCCTCGTGGAGTTCGTCATGACGGCGCTGCGCACGGCCACGCCGCTGGTGTTCGCGGCCCTCGCCGTCCTCGTCGCCGAGCGGGCGGGCGTCCTTCACATCGGCGTGGAAGGCGTGATGCTACTCGGCGCGTTCGCGGGCGTGCTGGCCGCAGTGCTCGCCCGCGCGGCGTGGCCCGGTGTGCTGGCGGGCATCCTCATCGGACTCGCGGCCGGAGCGATTCTCGCCGTGGCGACGGTGACCTTGCCCACGGACCAGGTCGTCATGGGGCTCGCCTTCAACATCGCCTGCGTCGGGGTGACCAGCTTCGCGTTTCGTCTGACTTCGGCCGCGACGCAAAAGATGACCCCGCCCCTGACCGTCCCGCTTCCCGACGGGCTCGCCGCGGTGCCGGGCGCGCGGCTCGCGCTGGCCGTACCGCCACTGGCATGGCTGGCCGCCGTCCTGGCCTTGGTGACGTGGTATGTGCTCTTTCACACGGGGGCCGGCTTGCTGCTCCGCGCCACCGGGCATAGCAGCCACGCGGCGAGCGCCGCCGGCGTCGATGTCCGCGCGACGCGGATCATCGCCCTGGTCGTGGCGGGCGCTCTGAGCGGTCTGGCCGGAGCCGCTCTCACGGTGGGATGGGTCCGGAGCTTCACGGACAACATCACCTTGGGGCGCGGGTTCATCGCGCTGGCCGCGGTGTACTGCGGGCGATGGAATCCCGGCTGGACAGTGGCCGCCTGCCTCTTGTTCGGCGCTGGAGAGGCCCTGGCCTTCCGCGCCCAAGGTGTGGGAGGCAACCCACACTACTACCTCGTGATTCCCTACGCGCTCACGCTCGCCGTGGTGGCGCTGAGCGGGCGCGCCCGCGCGCCGCAAGAGGCGGGCAAGCCGTACCTGGTGCCGTGAGATTTGCGAATCATATTCACGGAGGAGGATCCGTCATGAGCCCACGATGCCTCGCGAGCCTGGTCAGCGCGCTTCTCAGCGTCGTCTGGTCGCTCATCAGCGGCGGCACGCCCGCCGTCGCCCAGCAGCCCCTGCGCGCCGCCGCCATCTTTTCGGTGGCCAACCCCGGCGCCCAGAACGGATGGGACCGCGGCCAGTTCCAGGGCGAGCAGGACCTCATGACCAAGCACGGCTGGAAGCTGACGGTGGCCGAGGACGTGCCCTTCCCGCGCCTGGCCGAGACGGCCGCCAACTACGGCCAGGCCGGGTACGACGTCGTGATCTTCACGAGCAGCGGCCACATCGCGGCCTGGAACGAAGTCGCGGCCAAATATCCGAAGACCTGGTTCGCTCTGATGTCGCTGGTCGACAAGCTGCCCGACGCCCCGAACGTCGCGGCCTACAGCCCGGATCTGTTCATGTACGGTGCCCTCTCGGGCGCCACCGCCGCCGCGGCCAGCCGCAGCAAGAAGATCGCCGGGGTCGGTGGCGTACCGGTCCACGGCAACATCGTGCTGTACAGCGGCGTCATCGAAGGGGTGAAGGCCACCCGGCCCGACGTCGAGGTCTTCACCGCCTTCAGCGGCAGTTGGGTCGACGTGGCCCGCGCGCGCGAGGTGTCCGCGCTCCAGTTCCAGCGGGGCGCCGATGTGATCGTGGCCAACGCCGGCCCCGCCACCCGCGGCATCCTCGATGCCGGCGAGGCCGCGAAGGGATGGATCATCGGCTACGCTACCGACTGGTATGCGGACTCCCACGCGGCGGTGCTGACCAGCGTCCTCCTGAACATTCCCACCTGGTACGCGGCGCTGGCGCGGGATTTCGCCGGGCGCGCCCCTCAGCGGCGCATCGTCACCTTCGGCGCGGACACGTTCAGCCTCACGGACTTCCACGGCAAGCTCTCGCCGGGGCAGGAGCGCGAGATTCGCGACCTCTTCGCCCGCATGCAGCGCGGCGACATCAAGGTCCCGGTGCGCATGCACCCGCTCAAGTGACAGCGACGGCCGGCGACGGCGCGGTCGTCTGCTTGCGGGAGATCCGCAAGGCGTACGGCCCGGTGGTCGCCGTGCGCGACGTCTCGCTGGCCCTCGCCGCCGGCGAGATTCGCGCCCTGCTCGGCGAGAACGGCGCGGGGAAGATGACTTTGATGAACGTCCTGTTCGGCATCGCGCGACCTGACGCCGGCCGGATCCTCGTCGAGGGGCGCGATGTCACCGCCGGCTGGTCGCCCCGCCGGGCCATCGCGCACGGGATCGGCATGATCCACCAGCACTTCTCCCTGGTGGCCGAGCACACCGTGCTGGAAAACGTCGTCATGCCGATCCTCTCCTGGCGAGACCTCCGGCCGGTCTGGTCGCGCCACCGGGCTGCCGTGGACCGACTCTCGGCCGATCACGGCTTTGCGCTGCCCCTCGACGCGCCCGTGGAGACGCTGTCGGTCGGCCAGCGACAGCAAGTCGAGATTCTCAAGATGCTGGTGCAGGGCGCGCGGGTGCTGGTGCTCGACGAGCCGACCGGCGTGCTGACCCCGCAGCAGAGCGACGCCTTGCTCGAGATGCTGCGCCGGCTCGTGGGCGGCGGCCACACGGTCGTGCTCATCACCCACAAGCTGCGCGAGGCGCTGGCCGTGGCCGCGCGCATCACGGTCCTGCGCCGCGGCGCGCTGGTGGCCACGATCGAGCGCGCCGATGCCGCGCCCGAAAACATCGCGCGCCTCATGGTCGACCACGTCGAACCGCGTGGCCCCCGGGGCGGCCGGCCCGCCCATGGGGAGGCGGCGGTCGAGATCGCGGATGCCGTGGTCAATGGTCCCCACGGTCGCGCCGTCGACGGTGTCACCCTCGCGATCCGCGCTGGCGAGATCCTCGGGGTCGCCGGCGTGGCCGGCAACGGGCAGAGCGAGATCGCCGAAGCGTTGGTGGGATATCGCGCGCTAGCCAGCGGTCGCATCCGGGTGGGAAATGTCGATGTGACCACCCACAACGTACGCGATCGGCGCCGACGCGGCATCGCCTTCATCCCGGAGGATCGCCACCATCTGGGCCTGGTGCCCGATATGACCGTCGCCGGGAATCTCGTCCTCGACCGCGCCGACGACCCCGCATTCTCCCGCCTGGGAATCCTGCGGATCAGCGCCATCCGGAGGTGGGCGGAGCGCCAGATGCGGGACTACGACATTCGCGCAGCGGGTCCCGCGGCTGCCGCGGCCACCTTGTCGGGAGGCAACCAGCAAAAGGTCGTGCTGGGCCGCGCCCTGGCCAGCGCTCCGCGCGTCGTCGTCGCCGCCGAGCCCACGCGTGGCCTCGACCTCGGGGCCGCGGTTTTCGTCCGCCAGCGTCTCGTCGACTGCGCCCGACGGGGCGTGGGGATCTTGCTCATCTCCAGCGACCTCGAAGAACTGCTCGAGTTGAGCCACCGGATCGCTGTGATATATCGCGGGCGGGTGGCGGGAACGCTGACGCCTGCGTCATACGACGCCCGACGAATCGGCCGCCTCATGGCCGGCCTCGCCGAATGAACCCCCTCTGACGCTGAAACAGGAGAACGGACATGACGACCGAGATCTCGGATATCCGTGGCGTCGAGGATTTCTGCACCGGACTGGCCTTCTATGGCACCGGAGGCGGCGGGCGCGTGGAGGCCGGAGTCGATCTGCTCGCCCCGGCGATCCGCGCGGGAAAGCGGATCACCCTCGTGAGCCCGGAGGAGCTGAGCGACGACACCTGGACCTGCTGGGCTATCATCCTCGGCGGTCGCGACCCGGATGAGCCGCCGGCTGCCGATGAGCTGGCCCAGTTCGGGCTGCGCGAAGAGCGCTACGAGCTGGTGCCGCGACTGGCCGCCTCTGCGCGTGAGCTGAGCGAGTTCATGCGAATTCGCCTGGGGGCGCTCGTCTCCATGGAGCTGTCGAGCGCGGCTACGGCGGCGACGATCCTCACGGGACTCGAGCTGGGGATTCCCACCCTCGACAGCGACTACGTGGGGCGCGCCATTCCCGAGGTCGGACTTTCCAAGATGGATCTACTCGGCCGGCCACCGACCCCCATGGTCATGATCGACCGCTGGGGCAACGTGACCATCCTCAAGTCCACGGTCGGCGCGGCCATGGCGGACCGGCTCGGCCGGATGGTCAGCCGAGCCGCCTACGGCAAGGGCATCGGGACGACCGGCCACCTCGCGCAAGTCCGAGAGGCCCGTGCGGCGTTCGTGCGGGGCAGCCTGCTGCGCGCGATCCGGGTGGGCGAGGCGCTGCGTCGCGGCGCGACCTCCCGGGAAGGAGTGGCGCCCCTGATCGAAGCCACGGGGGGCCGCGTACTGTTCGAGGCCGAAGCCGTCGCCACCGACTGGCTCAGCAACGAGCCATACACCTTCCGCCAGCTCATCTATCGGATGAAGGGAGTCGGGCGCTTCGCGGGAGCCACCTACCGGATCTGGGTGAAGAACGAGCATCATGTCGTCTGGCGCGACGAGCAGGTGATCGCCACGAGTCCGGACATCATCGCCGTGCTCGACGCCGAGACGCTCAAGCCGCTCACCACCTTGGGCGACGTCACGTCCGGCCGACGCGTGAGCGTGTTCGCCACCCGCGCGCAAGATCCGGCCTGGCATTCGCCACCGGGTCTCGCCCTCCTGGGACCACGCCACTTCGGCTTCGACTTCGATTACGTGCCCTTCGACCAGACCTGATCCGGTCCCGACGACTAATGACTGTCGAAGACCTCCTGATACTTCTCGAGATGGCCTCGAAGCGCGTCCAACTCAGCGCCGGTCGGGCTGGCGGGATCCGATACCGGCGGCGGGCTCCCGAAGCGCATCAGGCACGCCATGAGGAGCAGGCGCGCCTTGGTCGCGGTGAGATTGCCGCCGCCCAGGAACACGCCGCGCGGGGGCGTGAACCCTTCGTTGTTACCCCGGCCCACACATACGACCGGCAGCCCGCTGCGCGCTGCCCGCAGCATCGCCGCCCATCGCCGGGGCGAGCTCATGGTGCCGTATGGCGCGTGACCCTCGATGACGAAGCCGGCCAGCGAGTGGTGGCGGAGGTTTCGCTCGGTCTCGGCGAGGATGTCGACTTCCGTCTCCGGATTGCCCAGGTGGTCGTCGTCCAGATAGCTCACATCCTTCACGATGGTGACCCGAGGGATGGCGGTGTCGAGCAGATCTCCTCGCGCGTCCTTGACGGCCACCGCGACCTTCCGCAGGCCGCCGCCGTCGGCGCGGAGCACGCCGGTGACTTCGCGGGGGAGGCGGCTGACGTTCACCGCTGAGAGATAGGTGTGGCGCCGGGCCGGGACATAGGTGAGCCTCGGCGAGGCTCCGTGGCCGACCCCGCCGATGATCCCGCCGTGGCCCCCGGTGACCACGTAACCGCCGGGGCGAGCGTCGCCCTTCTGCACGTCGCGGGAGGCGAAGATTTGCTGCTCCTGGATGAGGACGACGCCCGCGCGGTCGCGCCCGGTCTCGTCCGCCCACACGCGGGAGGCGATGTACTCCACGGCATCCACGAGATTCTTGTCGCCGTCGTTGCTGATCATCCCGTGCGGCCGCTGGGAGGCATTGCCGACGATCGGCATGGTCGTGTCGATCAGCAGGTTGAACCAGTAGATCGTCTCCTCGATGCGCGGACTGCCCTGGGTCCAGATGGCTCCGTCGTAGCGACCCTCCCCCAGCACACGCTGGACGTCGTTCGTCAGTCGGGCGAGCACGGGCCGCGGAGGTGAGGCGGCGATGTGATACGGCCGGTACGGAAAGAAGTCGCGGCCGCGCGCCTCGGACGGGATGTCGCCCTGACCGACGTCCGTCCGCTCTGCGGCCGGAAGCCCTCTCGTATACCCAGCCGGCGGAAGCGGGCGGTAGAAATCCACGTCGGCGCGCGAGGAAATCAGGTTGCCCAAACCATGGTCGCCCACCCCGAGGCGGTCGATCTCCTCGAAGCTTCGGGCGCCGTCGGGGTAGAACGGCTGGCGGGCCAGATGGGCGGGGGCGCCGGGATAGGCGCATTCCTCGTCCCAGGGTCGCCCATCCGCCTGGCGCGCCATGTAGGGAAGTGGATACAGGCCGTCTTCGGGGCGCAGCACGACTTCGTACACCGGCAGATCCGTCTCGGCCTGGCGTTCCCGGTGGAAGACTCCCCGGGCGTCGAGGTAGCCGTCGGGAGGGCCGTAGAGCGGGGCGGCATCGCGCTCCAAGGGATGGGCGCTGAACTGCTCGACGTAGACCGTGACCGGCGCGGCGAGCCGCTGTGGCCGGAGGACATCGAACCGCGCCGGGCTTCCGTTGGGATTCGTCAGCGCGGGCAGCCCATACTTTTCGCGCGCTTTGCTGGACGTGACGAGGGGCGGGCTGTTCTGGATGGTGGCGTTGGGCCCGGCGAAGTGGGCGATTCTCGGTCGGGTGGCCATCGGCGGCTCCTCCGCGCCGAGCGTACCACGAGCCTTCCGGCCCCCTCACCGGGTGCGCGCCCCATCCACTGTTGACAGGTGCGCCTCCTGCCTGGTAGCGTCCGCCAACCACGGGAAGCTCCCTCTCGGGGCGCTAGTCACGCGACGCGGCTCATGTCGTCGGCAGTCTGGCCTGGCGGGAGCCGGCGGGCGAGTCCCGGACGAGGGTTCAGGAATTGCTCCTTGTCCACCGTCCCTCAACGTTCGCGGGAGGTGTTAGATGGCGGTAGGAATCCGACGTCACCGGACCCATATCACCGTTGTGGCCCTCGCTCTCGTCCTCGGCGCGATGGTGATGGCCACCCACGCCACGGCCCAGACGGCGGAGACTCCGCGCCGGGGCGGCATCCTGCTGGCGGTCATCGGCGCCGACCCGCCGAGCCTCGACCCCCACCAGGAGAGCACTTTCGCCAACATCCAGCTGGTGGCGCCGCTCTACAGCACGCTGCTCCAGTTCGACCCGTACAGCTATCCGAAGATCATCGGGGACGCGGCCACCGAGTGGAAGATCGCGCCCGACGGCCGGACGTACACCTTCAAGATCCGTCCGGGGATCAAGTTCCACGACGGCTCGCCGCTGACGGCCGCCGACGTCAAGGCCACCTACGACAAGATCGTCCGCCCACCGGAGGGGGTCCGCAGCACCCGGAAGAACGCCTACACCGAGATCGAGCGCATCGAGGCCCCCGACGCGAGCACCGTGGTGTTCAAGCTCAAGTTCCCCTCCGCGTCCCTGCTGGCAAACCTGGCCTCGCCGTGGAACGTCATCTTCCCGAAAAAGTACCTGGACAAGGATCCCAACTATTTCAAGACGAACGTCATGGGCTCTGGTCCCTTCAAGCTCAAGAACTACACGCGCGGGTCGACGTTCGAGGGGGAACGGAACCCGGACTACTTCATCAAGGACCGGCCATACCTCGACGGCTACAAGTTCTTCATCAGTCCCGAGACCGCGGTGCGGGCCGCCGCCATCCGCTCGGGACGCGCCTACATCGAGTTCCGCGACCTGCCCAACTCTGAAGTCGAGGCCATCAAGAAACAGCTGGGGAACAAGGTCACCGTCCAGGAAACGCCCATGGTCGGTCAGTTCGGGATCGCCATCAACAACACGGTGAAGCCGTTCACCGACGCGCGCGTCCGCAGGGCCGTGACCCTGGGGTTCGATCGCTACACGGCCGGCAAGGTGCTGTACGGGATCACCGGACTCAAGCTCGTCGGCGGATTGATGCGCCCGGGCACGGAGTTCGCGCTGCCGGAAGCCGAACTTCAGAAGATGCCCGGCTTCTGGAAGGACGCCGACAAGAGCCGGGCCGAGGCCAAGCGGCTCCTGGCCGAGGCCGGCTACCCCAACGGCCTGAAGGTCGTCCTGAAAAACCGCAACGTGAAGCTCCCGTACCAGGACTTCGCGGTGTACGCGATCCAGGAATGGCGGAAGATTGGCATCGAGGTGGAGAACCGGCCGCTCGAGACGGCGGCGTGGTTCTCGGACGGACAGGACACCGGCAACTTCGAGCTGATCGTCGCCCCGACGGTCGAGTTCGCCGACGATCCCGATCAGTTCCTCGGTCGGTACGTCACCGGCAGCACCCAGAACTGGGGTCGCTTCTCCGACCCGAGGGTCGACGACCTGTTCTCGCGGCAGGCCCGGACCCTCGACCCCGCCGAGCGCAAGAAGCTCTGCAACGACATCGAGAAGCTCGTCCTCGAGAACGCGTACTACATGCCGGGCCTCTGGTGGACGCGGAACGTCGTGCACCTGACCAAGGTCAAGAATTACGTGGCGCCGCCCAGTCACTACACCAACCAGAAGCTCCAGGACGTCTGGCTAGCGGAGGATTGAGCGTCCACCGGGGTTGACAGCAATCACCAATTGACAGGTGCGCGAGCCCTTGGTAGCGTCCGCCGAAGGCTGAGGGCTCACCGTCCACCGTCCCCCAACGTTCGCGGGAGGTGTCAGATGGCGGCAGGAATCCGACGTTCCCGGGCGCTCGTCACCGTCGTTGCCCTTGCTGTTCTGTTCGGCTCGGTGGGCGTGGCCGTCCAGGTCACGGGCCAAGGGGCGGAGACCCCGCGGCGGGGAGGGGTCTTGCTGGCGGCCATCGGCGCCGACGCGCCGGGCCTCGATCCCCATCAGGAGCAAACTTTCGCCACCCTCCAGCCGGTGGCCCCGCTCTATAGCACGCTCTTGCAGATCGATCCCTACAGCTATCCGAACGTCATCGGCGATGTGGCCAGCGAGTGGAAGATTTCGCCCGACGGGCTGACCTACACGTTCAAGATCCGTCAGGGCATCCGATTCCACGACGGCTCGCCGCTGACGGCCGCCGACGTCAAGGCCAGCTACGACAAGATCCTCTTCCCACCGGAAGGGGTCCGGAGCATCAGGAAGCACCACTACTCGGCGGTCGGGAGCGTCGAGGCGCCGGATCCGAGCACCGTGGTGTTCAAGCTCAAGTTCCCGTCGGCCTCGCTCCTGGCGAACCTGGCCTCGCCATGGAATGTGATCTTCCCGAAGAAGTACCTCGACAAGGATCCGAACTACTTCAAGAAGAACGTGGTCGGCTCCGGGCCGTTCAAGTTCAAGAGCTACACGCCCGGATCGACGTTCGAGGGCGAGCGGAATCCCGACTACTTCGTGAAGGACCGGCCCTACCTCAACGGGTACAAGTTCTTCATCAGCACCGAGACCTCCGTGCGCGCGGCGGCGATCCGGTCCGGCCGCGCCTACATCGAGTTCCGCGACCTGCCGGACGCCGAGGTGGAGGCGATCAAGAAGCAGCTCGGCGACAAGGTCGTCGTCCAGCACACACCCTTCGTCATCAATTTCGGCGTGGCGATCAACAACACCGTGAAGCCGTTCACGGACGTTCGCGTCCGCAAGGCGCTCACCTTGGGTATCGATCGCTACACGGCGAGCCGGGCGCTGTTCAAGCTCACCGGCCTCAAGGAAGTCGGGGGGCTCACCCGTCCGGGCACGGAGTGGGCGATGTCGCCGGCCGAGCTCGAGACGTTTCCCGGCTTCTGGCGGGACGCCGAGAAGAGCCGGGCCGAGGCGAAGAAGCTCCTGGCCGAGGCGGGCTACCCTAACGGCTTCAAGGTCGTGCTGAAGAACCGCAACATCAAGCTGCCGTACCAGGACTGGGCGGTGTACGTGATCCAGGAGTGGAGGAAGATCGGGATCGAGGCCGAGAACCGGCCGCTCGAGACCGCGTCCTGGTACGCGGACGCACGTGACCAGGGCAACTTCGAGATGACGGTCTACCCGTACGGCGCGTTCATCGACGATCCCGACCAGCTGCTGGCCCCGTTCACCACGGGGTCCCCGCAGAACTGGGCCCGGTTCTCGAACCCGGCCCTCGACGATCTGTACGCGCGGCAGGCCCGGACGCTCGACCCGGCCGAGCGCCGAAAGCTCGTCATCGAGCTCCAGAAGATCGTGCTCGAGAACGCGTACCACATGCCGGGTCTCTGGTGGACGCGGAACGCCGTGCACTGGGCGAAGGTGAAGAACTGGATCGCGCCGCCAAGCCACTTCACCAACCAGAAGCTCCAGGACGTCTGGCTGGCCGAAGATTGATCGGGCGAGGCTGACGCGGCATGCGCACCTACATTCTGAAGCGACTGCTCCTGATCATCCCCACCTTGCTCGGCGCCGCCGCCCTGGTCTTCGTGATCATGCGCGTCATCCCCGGGGACGTGGCGCTGTTGATCTTCGGTGGTGACCAGGCCGGCCACATCGACCCCAAGCAACTGGCCGCCATGCGCAGCCGGCTCGGGCTGGATCAACCTCTGCTGGTCCAGTTCGGCACGTGGCTGTGGGGGGTGCTCCGCCTCGACTTCGGCAACTCGCTCTGGACCGGGCGTCCGGTCCTCGAAGAGCTGCTCGTGCGCCTGCCGCTCTCCCTCGAGCTGGCCCTGGCGGCCACGTTCGTCTCGGTGCTGATCGCGATTCCCTTCGGCATGCTGGCCGCCGTGCGCCAGGACACCTGGGTCGACTACGTCTTGCGCGTGATCAGCATCGGCGGCCTCGCCATCCCATCATTCTGGGTGGGGATCCTCTGCATCCTGTTCCTCGTGATCTTCTTTGGCTGGGGGCCGCCGCTGGAGTTCACGCCATTCTGGGTCAACCCCTGGGCGAACTTCCAACAGATGGTGTGGCCGGTCCTCACCGTGGGCTATCGGTACGCCGCCGTCACCACCCGCATGACGCGGTCGACCGTGCTGGAGGTGCTGCGGGAGGACTACATCCGCACCGCCTGGGCCAAGGGGTTGCGCGAGCGAGTCGTCGTCGTCCGCCACGCTCTGAAAAACGCCATGCTGCCGGTGATCACGCTGATCGGGACGGAGTTCGCGTTCCTCATCGGCGGCCTGGTGGTCACCGAAACCGTGTTCACGCTGAACGGGGTGGGGCGGTTCGTGGTGGACGCGGTGGCCCACCGCGACTATCCGGTCGTGCAGGCGCTGGTCTTCCTGATCGCCTTCGCCTTCGTGATCGTGAACCTCTTGGTGGACCTGACCTACGCGTGGTTCGACCCACGCATCCGCTATCGGTAGCTATGGCCACCACCGATCACGCGCTGACTCACGTTGCCGCTACTACGCCCCTGGCGCCGCAGCTGACCGTCGGCGAGACCATCGTCAAGTTCATCCGGACGAAGCCGCTCGGGGCCGGCGGGGCCTTCATCATCCTGGCCATGGCCTTCGTCGCGTCCTTCGCAGAGGTGCTCGCGCCGTATGACCCCTACCATGGGAACTATGCCCTGCAGTTCGCGCGGCCGAGTGCGGAGCACTGGTTTGGCACCGACGAGTTCGGCCGCGACATCCTCAGCCGGATCATGTACGGGGCGCGCATCGCGCTCTTCGTCGGCTTCTCGGCATCGTTCCTGGGGTGCACCATCGGCGGGTTCCTGGGCGTGTTCAGCGCCTACTCGGGCGGGAAGGTCGATCTCTTCCTGGAGCGATTGATGGATATCCTGCTCGCCTTCCCGCAATTGATCCTGGCCCTGGCCATCGCCTCGATCCTGGGCCCCTCGGTGCGCAACGTGATCATCGCCGTATCCATCCCCATCATTCCGCGCGCGGCGCGGGTGGTGAGGGCCACCGCGCTGTCGGTGAAGGAGCACCAGTACGTGGAGGCCGTGCAGGCGCTCGGGGCCGCGCGCCGCCGCGTCATCCTCCAGCACATCGTCCCCAACGTCACCGCCCCGTACCTGATCCTGTTAACCGCGCAGCTGGGTGGCGCCATCCTGGCCGAGGCCGCCCTGAGCTACCTGGGCTTGGGCACGGCCGAGCCCACGCCCTCGTGGGGCCTGATGCTGTCGGGCTCCGCCCCGTCGTACGCGGAGAAGGCGCCGTGGATCCCGATCTTCCCCGGCATCGCCATCAGCCTGGGCGTGTTCGGCTTCAACCTCTTCGGTGATTCCCTGCGCGACGCGCTCGATCCGAAGCTGCGCAAGAAGGGGTGAAGACGGAAGCGCGACGCGCCAGGCGCGCTACTGATCCACGAGGCCCACAGGATCGGCAAGAGCGCGACCAGCAGGAACGGCATGAGCCCGGCGTAGATGCCAATCTGCTTGACCATGCGTCGCTGGCCGGACGTCATCGCCGTGACGCTGTCGGCGCGTGGGTCCGCGTGGTCACCTGCGGGAGGGCGTGACGGACTGGGCCCGCGCCCCAGGCCTGGGTGTTACGGACCGGGCCCGAGGCCCAGGGCGTGACGGCCGAATTGCTCGGCCGCGACGTCCCAGCTGAGGGCTGCGTGATGTGACGCGGCGTGAGCGTCGCGATGGAAGCGCTGCATCGGCTCTGATTCCAGCACGGCGCGGGCGCCGCCGGCCTCGAACAGGCGGTTCACCGCCTGCACACTGAGCTTGGCGACGAAGGCCTTGTCTCGGCGATAGCGGGCTCGATCGCCCTCGGTGAACTCGTCCCCTCGGGCGGCCTTGTCGAGCATCTCGCGGATGTCGTGGCGATGGAGCGTGCGAGCCGCGTCCACCTCGGCCGAGGCCTCGGCCAACCGCAGCTGCGCGGCCACAGAATCTGCGGTGCGGCCGGGGCCCGACGTGCCCCGCAGCCGCGCCGCGAACTCGTCGACGGCGCCCTGGGCGATGCCGACGATCGGCGCCACCAGATCCCATCCCGTCAGGCACCTGAGGGGGACGCGATAACTGAGGCGCCGGTGAACCTCCCATCCGGTCCAGTCACCATCGCCCGCGCGGTTCGGATCCAGCGCGCGGTGGGCGGGAACGAACGCATCCTTTACCACGACGTCCTTGCTGCCCGACCCACGCATCCCGGAGGCGAACCACGTGTCGACGATGTCGTAGTCCGAGCGTGGAATCAGCAGCCAGATGAGTCCGTTGGGGCCGGGGCCGGGTATGGCGACCATCGCCCACGTGGCGGGATCGCAGCCGCTCGAGAAACCCCAGCGGCCGGATATCCGGAGGCCGCCGTCCACGGGCTCAGCCTTCCCACCGGCCGGGTTCAGGCCACTGGAAAAGAGGGTATCCGGCCCGCTGGCGAAGAACTCCTCCTGGGCCTTCTCGGAAAAGTGGCCGAGCCACCAGTTGTGGACCGTCCACAGGGAGTAGCACCAGGCCGACGACCCGCAGCCACGGCCCAGCTCCCAGCCCACTTCGTGCGCGACGTCCACGTCCACGGCGTGGCCACCATATCGCTCGGGATTGCCGATCCTGATGAGACCGGAGGACACTAGGTCATGCACCGTTTCGGGGGGAATCTGCCGAAGCTTTTCGGTGCGGGCCGCGCGCTCCTTGAGAACGGGCACCAGTTGAGACGCGCGCCACAGCAACTCCTCCCGGAGATTCACGGCGTCAATGCTACGCCCGAAGGCCCTCGGCGGGCTACGCCCCTGCGCGCTGGACGCGTATGACGCGAAGGTCCGCGGGCCCGTTACTCGCGCGCCTCCGCGCGGCCCTGCGCGCGGCGGCCGATCCGGCGAAGGCGCGCGCCATGCAGGCTTACATGAAGTCGGCGATGCCCTACCACGGAGTGTCCACGCCAGCCCTCCGCCGAGTCTGCCGCGAGGTCTTCGCCGCCGTCGATCTCCCGTCGGCCCCCACGTGGCGCCGCGAGGTCCTTGCCCTCTGGCGGGGGGCACGCTATCGCGAGGAGCGCTATGCGGCCATCGCGCTCGCCGGGGATCGCCGGGCGCGGGACTTTCAAACCTTGGCCGCGCTCCCTATGTACGAGGAGATGATCGTGACCGGGGCGTGGTGGGACTTCGTCGACGAGATCGCCCAGCGCCGCATCGGCGTCCTGCTTCAGCGTTTCCCGCGCCCGATGCGACGCGCGATGCTGGCGTGGAGCCGCGACGGCGATCTCTGGAAGCGCCGCACCGCCATCCTCTGCCAGAACAGCTTCAAGGCCGATACCGATCTCGGACTGCTCTACGCCTGCATCGAGCCCTCTCTGGCCTCGCGCGAATTCTTCCTGCGGAAAGCGATCGGCTGGGCGCTTCGCCAGTACGCGTGGACGGATGCGCGCGAGGTCGCCCGCTACGCGCAGGTCAACGCCGACCGGCTGAGCCCGCTGAGCCTCCGCGAGGCGCTGAAGAACGTGCCCTCTTAGCCTCCGGAAGAACGGGAGACGAGCCATGGCCGCCACGCGACGCATTGCCATCCGCGCCCCGTACGTTCTGGCCTTCGACGGCCGCGGCCACCGCCTGCTCCGGGACGGCGTGGTCGTGATCGAGGGCCACTCCATCCTCCACGTGGGCCCGCGCTTCGACGGGCCCGTCGACGAGACGGTCACCGCCGCCGACCGCATCGTCACCCCCGGCTTCATCTCCACTCACGCCCATATCGGCGGCTCTCCACTCGACCGTTCCTTCATCGAAGATCGGGGCAATCCACAGTTCTGGTACTCGGGTCTCTTCGAGATGCTGCCGGTGCGCAGCGCCGCCCAGGACGACGAGGCCGGGCGGGCCTGCGTCGACTTTTCGATGGCCGAGATGCTTCGCGGCGGAATCACCACGGTCATGGAGATCGGCAGCCTCGGCGCGTACGTGGTCGAGCGCGCCGCGCACTACGGCCTGCGCGTCTACATGGGCCAGACCTTCCGGTCCGGCCGCTGGCTCACCCGCGACGGCAAGCGCGTCGAGTGGGAGTGGGACGAGGAGGCGGGGCTCCAGGGCCTGCGGCGAGCGATCGCGTTTCACAAGGCGCATGACGGCGCGCACGGAGACCTCGTCCGCTGCTTCGTGGCGCCCTCCCAGATCGACACGTGTACGCCCGAACTCTTGAAGAGCGCCAAGCGCTTCGCCGACGAGGTCAAGCGCCCGTACCAGGTTCATACCGCGCAGTCCGTGGTCGAGTTCAACGAGATGCTGGCGCGCCATGGCAAGACGCCCATCGCCTGGATGCGCGAGCTGGGCGTCCTTGACCCCAACACGATCCTCGGCCACGCCATCATCATCGGGGGCTCGTCCTGGACCAACTATCCCGCCGGGGACATGAGGATCATGGCCGACAGCGGATGCTCGGTCGCCCACGCGGTGTGGGTGTTCGCCAGGCGCGGCGTGGCCATGGAGTCCTTCGCGCGGTACCAGGCGGCCGGAATCAACATGGCGCTCGGGACCGACACCAATCCACAGAGCGTCATCGAGGCCATGCGGTGGGCCGCCGTCGTCTCCAAGATGATGGAGCGGCACACCCAGGCCACCACCGCCGCCGACGCCTTCGACGCGGCCACCCTCGGGGGCGCGCGGGCTCTCGGGCGCGACGACCTCGGGCGCATCGCCTCCGGCGCCAAGGCCGACCTCGTCATCTGGAAGGCGGCCTCCTGGCGGATGACACCGCTGCGCGACCCGATCAAGAACATCGTCTACAACGCGAGCGACGAGGACGTGGACCGCGTCTACGTGAATGGCCGGCTCGTGGTGGACGGTGGGCGCGTGCTGGCGGCCGACGAGGGCGCCATCCTTCAGGCGCTCCAGGCCGGCGGCGAACGGATGTGGCCACAGATGGCCAAGTACGACTGGGCGGGGCGAGACGCCGACCAGCTCTCGCCCCAGACCTACCCCGTCTGGGAGGGCTGAGCGGGCCTCGTCAACGTCATGATCGCCGTCGGCATCCGCTCCATCCCGAGCTTTGCGCGCGTGACGCGCTCCATGGTGCTGTCGCTCGTGGAACTGGACTTCGTCCAGGACGCCCACGCCATCGGCGCCGGGCATCCGCGGGTTCTCGTGCGGTACATCCTGACGAACAGTGTCTCTCCCCTGCTCGTCTTCTCGTCGCTGCAGGTGGCAACCGCCATCTTGCTGGCCGCCATCCTGAGCTTTCTGGGGCTCGGCGTGCAGCCGCCCACGCCCGAGTGGGGCAAGATGGCGAGCGACGGGCGTGCGCATCTTCTGGACGCGCCTCACGTCTCCCTCTTCCCCGGCCTCGCCATCTTCTTCACCGTGATGGGCTTCAACTGCCTGGGTGACGGGCTGCGCCACGCCCTCGACCCACGCGGACGCGCCAAGGCTTCCGACTGAGCCCCCTGGACGCGGGAGCTCCGCGCCCATCACAGGCGGCGCGCGAGCACGGCGGCTTCCAGGATGACCTTGTCGGTGGGCCGCGCCGCGGAGGCATCCCCCACGAGGTGAACCTCGAGCGTGTCTCGCAGTTCCTGATACAGGTCGCGCTGGGGCTCGCGGCGGAGAAGTGACACCACCAGAGCGTCCACCGGGTCGCGCTCGACCTCGGCCCCGGTGAAGACGTTGCGCAGACGGATCGTCCTACCGGCGCCGCCACGCAGCTCGTGATTCGGCATAAAGGCCACGCCAGCTTGGAAGAGGTGCCGGTAGAACGGCACCAGGTTCGAAGGGTCGAGCCGCATCCCCACGTGGAGCTCCGGCGTGACGATCTCGACCATCGCCCCCTGCTGAGCGAGCAAGAGCGCAGCTCCAGGCCCGCGGTAGCGGCCGTCGTCGTCGAAGACCAGGACGCGCCCGACCAACCGGTGCCCGGCGAGCACATCGTCAGCAGTGACGACCGGCGGCCCGTCGAGCGGCCCCTCCGGCAGAGCGGCACGCGAGCCCGTGGCCACGACCACCGCGTCGGGATTCTCGCCTCGCACGTTCTCCGCCGTGGCCCTGGTTCGGAGTCGCAGTTCGATGCCGAGGCGCTCGAGCTGGCGGCGGTAGTAGTCGGCGATGCCGCGCAGCTCGTGCCGATGCGGGATGGCCGCCTCCAGCCGAATGTGCCCGCCGAGATCGCCGGCCGCTTCGAAGAGGACGACGTGATGCCCGCGCTCGCCCGCCACCCGCGCGACCTCCAAGCCGGAGGGGCCACCGCCCACCACGACGATGCGACGCGCAGGACTCGCCGGCACCAGCGGTTCCATCTCCCGCTCGCGCCCGGCGCTCGGATTGTAGATGCACGCCACCGGCTGGTAGTGCCCGTAGCGCCGACCGATGCAGACGTTGGCGCCGACGCAGTGGCGGATCTCGCCCAGGCGTCCCTCACGCGCCTTGTTGGGCAATTCGGGATCGGCGAGGATCGCCCTGGTCATCGCCACCAGGTCGCAGGCGCCGTCGGCGAGCAGGCGTTCCGCCATCTCCGGCCGGACGACGCGCCCTGCGTACAGGATGGGAATGCCGCTGGCGATCTCACGCATCGCCTTGGCGTACCCGGCGTAGCAGCCTTGCGGCCACCAGTGGCCGGGGACGACCGCGGCCTGTGCCCACGGCGTCATGCCGGCGCCACCCGACACGCTCAGGTAGTCGAGGAGCCCGGTGCGGGCCAGGTGGCCGGCGATCTCCTGGAGATCCCTAGGCCCGAGGCCGCCCTCGACGAACTCGTCGCCGGAGATCCGCAGGCCGACGATGAAGTCAGGGCCGACGGCGCGTCGGATCCCGCTCAGCACCTCGAGGCTGAAGCGCATCCGGTTCTCGAGGCTCCCTCCGTAGCGGTCGCGGCGACGGTTGGAGAGCGGCGACCAGAACTGGTCTGGCAGATGGTTGGCGAAGGCGACGATGTCCACGCCATCCGCGCCCGCCTCCTGGACCCGCCGGGCCGTCTCCGCGTAGCTCGCCACGATCTCGGCGATCTCCTCCTCGCTGAGGTCGCGCGGGTTCTCTCCGCTCACCGGCTCGGGAATCGCCGAGGGCGCCAGCAGCGGTTCCGGCCGGTCACCGGAGTTGCCCCGGCGGCCCCAGTGCGTGAGCTGCGGGATGTACGCGGCACCGGCCGCGTGGACGGTCTGGACGAGCCGGGTCAGCCCCGGCAACGCGTCCGGGCGATACAGCTCGACACCGCCGGCTCGCGTCGGCGATGTGGGATGCACGGCGCAGCCGGCCGGCCCCATGACCAGCCCGGCGCCGCCCACGGCCTTGGCCTCGAAGTACGCGATGAGGCGCTCGGTGACGCGGCCATCCTCGGCCATGCCGTCGCTGTGCGGCGTGCTGGCGATGCGGTTCTTGAGGGTGACTGTCTTGAGGGAAAACGGCGAGAACAGCACGGGGAACATCACGCCTCCTTGGCCGGCGCGCGGCGGCCGGCACGCCGCGCCTCTTGTACCACGTGCTCGCACGGCCCCTCAATCTCCCGTGATGCCTCAGAGACAGGGACCCAGTGACTGGCGTGATGCCTGCGACGTCGAGTGGTGAGAGATTCCGCCGTCAAGATTAGCCTCGCGGGACATCCGATTGCGCAGCAGATCCGCTTCCTCGACATGCTTGATCTCGCCCGTACCGCCGACTTCTACGAGCGGATCGTCGGGCGGGGCCATCGCCGGGTCATCCAGGCACCTCACGGGACTGATCAGTGGACATGCGCTTCTGGCCGGATCAGGCGTGAGGCGGAGATGAGGCGTCGAGACGATGGAGGCCGCGCGAGGTAACTCCAGAAGATGGGTGCGGCGATTGCGCCTCGTGGGATGGCCGTTACTATCCGCCCGAGGGGCAACGGATGACCGCGCGAGATGCCCGCAACCTGGCTGAATCTGCCGAACCATGACGCTTTCGCGCTCACGAGCAACCCACGTTGCCGAGTCCAGGACGACTATGCCCAGCGGATGCCGCTTCTCGATGCGCACCCCGGCCCCCTCTCGCCCTTGGAGGCCTTCAGCGGCCCGGGCAAGGCGATGCTGCGCGACTTCATCGTCCACTGTCGCGAGTGCCCGGAATTCTGGCTGTGGTGAGCACCCGAATGCGGACTTCGGACGCGCGTGATCTGCCACAGCGCCCACTGGTGGTGATCAGCAAGATCGGCATCATGACGGTATAACGGGTAAGATGCCCCCCGCCCGGGGGTGGCGAGTACCCCGCCTGCAGCCGGCAGCCGCCCGGAGCATCCCAAATCGAGAGCGCTCAGACTTAACACCGGTTCGATTCCCCAACGGGATTCGCTACCCTTTGCAGCCTTGCAGGTTCACGGAGTCGTCTACCGCCGGGCCGCGTGAGAGGCGCCCCGGCGCCCACTTCCGGCGGCTCGGCGCAGCCGGTCTTCGAATACCAGGCTACCTGGTTGACGCGACTGGCGTCCCGCCCCTTGGCATCGGGCTTCGTGTGCCAGGCCGTTCGAGCTCCGGGCTCGAACGTTACGCTGGCGCCACTCACGCGTGAGGGCGCAGTCGCGTCGAATAGCGGATCGACCCGTACGGAGCCTGTGAAGTACTCGGCCGGCCCCGGCCGGGGAAGGCTGCGATCCGTCCGGGCCTCCTTCATTTCGGACGCTTGTCGAAAACTTCCTTCGCGGCCGGCAGCGCCGAGAACGCGTTGGGCCAGCCGGCGTAGAAGGCCAGGTGCGTGATGACCTCTGCGGCCTGAGCCTGTGTGAGACCCGCGTCCATCGCCCTGTTGAGGTGGTACGAGATCTGGCCGACGTGGCCGGACGCGATCAGGGCGCTCACGGTCACCAGGCTACGGTCCCGAGGCGCGAGGTCCGGACGGAGCCACAGGTCGCGGAACAGGACGTCGGTGGTGTACTGCACGATTCCGGGCACAACCGTGCCGAACTGCTGGGAGACACGTGAGGCGCGCTCCGCCTCCGCCGCCTCATTGAGCGGAAGAAGCGGGGGCGACGCCTGCGGGAGCTGATCGGTCCCGATCTGACGCTTGGCAAAGACCTCCTTCCTTCGCGACGGCAACTGCAGACATGGCATTCCCCCAGCCCGAATAGAACGCGAGGTGCGTGATGATCTCGGAGACCTCGCGGGGCTTGACGCCGTGATCGAGCGCCAGGTCGAGGTAGTACGGCAGCTCGGTCGTCTGATTGCGCGCGATGAGCGCGGCGATCGTGACGACGCTGCGGTCCCGTGGCGAGAGGCCAGGGCGTTTCCATACGTCACCGAGCAGGCGGTCCTGCGTGTACTTCTCGAGGGCCGGAGCGACCCTCCGAACGTCTTCACGCGCCGGCATGGGCGGCGATCCACGCTCGGCCGCTGGCTGCGTGGCCTGAGCCCATGCCGAGGTGATCAGGACGACTGACACGACGGTCGCAACGAGAACTTTCATTTCGCCTCCTTCGACGGCGCGCGGCCCCGCACGCCGTCACAGCAGCTTGTCCGGCGTGATCGGCAGCTCCCTGATGCGCTTGCCCGTGGCGTGGAACACGGCATTGGCGATCGCCGCCGGTATGCCGACCATCCCGAGCTCCCCCATGCCCTTCACCCCGAGGGGGTTGACCACGGTCTCGTCCTCCTCGACGAACATCGTCTCGACCTCGTGGACGTCGGCGTTGACGGGCACGTGGTAGTGCTGGAGGTTCGGGTTCATGATGCGCCCGTAGCGGTGATCGATCTCGGTCGCCTCCTGGAGCGCCATGCCGATGCCCCAGACGACGCCGCCGATCTCCTGGCTGTGCGAGGCCTTCGGGTTGATGACCTTGCCGGTGGCGGTGACCTCGATCGCGCGCGTGACGCGAACGGTACCCAGGTCGGGGTCCACCTTCACCTCGATGAACTGCGCGCCGTGCGCGAGCGTCGCGTACTTCTTGCGCTCCTCCGAGGGGCGCGACTCGAACGTCTCGGTGATCTCGGCGAGGCCCGCGCGCCTCAGGACATCGACCACGCTGACGGAACGCGACGGGTCGTTCTTGAGTCGTAGTCGACCGTCGAGCATCTCGACGTCGGAGGTGTCCACGCCTTTCAGCGGCGAGCCGGCATCGCTGTTCGCGAGCGCCAGGAGCTTCGCGGCGACGGCCAGCGCTCCGCCGTGCACGGCGGAGCCGACGCTCGCCGTCGTCCAGGAGCCGCCCTGTGCCGGGGCGCGTGGGAGGTTCGTGTCGCCGAGCTCGAACTTCACCTGCTCCGGCCTGAGGCCAAGGTACTCGGCGGCGATCATGGTGGCCATCGTGTAAGTCCCCGGGCCCATGTCGCTGGTCGCGCTGGCCACGCGTGCCGTCCCGTCCGCCTTGAGCGTGATTCGGGCGGCGGCAGGCATCTGCAAAGCGCCCCAGATGCCGGTAGCCATGCCCCAGCCCACCAGCCACCGCCCGTCGCGCATCGAGCGCGGCTCGAACTTCCGGTCTTTCCACCCGAACTTCTCCGCGCCGACGCGGTAGCACTCCCGGAGCGCCTTGCTCGAAAACGGCAGGCCGCTCTCCGGATCCGTCTCGGCGTAATTGATGAGCCGTAGCTCGAGCGGGTCGATGCGAAGCGCGTAGGCGAGCTCGTCCATCGCACACTCGAGCGCGAACATGCCGCTCACGGCGCCCGGGGCGCGCATCCACGTAGGGGTATTGAGGTCCGTGTCGGTGATCTTGAGCGGCGCGGAGAGGTTTGGGCAGGCGTAGACCTGGCGCGTGAGCCTGGTCGTATCGTCCGAGAACTCCTCGAACGTCGACGTGTTGTGCATCACCTCGTGGATCATCGCGGCGAGCTTGCCCGACCGGTCGGCGCCGAGCGCGACTCGCTGGATCGTGTACGGCCGATGGCCGTGGCCGGTGAACATCTGCGTGCGCGTGTAGACGAGCTTCACCGGACGTTTGAGCTCGCGTGCCGCCATGGCGGTCAGCGCCGGGTAGTAGTTCGGTCTCAGCGACGACCCGAACGCCCCGCCGACGTAGGGCGACACGACGCGCACGTTGTCCTCGGGGACGCCGAAGCTCGAGGCCAGGTGCTTTCGCACGCCGTAGACTTCCTGCGTCTTGTCGAAGATCGTGAGCCGGTCGCCCTGCCAGACCGCGACCGCCGCGTGCGGCTCCATCGGATTGTGGTGCTCGATGGGGATGCGGTACTCGGCCTCGACCTTGACGGGCGCGCTCCGGAGTGTCTCGTCGGGATTGCCGCGCGGCTTCGGTGCCGGTCCCTTCGACGGCACGCGCGCCCGCTCGCGCACGGCCTCAGTGTCCGTCACGTGCCTCTCCACGTCGTAGGAGACCTTGACGAGGCGCGCCGCATACCGCGCCTGTTCGTACGTCTCCGCGACGACGAGCGCCACCGGTTGCCCGTTGAAGAAGATCCTGTCCGACTGAAGCGCGCGGAACGACGTGCCCTCCTGTTCGTCGGCTCGCGGCGGCGCCGCCTCCGTGGACGCCTTCGGCCCGAGCTTCGGCGTATTCAGGTGCGTGAAGACGCGGATCGCGCCCGGCGCCGCTTCGGCGTCGCGCGTATCGATCGATCGGATCCTGCCCTTCGCGACACTTCCCAGCGCGACGAAGCCGTATGCGAGATTCGGCACCCGGAACTCGGCGGCGTACTTCGCCTTGCCCGTCACCTTCGCCACGCCGTCGACGCGGCTCATCGCTTTCCCGATGTACCTCGGCATCGCATTCACTCCCGCCGTCCGATTCGTCGGAGCAGCGTCAGGTCTGTCACAGCAATCGGCTCGCTCGCATCAGCGCGCGAGCGACGGCCCGCTTTCCCAGCTCGACCTTGAAGGCGTTGTGCGCCAGCGGTTGCGCGTCTTTGAGCGCTGCCTCGGCGGCCTGCCGGAAGCTGTCCTCGGACGCCGGTTTACCGGCGAGCGCGGCCTCGGCCTCCCGGCTCCGCCACGGCTTGTGGGCCACGCCGCCGAGCACGACGCGGGCCTGCCTGATGGTGTCCCGATCGAGCTCGAGCGCGGCCGCGATGGCGACGAGCGCGAAGGCATACGAGGCGCGGTCACGAACCTTCAGGTAGTAGGAGTGCCGCGCGAAATTCGACTTCGGCAGCTCGATCGCCGTCACGAGCTCGCCATGCTGAAGGTTCGTGTCCCGCTCCGGCGTGTCGCCCGGCAACCGATGGAAGTCGTCGATGCGGATGGTGCGCTCGCGTCCGGCCGCGTCCCTGACCCGCACGACCGCGTCGAGCGCGTAGAGCGCGTTCGCCATGTCGCCCGGGTAGGTGGCGACACACTTCTCGCTCCAGCCGAGGATCGCGTGCATCCGGTTGAGCCCTTCGCGCGCGCCGCAGCCGGTCCCTGGCTCGCGTTTGTTGCACGGCATCGCCGTGTCGTAGAAATACGGGCAGCGCGTCCGCTGCAGCAGGTTCCCGCCGTTCGTCGCCATGTTGCGGAGCTGCCCCGAAGCGCCCGCGACGATGGCCTGTGCGAGAAGCGGATAGTCGCGACGTATCAACGGGTGGTTGGCAGTGTCCGTGTTCGTCGCCAGGGCACCGATGGAGACGCCGCCGCGGGTCGCCTTGATCTGGGTGAGCTTCAGCCGGGTCAGGTCGACCAGCTCGCTGGGGCGCTCGACGTCCTCTTTCATCAGATCGAGGATGTTCGTGCCGCCCGCGAGGAACTTCGCGTGCGGGTTCGCCGCGACCGCCCGCGCGGCTGCCGTCGGGTCGCTCGCGCGCACGTACCTGAACGGCCTCATCGGCTCACTCCTTGCCTGCTGCCGGAATGAATGTCCTGGATCCCCGCGACGATCTGCGGATAGGCGCCGCAGCGGCAGATGTTCCCGCTCATGCGCTCGCGGATCTCGTCGTCCGTGAGCGGAGTGGTCATCGCCGTCATGTCTTGCGTAACGTGACTGACCTCGCCGCGCCTCGCCTCTTCGAGCAGGCCGACGGCCGAGCAAATCTGCCCCGGCGTGCAGTACCCGCACTGGAAAGCGTCGTGCTTGATGAAGGCGGCCTGCATCGGGTGGAGTCGATCGCCTCGTGCCAGCCCCTCGATCGTCGTGACTTCACGGCCCTCCAGGCTGGCGGTCAGGGTCAGGCACGAGAGGACTCGCCGGCCGTCCACGAGGACCGTGCACGCCCCGCACTGGCCCTGGTCGCAGCCCTTCTTCGTGCCGGTCAGCTCGAGTCTCTCGCGCAGGGCGTCGAGCAGCACCACGCGCGAATCGACCTCGAGCGTCCCCCTGACGCCGTTGATCTTCAGGACGACCTTGACGGGGTCGTTCACCGCCGCGGGTGCGGCGAACACCGCATCCGGGGAAGCGCGCATCGCCGCGAACGCCTTCTCTTGCTCGAGCAGTGTCAGCGTGAACAACCCGAGGCCGCCGGTGATCGTCTGCTCCAGGAACGCGCGTCGCGTCTGTCAGACGTCCGTCAACGCCGGCATCTCGTTCACGAGCGCCTGCTCGTCAGCGGTCAACTCGGGCCTGCAGGTCTCGTTGACGTCGTCGTTCATGTCGCGCATCCTCACTTCCCCACACGCTCGATCGTGACTTTCAGCGAGCCGGACACCTTGAGCGCTTCGATGCCCGAATCGATCCGGCCCAGCGTGATGAGCCTTCTCGAGTAACCGAAATCCTTGTAGAAGATTGCGAGGTTGCCCCAGGGGGCGTAGTAGGCGATATCGCCCACGGAAGGATCGACGCCCGCGGGAGCGCCGGCTGTCGACAGCTTCCTTGGCGGATAGCCGATCTTCTCGGTGGAGGCGTAGTCCTCGAGCGTCAGCGTCATCGGAAGCAGCGAAAGAAAGTCCCGGGCTGTCGCGTTGTCCAGCAACGCTGCCTCGACGGCTTTGCCATCGAACGTGAGACGGATCTTCATCGTGCCTGCCTCCTGGCCCGATACTGCCGGTCCGAAGACGAGCGATAACGCGACCACGATCCAGCCGACTCGCATGCCCATGCCTGCCACCTTTCGTGCCCGTGCGCCCTATCGTTTCCTGTACTGCTCGTCGCTGACTTTCTCCAGCCAGTCCACGTTCTTGCCCCCGACCGTTCCCGTCAGTGCGATGTGCGTCAGGGCGGTGGTCGGCGTCGCGCCGTGCCAGTGCTTGACGCCCGGCGGACACCAGACGACGTCACCGGCGCGGATCTCCACGATCGGCCCGCCCCATTCCTGGGTCCAGCCCACTCCGGAGGTGACGATGAGGTGCTGACCCCCGGGATGCGTGTGCCAGGCAGACCGGGCGCCCGGCTCGAACGTCACATAGGCCCCGGAGAAAGGCGCCACATCCTTGGCGGCAAACAACGGATCGACACGGACATTGCCGGTGAAGTACTCGGCCGGGCCCGTGGCGGCAGGCCGGGACCCCGCACTGGACACGGTCTGGGACGCGGCGAGTGTGTTGGCCGCCGGCGCAACGGCGGCCCACGCGAGGAGCAACAACGATGCAGGCAGTGTCGCGCTTCTCATGCCTCTCTCCTTCTCGTCACGGCCGCAGCGGCGTCTTGATCCCCGAGCGTGTTGGCGGCGAACATCACTGCACCGTTTGGCCGCCGTCGATGACCAGGGCGTGCCCGACGACGAAGGCGGCCGTATCCGAGCACAGCCAGACGACGGCCGCTGCGATCTCCTCCGGCTTCCCCATGCCGTCCGACCGGCTCCTCCGCGATCACCTTCGCGCGCCCTTCGGGCGTGCCCCCGGTGAAGCGACCCATCATCGGGGTGTCGATGTACCCGGGGCAGACGGCGTTGATGCGGATGTTCTTGGCGGCGTAGTCCAGGGCCGTCGCCCGGGTGAGGCCGATCACGCCGTGCTTCGCAGCGGTGTACGCGGGGCTGCCCTTGATGCCGATGACCCCGGCGCCCGAGGAGGTGTTCACGATCGCCCCTCCGCCCTGCTCGAGGATCAGCGGGATTTCGTGCTTCATGCAGAGGAAGACGCCGCGGAGGTTGGTGTCGATGATCCGGTGCCACTCGTCCTCCTCGTACTCCGCGGTCGGAGCCGGTTTCCTCGGCTCGATGCCCGCGTTGTTGAAGGCGAAGTCCAGCCGCCCGAACGCGTCAACGGTCTTGGCCAGGGCCGCCTTCACGTCTTCGGCCCGCGTCACGTCGCACCGGACGGCGACCGCCCACCCGCCTTGCTCCTCAATCAGGCGGGCCGTTTCCTGGTTGCCCTGCTCGGAGACGTCGGCAACCACCACGCCGGCCCCTTCGCGGGCGAACGCCAGGGCCGCCGCACGGCCGATGCCACTCGCGGCGCCGGTGACAAAGGCCACCTTGCCTGTGAAGTCTCCGTTCTTGTTAGTTGTGATTGCTGATCCTCGTAGTTCCTTGTCGGCAGCGCCGGTCGTCGCGGCCACGATTTCATCGAACGCCCGATGCGCGGGCCCGTCCAATATCTGTTTCGACACGACTCATTCGCCGGCAGATATCATTCCGGGGTGGAGCTCCGACACTTCCGGTCCTTTCTCGCCGTGGCCGAGGAGCTGCATTTCGGCCGCGCGGCAGCGCGCCTGCACATCTCGCAGCCGCCACTGAGCCAGCAGATCCGCCGCCTCGAGGACGAGATCGGGGCGCGCCTGTTTCGCCGGACGAACCGACGGGTGCAGCTCACGCCGGCGGGGCGGGCATTTCTCGCCGAGGCGCGCCAGGCCATCGCGTCGGCCGAGCGCGCGGTCGACGCCGCGCAACGCGCGGACCGAGGAGAACTCGGGGAACTGGTCGTCGGCTACGTCACGTCCGCCACGTATGGACCGCTCCCCGACGTGATCCGAATGTTCCGTAAGCGACTTCCGGAGGTTGAGCTCAAACTGCACAACCTGAGATCGGTGCACCAGTCGCAGGCACTGCTCGACCGGCGGATCGACGTCGGTCTCGTCCGGCCACACGCTGCCGATTCACGTATCGTGTATGAGGCGCTGTGGCGGGAGCCGGTCGTCGTCGCTCTCCCGAGTGACCACCCGCTGGCCCACCGGACAGCCGTCGACATCGCCGACCTTGCGACCGACATCTTCCTCATTGCTCCCGCGGAAGATGCAGCCGCGTTCCACGACGACGTGTTGGCGCTGTGCCGGAGAGCGGGCTTCACACCTCGTGTCGACGTCGGGGTTCCCGACGTCCAGGCGGCGATCGCGCTGGTCGCCGCGGGACTCGGCATCAACCCGGTCGCGGCCGCAGTTCAGAGATTCAGACGAAGGGGCGTCGTCTATCGCCCGCTACGACCACGCAGTCTAAGGATCGAGCTGGGCCTCGCGTGGCGACGCGACGACGACTCCGCCCTCGTGCAGCAGTTCAGGCGAGTCGCACGCGAGACGGCCCGGCGCGTGGAGCGGCGCAGGTGATCGCCGTCTGAGGGTCACTCGCCCTTTTCGAGCCGCTCCAACCAGTACGCCATGCCCATCTCGAGATACATCGCCCTCGCAGCCGTGAGATGCTCCTCCACCTGCCCGAGATTGCCCGTCCGCTGGTAGAGCCTTCCGAAGCCGGCATGACAGTGGGCCACGAGCGGGCGCATCTCCAACTCCGACGCCAGCGTCATTGCCGCACCGTAGTGCGCCGTGGCCGCCTCCACATCGGGATGGGCGCGATGCGAGGTGACGTCGCCCAGGAGGCGGAGGGTCCATGCCTCGTAGCCGCGTTCACCGCGGTCCCGAGTGAGTCTCAACGCGCGCTCGGCACACGCCCGGGCGTTGTCGACCTGATCCGCGAGCAGATACGCCTCACCAAGGTGCTCGACACTGAGCGAGTGATAGACGCCAACCCCTATGGATTCATAAGTAGCCAACGCCTGTTGCAGGCAGGAGACGGCCTCGGCACTGCGTCCGGACGGCGCGTACGCGTGTCCGAGAGCAGCCAGCACGACCGGAGTATGACTCGTGATGTTCCACTCACGGCACAGTGCGACCGCGCGTTCGAGCAGAGGGACGGCCTCGGTCAGCTCTCCCCTGAGGCACTTCACATACGCGAGATCGAACCATCCGAGGAGAACGCTGAACGGGTGATCGAGCGCTTCGGCGAGCCGGCTCGCCTCTCGTCCGTGCGCATCTGCCTCGTCGAAGAGGCCGCGTTCGGCGAGGGCGCGCGCCAGATACGCACGAGCCACGACAGCAGGAAAGGCCGCGAGGCCAAACCGCTCACGCGTCGGTTGGTCGTCCAGCCACTGCACGAATGTCCGGCACACATGCTCCGTCGCGCGATAGTCGCCTGAGAGGTACGAGGCGCCGGCAAGGTAGTACTGAACGGCGGTCCGGAGCGGAACGTCGCCGAGACGTTCAGCGATGCCCTCGACCGCTAGCGCAAACCTGCGCACCTCCCTCACGTGACCGCCGGTGTGCCAGTGATGGCCGCTCATATACATCGAGACCCACCCGATTCGTCGCGGATCGTCGAGCGTTCTGGCCAACGCTTCGGCTTCCTCGAGATACCTCCAGATCCTCGTGAGCTCGTTCAGCGGGAAGAGCGACTGACGAAGGTCGAGACGAAGATCGATCGCGCACTCGATTTTCTCGCGCGTCTCGGGCAGCGGCTGCAAGGCCGCCAGCGCCTGTTCGAAGCGGCTCGCCGCCTCGCGGTGGGCCGAGTGGGCGAGGGCCTTGGCGCCGGCCTGTCGGAGGTACGTCACCGCCTTGTCCCAGAGTTCGCCCCGGAAGGCGTGGTGAGCCAAGCGCTCGACCTGCTCGGCCAGGCGGTCTGGGTAGAGAGTTTCCAGCGCTTCGACAATCCGCCCATGCAGCGCGCGCCGGCGGTCCTGGAGCACGCTCCCATAAGCGACCTCGTGGGTGAGCGCGTGCTTGAAGGTGTACGCGAGATCCGGGAACACGCTCGTCTCGTAGAGGAACTCGGCCGCCTGAAGCCCGGTGAGCGCGCGACGAAGATCCTCTTCAGGCATGTCGGAGATCGCTCGGAGGAGGGTGAACGGCACATCCTTGCCGATGACCGAGGCAGCCTGAAGCAGTCGCTTGTCCTCGGGTGGCAGTCGGTCGATCCGCGCGGCAAGGACTGCCTGGACCGTCGCGGGGATCTGCTGCAGCTCTGGCGCGTTCGTTATCCGGTAGGCTGCCGGATCCCCGACGAGCACCCCAGTCTCCACCAGGGTCTGCACGGTCTCCTCGAGGAACAAGGGGTTGCCCTCGGTGCGCTCGATCAACACGCGCTTGAGCGCCTCGAGGTTCTCGTCATGTCCGAGGAGTGCGGTAAGCAACTCCTCAGCGCTCTCGGCTGGCAGCGGATCGATCCTGAGCTGGATGTAGTAGGTCTTGCTCGCCCAGGTGTGCTGGTACTCGGGACGGTAATCGACGACAAGCAAGACGCGCGCGGTCGGCAGGCTTTCGACCAGGGCATCGAGCAACGCCTGGCTCTCGGAGTCGATCCACTGGAGGTCGGCGACGGTCAGGAGGAGCGGCTGGACCTGACTTTCCCGGAGGAGCAGCCGCTTGACCGCGTCCAGGATACGCTGCCGGCGTTGCGGAGGGTCGAGAGCGTCCCACGCGGCGTCGGGGACTGGCATGTCGAACAGAGCCAGCAGCGGCGTCAAGAGCGGCTCCAGCGTCCGGTCGAGTGTGAGGAGTTTGTCCGCCACGCGCTCGCGAACCCGCCGCGGGTCGTCGCGCTCCTCTATTCCGAGATAGGCCTCCAGAAACTCGATGACGTGGAGGTACGGCGTACCCCTCGCGTACGCCACCGAACGGCTCCGGAGCACGAGCCAGCCATCCGCGTGGTGCGACCGCGTGAACTCCCAGTGGAGGCGGGATTTTCCCACGCCGGCCTCGCCCACGATCGCGACGACCTGCCCGTGTCCCGCGGCGGCCTGATCGAGCGATCGGCGGAGCACCTCGGTCTCGGCGTCCCGGCCGACGAACCGCGTGAGCCCATGCCGTGCGGCAGCTTGCAATCGCGAGCGCGCCGGACCCATGCCGGAGATCTCGAAGACCTCCAGGGGGTCGCTGCGACCTTTCACCGGCACCGGACCGAGTGGCTTCACCGCGATACGCCCTTCGACAAGATCGAACGTCGCTGGCGCGATTAGCACCGTGCCCGGATGCGCCAGCTGTTCCATCCGCGCCGCGAGGTGGGTCGTCTCACCGACCGCCGTGTAGTCCATGCGGAGGTCGTTCCCGATCGCGCGGACCACGACCTCGCCGGAGTTGATCCCGACGCGGATCTGCACCGTCACGCCATGGGCGCGGCGCGCCTCGTCGGCGTATCGGTTGACCGACTCGTGCATCCGCAGCGCGGCATAGCACGCACGGAGGGCGTGGTCTTCGTGCGCGATCGGCGCGCCGAACAGCGCCATGATGCCGTCGCCCATCACCTGGTTCACCGTGCCCTCGTAGCGATGCACGGCGTCCATCATGTGCGTCAGCACGGGATCGAGGATCTTGCGCGCCTCCTCCGGATCACGGTCGGCGAGCAGCTCCATCGAGCCCTTGAGATCGGCGAACAGGACGGTCACCTGCTTCCGTTCGCCTTCGAGCGCCGTCTTCGTGGTGAGGATTCGCTCGGCGAGATGTTTCGGCGTGTACGCCTCTGGAGACACGGCGGTCGACGGGCTGGCCGCAGCCCAGGGCGTGACTCGCTGACCGCATTCCAAACAGAACTTCGCGGATCCGGGCAGCCCGGTCCCGCAGCTCGGGCAATCGACCACGAGGCGCGTGCCGCACTCCAGGCAAAACTTCGCCTGCGCGGGGTTCTCGTGCCGACACTCCGGGCACTGCATCAATCGTCCTCGCGCGGCTCGTTACAGAGCCTTCCCCTTCGCCGGCTGTCCCTTCAGGAGAAACGTCTTTGGAAACTCACCCTCGCCGCAGATCTTGAACGATCCGAAGTCCTTGTACCAGGGGCCGTCCGGAGCCTCAGGGTCGGATTCCCGCCACAGCTTCAGCTTGTAGAGATCCTCGGCGGTGATCTGACGATCGGCGACGCGATCGAAGAGATGCTGGCGGAGACTCGGTGGAAGATCGGTCCACCGAATCTTCGACATTAGCCGCCGAACGTCATACGCGCCAGCTCTTCCTTCAAGCGCTCACGCTCGGAGGGGTCGGCCGATTCGGTGAGTCGACTGACGAGCGAGAAAAACCGTTCCTTCTCGGCCTCTTTGGATTGCAGGCCGGCCTCGATCAAGTCGACGAGTACGCGATTGGCACTCGTCTTCCGCGTCTTGGCCAACGTGCGCACGCGCTTCGCGATACCAGCGGGGATCGAGACGCTCTGACGGACGGTTCTCTCTGTCTCAGCCATAGCTGTAGGCTACACCATGATGCACCGCTCTGCACCGCCCGAGCTGCTCGAGACGTCGTCTGCGAGCCGATTCGCAGGTGAGTCTGTGTACAGGTGAGTCTGTGTAAATGAAACGGGTTAGCGGCCTGCAACGACCGCGTCGTCCGTCATCGGGGCGGTCTTGCTGATGTTCGGCCTGCGTCACCGCGCCCGCTCCCGCTCGTGCTCATCGTCACCCAGCCGCCAGACCAGGACTCTCCGCTTCCGGTCGTCCTCATGCTCCTGCCCGCGTACCCGGACGTCACGGCCCGGCGCGCCAGCAAGGTCGTCGGTCCGGAACGCGGTGAGCTCTCGGCCGGTGTCCACGACCGCATGGCGATGCCCAGCGCGATCACGAGCGAAGCCCACGAGGCGACCTCGGTGGATCGCGCCCTCGACCGGTTCCTCGACATTGAGCGGTCGACCCTTGCGTCGAGGGACCGTCGTAAGAGTGGGCAACCGTGCGGGCTCGGGCACGCGAGCTGGCCGCGCTCCGTCACGGTCACCGGCCCGCTCGATCGGCTGGAGCGCTTGAACACGGGTCTCGATCATCACCCGGCCTCCCTTCTCGATAGCCTCGGCGCGGAGCGTGACGACGTCGCCGATACGGAGCTGGCCCAGGCCGCGGGCCCGCTGGACACTTGGTGGCTGCGGTATGTAATGCAGGCGGTCCCGGGTCTCGAGCAGCAAGTACCGCTTGTCTCGGAGTTCGTCCGCCAGGCCTGTACCCACCAGCCGGCCCGTGATGACCGTGCCGGGCTCGATCTCGGTGACCGCCACCGGGACATGGGGGTCGCGCAGCCGTGCCTGATGCCGCGCCCGCGTCTTGATGATGTCGCCGTCAATCTGCGCCTGTCGCAGCGTCGTCTCGAGAGGCGGCGAGAGTCGCCACGTTCGCGTCCACACCTTCTCCGCCAGCCCGAGACCTTCGAGCACCTGAAGGCGTCGCAGCTCCTGCCTCCGGAACTCGCGTGACGCCGGCGACTTCGGCAACCGGCCGTCGATCGTAACGAGGCCTCGCGTTCCCGCGTGACGGACCAGGGCACGGTCGATCTCGGTGAAGTGGATACGCTCGATGGACTGGCCTCGGGCCTGCACGATCTCGCGCTCCGAGCGATACCCGAGCGCCTGGGTCGCCAGGTCCTGACTGCGCCGGCGGATCCCCTGCCGCAGGTAGTCGGGATGGATCCGGAGGCCCTGCCCGCAAGCGTCCCGACCGCGGACCAGAAGGTGCACGTGGGGGTTGTCGATGTTGTAGTGGTCGATGGCCACCCACTCGAGGCGCGTTCCGAGATCCCGCTCCATGTGGGAGACCAGCGCCCGCGTGTGCGCCTTGAGGTCGAGGCGCTCGGCGTGCTCGGGGGAGACGATGAACTTCCACAGGCGCTCGTCGTCCGCGCGCTGCCAGCTCCGCAGGGTCGCCGGCAGATCGAGACCGTCCTGCTCAGCACTGAAGCCGTGGCCTTTGCCGCCCTCGCGCTGCCCCCTCGCGCGCCAGGTATGTCCCGTGCGCCGCCCACGAGGCGCCCCTGCCGTTCCTGGAGTAGGACGCTTTCACCGTGCTCGGCTGCCAGCGCGGATCGACGCCACCGAGGAACGCGCGGCCGCGGCCGAGGCGGCTCCCACGATGATGAGCACCCCACCGACTGCGGTGTGCTCGTCGTGGCAAGGGCGGCCGACGACGCCGATGGCGTGAAGCCAGCCGCGCGGCCAGCTCGAGGTCATCACTCGGGCGTACCATCACGCGCCGGCCCCGGTGTCGGCGGCTCGCCTGCGGAGCGGCATCAGTCGATCGTCCATACCGGGCGCGCGACCGCCCACACCTGCGACGTCGAGATCGGTCCGAGGTATCTGCTGTCCCAGCTGTTCGGTACGCGGGTGCTGACGACCCACAGCTCGTCGGCTCCGACGACGTACCGCCCCCACGCCACGTGCGGGAGCGCGCGTCCGAGACTGTCGCGGGCCGCAGTAGAGCTTCCGGGAAGAGGCTGACCGTTGACGGTCACCGCCTCGGGTCCGATGTCGACCACATCGCCTGTGATGGCGACGACGGGCTTCAGTACGGGCTGCACGCCGCCCGCGCACGGCCCGGGGCCGAGGTAGCCTCGTGGGCGTGCAAGCGCAGCAGCCTGGGCGTCCACACATGCCACGACCCACTCGCCCGGCCCCGGCGGTCCGGCGACCGTTCGGTACAGCCCGCGCGGCGCGCTTGCGGAGAGATTCACGTGCAGCCCAAGCGTGAGGAGCACGACGAGGAGGACGCCGGCCACATGCAGGGCGACGCCAGCCCGAGCTGCGCTCTGGCTGCGCGCCGAGCGACACGGGACATGCAGCGCGCGTGCGGGCCAGCCACGAAGTACCCCGGAAAGGGCGTGCTTCACGACTTCCCCAGACGCGACGCAGACTTGCGTCGTGCGTGAGGTGAGTTTTTATCTTGCTGTACCATCCGCTTCTTCCTCCCCGCTTCTCTCCCCGGCCCGCGCTAACTCCTCATCGGTCCCGTCCCGCGCCCGCGCCAAGTCTGGACCTCACGGTCGGTCTCGACGAATCGCTGGAGCATCTGCACGACAAGCGACCAGACGTCGATCGGCTGGCCGATCGTCTCGTGGTAGTAGCTCGTATACGCGGTCAGCGCCGCGTGAAGCTCTCCGGGCACTCGCCCCTTCAGCGATGCCTCCGGGTACGTCTTCACAGGCTTCAGTTTCATGGGCGCACCGTGTAGGCGTACGGGCCGGGGAACACGAAGTTCTGGGTCACCATCACGTTGAGGCGTAGCCGGCGCGGATCTCGATCGTCGGAGACAATGTCACTTCTCGGGGCATGAGGTCGTTCGACATCTGGCCCAGCTCCTGTCCCACCACGGCGCCCACGACGTCGTCATGTCCGAAGAGTCCCGGCTCGGGCGCGAGCAAATCGAGACGGGCTACGCGCTGAAACAGATCACCGATGCGGGTGTTCGCGTCTTCTTCTACCTCGAAGACCGCGAGCGCACGCTCGACAGCGCGCTCGAGAAGGTGATGCTATCGCTTACGAACTTCGCCGCCGAGATGGAGCGGGAGCGCGCCCGACTACGAACGCGCGACGCGATGCAGCGCAAAGCCGCGCGCGGCCACGTCGCCGGCGGCAAGGTGTACGGCTACCGTAACGTCGAGATTACGCGCAACGCTTCCGATGGGCGCGCCGTCCGCGATCACGTCAGCCGTGAGGTCGTGTGGGAGGAGACGGCCGTCGTCCGCCGGATCTTTGAGGAGGTAGTCCAGGGCCGCGGCTTCGCGCGGATCGCGAAGGGTCTGAATGCTGACGGGATCCCCTCGCCGCGTGCGGGCGCCGGGTGGGCGATGACCGGCGTGCGCGAACTCGTCTTCCGCGACCTCTACCGCGGCCGCATCGTGTGGGGGAAGACCCGCTGGGTCGATCGCGGCGGGACGAAGGTGAAGCAGGATCGGCCGGAGTCGGAGTGGCTCGTGGTGGAGGCGCCGCCGCTGCGGATCGTCGATGACGAGCTCTGGGCTGCTGCGCACGCCCGGCTCGATCGCACGCGCCAGACCTACGTGCTCCGCAGCGGCGGGCGCCTCTACGGCCGCCCGGAGTCGGGCATCGAGTCGACGTACCTGCTCACGGGGTTCCTCGAGTGCGACGTCTGCCACGGCGGCATGTCAGCCTCGTGGCGCTCCGGCCAGCGCGGGGAGCGCCGCGCCTACTACCGGTGCAACACCCACCGCGCCAGACCGGGCATGTGCGAGAACGCCCTCACGATCCCGACCAGGGCGCTCGAGACGGCGATCCTCCGCACGCTCCGCGACGACGTGCTGACAGCCGACGTCCTCGAGGAGGTTGTGGCGCGCGCAATCGCCTTGTTCCGCGGGCTGCCCGACGAGCTGGAGCTCCGGCGTGAGCGGCTCACCCGCGAGGCGCAGCGGCTGAAGGGACGAGGCCGCGCGGCTGACGGACGCTGTCCGGATGGGCGGTCCGCTTGCGTCACTCGTGGACGCGCTCCGCGCGACCGAAGAACGCCGCCGGGGCATCCTGGCGCAACTGGAGCACGTCGATGGCCTGGGCCGAGGTCACGAGCTGCTCGTCGGCGCCGGCGACGCGCTTAGGCGCGAAATCCGAGCCCGCCTCGCGGAGTGGGCAGAGCTGGTGGGCCGCCACCCGGTGCAGGCGCGACAGGTGCTTCGGAAACTGCTCATCAATCGTGTAACTATGCGGCCGGTGGTCAACGATGACGGGCGCTAGTATGAATACGCCGGCCGCGCCTCCTACGGCAAGCTGCTGGCCGGCGTGCTCCGTGTACAAACGTTGGTGCCCCCGGAGAGGTTCGCTGCCTTCGCGCAGCACCCTATCGATGTTCTGCTCGTGGCCTAGCCGTGTGGGTAGCGAGTCATTTGCGGATTGGCGTTTTTTGAAATGGCGCACTGCTGGGTTGTGCTAAAGCTCCCTCGACGAGGTAAGGCTGCGGCATAGCGATGTAGTGGACCCGGCGCGAGGGCGCACGCCGAGAAGAAACGGTCGGCTCCGGGGCCGCAGTCGGATGATGTCAGGCTAAGTCGCGCTTATTGAGGGCGCTCCGGTGCGACATGCGGAGGGATCCGTATGTCGCGAGAATCGTCCGCCCCGAGTGTCATTCCCACCCCAGCGGCGTTACGCGCCGCTGTCGCCCGAGACGGCAGGCCCATCTACATCTTGGCCGCCGAGGCCCGGATTCACCCTGCGGTGGTCGGCAAAATGCTGGCCGGCCACGTCCCGATCACGGCCGACCGGGCGGCGCGAATCCTCCGCGCTGTTCGCGATCCCGACGCCGGTGCGTGATGGCGCACGCGGCTGCGTCATCCGAGAGTCCGCCTGCCAAGGCCGGGGCGATCATCCCGGACGACGGCCTGATCGTCGCGCTCCTCGCTGAACTGTTGGTCCGCGCCTACGTTCGGCGGCAGCGAGCGGCGCGCGGTGCGCCCAGTGCCGAGCCTAGGTGCGGGGGGTGTGTATGGCCGGCATAATGGGCGCGCGGATTGCTCCCTATAACCTCGATGCCGAGCAGGCGGTGCTGGGCTGCGCTCCGCTCGAGAGGCGGGACGCGATGCCTCGGCTTGCCCGGCTCTCCTCCGAGGATTTCTACACGGAGGCGCACCGCGACGTTTTCCGAGCCATGCGACGGCTCTACGAAGCGGGTGGTGATCTGGATCTGCTCACCGTCACAGAGGAGCTGCGGCGAGCCGATCAGCTCGTGTTTGTCGGCGGGCCGGCCGCGCTGGAGCTTCTGCTCGAGCAGGCCAGCATTGCCGCCTATCTCAGCTCGTACGCGGCGATCGTCAAGAAGATGGCCGCGCTCCGCGAGTTGATCCAGGCGGCGACCCAGATCATCACCCAGGCCTTCGACGCGAAGGACGACGTGCAGGCCATCATCACAAACGCGACTGACACCCTGGCCAGGATCGGCGCGGAGGCGGATCTGGAGGGCGACGGCCGGGCGGCCGACGAACCGATCGGCGACGTGCTCAAGCGCGTCGTGGCCACCGTCGACCGGGCCGAGGGGCCCACCATCTCCACGCCCCACAATAGGCTAAATGAAATCCTGGGCGGCGGCTGGCGCCCAGGGGAGCTCGTCTACGTGGGCGCCTCCCCTGGGGGCGGAAAGACTGCCTTTGCCCTGGGGCTGGCCGGCTACGCTGCACAGAAGGACCAGCACGTCGCCATCGTCTCGGCGGAGATGTCGAACGATGCGCTGGTCGAGCGGATGTTGGCGAACCGCGCGCGGGTGCCGGCCGATCGCTTCCGCGCGGCGACGGTCCAGCCCGAGGACTTCTCAAAGTTCCTGCGGATCGCGTCGCAGATCGCAGGTCTACCCATCACGCTTAACGACCAGGCCACTACGCTTGGAGGCGTCCAGCGTGTCGTCCGTCGGCATCGGCCAGCCCTGGTCGTCATCGATTACATGCAGCTCATGCGGGGACCAAAGGGCGCGGACCGGCGCCTCGAGCTGGACGCGGTATCTCAGGGCCTCAAGCTCATGGCCAAGCGCTACCGCTGCGTGGTGTTGGCTCTCTCGCAGATCACCCTCGTCCCCAACGGGAAGGGCGGTTTCCATCGGCCGACCATGCACTCGTTGAAGGAGTCCCGGGGGCTGACCGCGGATGCCGACACTGTGCTCCTGCTCTGGTACCCCGACCCCGAGCGACCGAACGATCTCGAGCTGATCGTCGACAAGGGCCGCAATCACCCCACGGGCA
Source organism: Candidatus Methylomirabilota bacterium (assembly GCA_046726415.1). Taxonomy (GTDB): domain Bacteria; phylum Methylomirabilota; class Methylomirabilia; order Rokubacteriales; family CSP1-6; genus CAVWFS01. The sequence goes on from JBKPAK010000097.1 coordinate 43,410, forward strand.
TCGTCGATCTGGTGTTCGACCGGCCGCATATGACCTTCCAGGAGACCGGCGCGTGAGCTGGTTCGCCAAGATTGACGCCAACTGGCCGAGCCACCCTAAAGCCATCAAGGCGGGTTCGAAAGGGCGGGATCTCTACATCGCCGGGCTCTGCTATTGCCGGCGCCATCTGACGGACGGGTTCATCCCGCGCGAGGCGCTCTCGACACTCCAGCCGGGACTGAAAAGTCCGTCAGCTGTCGCTACGCTGCTCGTACGTCTGCACCTGTGGGAGCAGCGTACTGACGGGTTCGTGATACACGATTACCTCGATTGGAACGATTCCGCTGCGGACATCAAAGCCACGCAAGAGGCCGCGAAGAAAAGGAAACGCGAGTGGTGGCACCGTCACCTAGACGCCGTACCGAACGCGTCTAGGAACGCGTCTAGTACAACGTCCTCGACGTTCCCTACTCCTAATAAAGAAACAGCGGCTTCGCCTCGGGGGCAACCCGGAACCCAAGTGGATGACCGCCGAGGAGAAGCGGGCCATGCGCCAACAGATCGCCGACGAGCTGGGGCTGCCTTCCGACCACTTCATGCGGGCCGGCGGGAACCCAATTTCGGCACCCGGCCGCACATGACGACGGGGGAGGGGTAGAAATTTTCTAGGAAGTGGCGAACCGTTACCGGCGGCACGTCGCTTTACCGAACTGACTGCGGAGTTAGACGATAGGAACCATCGTCTTTGCCGATACGTTGGTGGGGCATGAAGTGGCTAGGCCGGTGACCGCCGCCATCATCAGCGGGGTGACGACCAGGCTATAGTTCGTGGCGACGGCCGTCACTTCCGCCTGGTCCAGCAACCGCGTGGATGGTAGGTGCTCGAGCGCGACGAGCTTCGCGAGGGGCGGGAGGCGAACGCGATCCGCACGATCGGCAGGGATCCTGCTCGACGGGAACGTGAGCGGCGCGGGCCAGGTCGGCGACGCGCGCACGGTCTCGTCGTCGACCATCGTGATTGCCCTCCCGTCGAGAGGGAGTGAGCTGCGGGGCGCCAGGTCGAGCGCCCCGAGCATAGTCGGAGCCCGCGGCGAGGGCAAGAAGGTATGGTGAGGGACGACCGCAGTCGCCATCGAGGAGGCGCGACCAGGAGCACGTCGGGGCGATGGGTGACAGCGCCGGACCGACCGGGCCGGTCCGGCGTTCGTTCAGGCGGAAAGAGGAGGAGCGGCTCCTGCGGCGCGTGGGGTCGCTACGTGGACGACCTCAGCGCGCGGTCTAGAGTCGACCTCCGAACGACCAGAGCACCGCATGGCTCTCCTCATCGTCGGCGGTGCTGCTGGAGCCGACGACCTGGCCGCGGGCGTTCACCGCGTAGGCTTGTGTGGCCAGGCCGCCGAAGGTGCCGAGATCGTTACCAGCGCAGGAGCCGCGGCCCAAGCAGAGCGCCCAGCACGGTCGGGATCGCTATGCCGAGCACATACCACGTGCCGAGAAACGACGCCGCTAGCTCCGGGCAGTGGATCGCATACACGCACGCCCCGGCGGCGCCGGCCAACAGGCCCACACTGGCGCCGGCCAGCCGCAAGCGCGTCGGGGCCAGCCCCCGCAGCGCCCAGAGCCCCCCAAGGAAGACGGGGGTGGCGAGCAGTGCGATGAGGAAGGGACAGGTGGCTGCCGTCTGGCCGAGCACGAGCTCCGGCCAACGCGTCCGGTCTGTGCCGACGAGCGCCATGGCGGCGAGGAGCCACATCCCCAGCACTGGGGCGGCGAGCGCCGCCGGCATCCCCGCCAGCGACGCGCCCGGCCGGGCGAGGCGCAGCGTCGCGCGCAGCGCACTCACCAACAGCGCCGCCACGAACGCGAACTTCGCCCACCCCATGGGCACCGACACGTCCTGCAGCAGATGGGGGTTGACCCCGAGCAGCACCGCCATGAGACCCGCGGCCGCCATCACGCCGGCCCCGACCGCACCTGCATAGCGGCGCACCGCCGCCCGCGGGTCCACCGCGTCCACCCCGGTCGCGAGCATCGTCACCAAGTCGTCTGTCTTCATCGGCCTTCTCGTAGCGTTGCCGCCAGCGCCTTCAGGCCGCGGTGCACCGCCACCTTCACCGCCGCGGCCGATATGCCGGTGCGCCGCGCCGTTTCCGCGACGGACAGGCCCTCAAGCTTCATGTACAAGATCGGCAGGCGTTGCCGTGTCGGCAAGCGGTCGAGCAGCTTGGCGAGATCGCGGCGGGCCTCCCCGGGCTCCGTATCCGTGGCGGCCAGCACGGCCTGCGCGTCGTCCAGGGGCGCCGTGCGGACGTCGCGGCGGGCCCGCCGGCGCAGCGCATCGATGAGTTTGTACTTGGCGATCGCGTGCACCCACGCGCTCAGGGGCTGCGCCGGGTCGAACGTGTGGCGCTGATTATGGATAGCCAAGAGGGTCTCCTGCACGAGATCCTCCACCTCGTCCGGCAGCTGGGCCAGCCGCCGCCTCAGGAACGCGCGGACATGCCCGCCCACGTCCTGCAGGAACGTGTGGTAGGCCCCAGCGTCGCCAGCGAGCCCGCGGACCAGTAAAGCTTTGAGTCGATCCTCGTGTGCACGCACCCCATCATCTTTTATTCGTCGCGGGTGGGCGTTCGGTTACACGCCGCCGGGCCCTCCTTATCGGCAGCGAAATTGTGGCCACACGTGTAACCGACGGGCTACGCCGGGCGAATGAGTGTATAGACCGCCGCGCCGGCACGCCCCCCGCATCCCGGCACGAGGCGGTCGTGTGACCCCTGTGAGAGGAGGCAACCCATGCATCGCCCCAACCGCTCTACCCCAACACCTGGAGGATCGCCCATGCCACACCTGCAACGAGGTCCGACACGTGCCTTGAGCATAGGAGGACACAGTACCACTCCATCTTACCCAGACCTCTGCTCCGTCCGGCCCGGCCGAGCGATGTCCTCGACGCTACGGTTCCTGCCGGTCGCCCTGGCCCTGCTGCTGATCGCATCGCCCGCTCCTGCCCAGGTCGTCATCTACCTCGATTTTGATAAGCACGAGGACCTCACGTATCCCGACGGAAGCTCGATGCTGGCCGTCTCGGTGCCGGCCTTCACTGGCAATGCCGCGGCGCGGGCGAGGATCCAGGCGGTGATCGAGGAGGACTACGCGCCGTTCAACGTCATCGTCACCCAGGTCGAGCCGGCCGGGATCGACCAGGGCTATAACGGACAAATCCGCGTCGCGATCGGCGGGTGCTCGGAGGCCGGCGCGAGGGGCTGTCCACCTCGCCGCTCCTGCGGAACACTGTGTGGGCCGCGGAGTTCACCAGCAACGGGACACGGAGGTCCGATCACGCGATCGCCAACACGGCCTCGCACGAACTCGCGCACGCGTTCGGGGCGCTGGCGGCGAGCATGCCGTACGGCACCCTCGGCAACCAGCTTGAGCACTACCACGCCGGTCCCAACGCCTCGAACCCGCTCGCAGACCTCGAGCACAACCTGAGCGCGCAGGGCAAGACGCAGATCCTGAACGGTCCGCCCGTGTTAGGACAGGTCAAGCGCGATATCTGGTGGCGACACCACCGGGTCGCGAAGGCGCTGCCCGCCGGGGGAGACCCGAGGGATCCTGCCGACTGGCTGTGGGCCTGGCAGGACGACGTCGTCTCCCTGGCCGCGGCACTCGGCCTGCGCGCCGATGACCACGGCGACACGCCGGAGACGGGCTCGGCCATGGCCCCCTACACCGGCTCCCTGCCGGCGGAACAGACGCGGGTCGTGGCCTCGGGCGTGGTGGAGATGAACGGCATGAGCTGGCCCGGCCTGTGCCCACCGGTGCCGCTCTGGCGGTCCTGCCCTCCCTATCCTCCCGAGGACGGTGGCTACCCGCCGGTCGGCACGGACGATTGGGGACAGAACGTCGTGTTTGCCCTCGCCAGGGACTTCTTCCGTTTCAACGTGGGGGCCACGACCAGCTCCAATGGCCCGCGACTCGAGATCCGCGTCGATGTCATCGCGGGGCAGTTCGATGCCAATCTAGATGCGGACCTGGAAGTGTGGTACCTGCACCCGGGCAGCGGCTGGACGAACGTGACGGGCAATGGCGGCCGCCCGGGATCTGCCCACCGATCTCTGGGCTCAGTGGACCGCGGCGGGCACAACGGCCATCCCCCAGGGCGAGTACGCCGTCGCGGTGAGGAGCCACGGCGGCTACGGCGACCTCGGCGGCTATACCGTGCAGGTGACGGGCAAGGATGTCATCGTGAGCGCGGCCGGGACGGGCTTCGTGGTCGTTCCCCCGGACGGACCCGGCCCCGGGCTCGATCTAGACGGGGCGACCACCCTCGCCATCGTGCTCGAGTCGCTGATCCTCGACACCGATGACCTCGTCTTGCTGCTGGTCAGGCTCGCCGACGACGGGCTCTCGGAGGCAAGATTGTGGCGGTATCTCGAGCAAGGCCTCTCGCCGAAGGTGTCGAAGACGTCGGCCGAGCTGGTCAAGCTTGCCCTTCGCCAGGCGTCCGCGCTGCGGGTGGTGAGCGGGCTCGTCAACTGGAAGACCATCAATCCCAAGGCCGGCATTCCCCTTCACGCACGCCTCGCCAAGGCCGTGAAGAGAGTGGAGGCCCGCTAAAATGCGCCCCTCGACCGTCGTCCGCGGGCCCCTCTTCAGGGCACGTCGACGGCGTCTTCTGCGAGCGGCACGCACGCGGCCGGATCGATCCGGATTCCGACGGCTCGCCGTCGCGGAGCCGGGCCAGGGGCGACGCGGCGACGCGCAGGACCAGGTCGGTGCCGGCAACCTCGACCTGGTAGTCCACGCTCTCACCGAGGAAGCTGCCGCGCAGCACCCGGCCCAGGCTCGGTGGCTAAGAACCCGACTGAGGAGGCTGTCCGACATGGCATCAGCCCGCCACCAAACCGCAGCAGCACCTGCGAGATCGATCATTCCCGAAGGGCAAGGTGACTCTTCGCCACCGATGGCCGACGTAGGTGTGTTGTTCGTACATGGAATTGGTCAACAGGTTCAAGGCGAGACGTTGTATGCGTGGGGAGGCACGCTTGTGCAATGGCTCGAGCGCTGGCTCACGCCGCGTGGCGGCTTCTTGTGGACGTCGATGCCAATATGGTCCATGGCTGGCCCCTCCACTCACTCCTGCGGCGTCGACCGACCGCGTGCTGTGGGGCGACTCTACGCCACCACGTTCAGTGAGGGGTCAGCCGCTTCATCCCATCTATGCTCTACCGCTGGTGCTCACGATCGGGCTGACGGCGGGCTGTAGCACGGCGCCGGCGAGCGAGGAGGACAAGGACGATCTGGTGCGGCGGGCCACGGCTGCCCTGGGAGAGTGGAACACGGCTGTCCCCGGGCTCGAAGCATTCGCTCGACAAGGCTACGGTACGCGATGTTCCCCTCGATCGGCAAGGGAGGGCTCGGCCTTGGCGCCGCCTATGGTCGGGGCGTCGTCTGGGAGCAGGGTGAGCACCTCGGCTATGCCGACCCGTCCCACGCACCGGTGGGGCTGCAGGCCGGCGGTCAGGCCTACCAGGCCCTCGTGGTGTTCGACGGCAAGGCGGCTTTAGAGCGGTTCAAGCAAGGAGGCCTCGATTTCTCGGCCGACTCCTCGGCGGTCCTTCTCGAAGGCGGTTATGTCGCCACGCTCCGATTCGTCGATGGAGTGACAGTCTTCTCTCGGCCGATCGGCGGCGCCATGGGGGAAGCGTCAATGGGAGGCCAATGGTTCACGTTCGTCCTGAGGGATGACCGCCAATCTGGCAAGCCCGTGCCCTCTGCTGCTGGCACACGCTAGCCTCGTCTTGACCGCGTTCCGGACCCGTCACTTGAGCTTCACGTCCTCGTAGGGAGCCGACCACGGATAGTCGGGACTCGGCCACGCGCGGGCCGCGTCCCTGTAGGGAACCAAGCCCATGACAGCGACCGGAGGCTGGATCGTCGTCGGAGAGCACAAGCCGTTCACTCGCCAGGCTCTCTGGTTCCAGAAGCCGGCGGTCTGCACCACCGCTACCTCCGCCGGGCCGCGTAGTCCCAGCTGTACCCGCAAGGGATCACAACCGCCAACGCGCCACGAGGGCGCTCATGCCGCCGACATGTCTCCGCCGCTCAGACCTCTGCGGTCCGGTTACAGGCGGGTCGATAACCTCTCGTCGTCAACGGCCGCCGACTCACCGACCCTCACCCGGGGGAGCCCGTCAGGCGACTCCGAAGGTCCGCCGAACGAGTCGGACGAGGTTTTGGCGAAGGACAGGGAACCCATGAGAAGAAATCGTGGGAGCCCTCTTCGCCGGCTAGGCTGTCGTCTCGACGAATCGCCCGGCGCCCGACGAGAGCGCGGGCGCCCTGGAGACGACGGCGCGACCGGGGTAGGAGCGTCGCGAAAAGCCCGCGAGCTCCTCGATGAACGCTTCTCCGAATCGTGGCAGGAATCGCTTGGGATGCCACGACGCTGTCATCCAGCCGCCGATCACCGTGTTGCCGTCCATCACCGGAGCCAGATGTACCCGGCGTCCGGCGACGAGGACGTTGGACGGCACGACCGCTACGCCGTAGCCGATACTCGCGAGCGCGACGAGCGTTTGCGGCGCGGCGCTCTCGAGGAGCACCGGCGGCTGCAGGCGCCGAGCGTGGCACGCCGCATCGAACCAACGGCGCGTGCCGAAGTCACGGCGCAGGAGCAACAGCGGGACGGTCGCGAGCGCGGTGACGTCGACCGTCCGACACCTTGCGAGCCGGTGATGCCGGGCCATCACCGCCATGGCGACGGCCGGGAACAACGTCCGACTCGCGAACCGGTCATCGCCGGCCGCGGTCAGCGCGAGATGAATCGCCCCACGCTCCATGTGGCCGAGCAGACGTGGCCCACCATCCTCGACGAAGTGCACGTCAACCCCCGGGTGCGAGCGTTGGAACCTCGGCATGAACGGCACCAGCAGGCTCTCGAGCGTCTGCGGGGTGGCCCCCACCCGCAACAGGCCGGTCGTTCCGCTCATCAACGCGTGGCCGCGTTCCACGAGCGACTCGGCATCGGTGAGCAGCGCCCGAGCGCGACGTAGCAGCTCCTCGCCCTCCGCGGTGAGCTGGACCCGCCGACCGATCCGATCAAAGAGGCAAACGCCGAGCTCGCGCTCGAGGTCACGCACCTGCCGCCCGAGCGCCGGCTGCGTCATGCGCAAGCGGAGCGCCGCCTTCGACACGCCGCCCGCATCCACGACGGCGGCGAAGTACCGCAAGTGTCTCAGCTCCATGGGTTTCTGTGCCTTGAGAGCACTGATTATAAGGCATAGAATGCATTGGACGCCTGGATCCTCGGCCCCGCATTATCGCGGCGAAGGAGGTGGCCTATGAGCGCGGCGCCGTACAACCTCAAGCAATTCGTCGATGACCTGCGGACGATCACTCGCTCGAGCAGCGATGCGCGCGACATCATTACCCGGGTGCAACCACTGGCGCGCGAGCTCGCCCTCACGCAGAGCTGGCTCGAGCCGCGGCACTACCGGTGTGACCAGGCACAGGGATTCGGCGTGCATCTTCTCCACGAGGAGCCCGATCATACGCTCGCGGTGTTCGCGGCCGCATGGCTCCCGGGCCGCGGCGCGCCGCCGCACAATCACGGCACGTGGGCCGTTGTGGCGGGCGTGGACGGCCGTGAGAGGAACATCTTCTGGAAGCGCGTGGATGACGGCTCGCGGCCGGGGTACGCCGAAATCGTGAAGCAGGCCGAAAAGGTGTTTGGCGCCGGCGAGGTCGTAACGTTCCTTCCCGATTCGATCCACAGCGTGACGAACGACACGGATGCCGTCACTGTCTCGTTGCACGTGTACGGCCAACACGTGAACTACACGACGCGCTCGCAATTCGATCCTGACACGCGCGTCGAGAAGGAACTCAAAGTCGTCCAAATGCTGACGTAGCTGGCTGAGGCAAGCTCAAGGTTAGTGAGGACCCTCGAGCGGCTCGACACCACCGTCGATCGCGCCACTGCCCACACCCGGCACACCCGGGCCAGACCGTAGCGCCACCGCGTAGAGGGCGAGCAGGTTTGGCTCATTCGCTCGGCCTCCGTCGGAGTAAAGGCAGGTTGGCCTGCAGCCGGTGGCACCGCTCGAGGAGCAGACCGTTGTTCATCGTGATTTCGCCGACCTTCGCGCGCAGCCGCTGGATCTCGTCGTCACGCTTGTGCGCCGGCCGACTCTTCAGCGCGGCTTGGTCACCCGCCAGGAACTGCTCCCGCCACTGCGCCAGGATTGCTGCCGTCACCCCGAGCTCGCGCGCCAGACCGTCGAGCGGCTCGCCGCGCAGCATGCGGAGGATCGTCTCCGTCTTCCGCCGGGCCGAGAACCGCCCGGGCTCGCGCAGCCCATCGGCGTCCGTGGGCACCGCCGCGCGCGCGAGAGCCTTCCTATCTCACTTGCGTTTCCCCATGTCCACCTCCTTGGAGGAGCATCATCTCTTCCAGCGAGGTGTCCACCAAAATCCAGGGCGTGAGACAGCCACGGTAGGCCGTATGCTCCGCTTCAAGCGCTCAGCACGCAGGCGGGTTCTGCCAGCGGCGACGACTGTTGAGCCCGGGGTGTACGGGTAGCCCGGCTGAGCGGTCGGCGTCTCCCTATGGACGGGAGGGGCTAATGAAGTCCTGAGCCGCTCACAATGGCATCGCCAGGGATAGGTGTTACCTGGCGGGATCGCGCCGGAACGGCTGCTCGCACACAAGGACTACCTCACCGCCGGGCTGCCATGGGCACTGTCGAGCGACAACAAACCGTATTCAATGCTCTTCGCGTTGTGGGTCGCGGCGGCAAGAGTCGAGATGCACGAGGGCAAGGTGATCGGGCCCTCCCAGCAGGTCTCCATCGCCGAGGCGCTCCGTGCCATGACGGCAGCAGGCGCGTACGCGAGCTTCGAGGAACATCACCGAGGCACCCTGGAAGCTGGCAAGCTGGCGGACCTGGTCGTCGTGCCGGGGGACCTGCTCACCGCGGAACCCGAGTCGCTGCCCACCCTCCGCCCCCTGCTGACCATGGTGGGCGGGCGGGTCGCCCACGCCGATCCGAGCGTGGGCTGATCTTCAGGCCCGAACGGGTCGGGGCGGTGTGAGGCTGGAACGCGCTCACACCGCCCCGAATCCGGACTACCAGCCCGTCAGGCGAACGTCCGGTCTCGCCCCGACGGGCTGGCCTGCCGGCGGCGAATCAGTCGGCAGTGTCCGGGGGGAACGGCGCCATCAGGTCAGCCTGCGTGTAGACCTTGCCGTGCACCATGACCTTGTCGATGTTGACCATGTCGTTGATGTCGGAGAGCGGGTTGCCGTCGATGAAGAGGAGGTCGGCAATCTTGCCTGCCTCGACCGAGCCGAGATCGTCGGCGACCCCGAGCAGCTTGGCAGCCATGCTGGTAGCGGTCTTCAGTGCGTCGGCTTCGGAGAACCCGCCCAGGACCAGGGCGCGCATCGCCGTCTGCATGCTGATGCCTGGGGCGCCACCACCGGGACCGTCGGTACCGGTCGCGATCAGTCCGCCTCGCTCGAAGACCTCCTTGTAGATGCCGACGTCTCGCATGATGCTGTTCAGCTGCCCCGCAGTCGGGGGGCTGCTCGCGTTTGACTGCAGGCGCGCCCGCTCGAAGGCCGGCTGCAGGACCTGGATGCGCGGGTCATCCATCAGCTCCGGGTTGTTGCCGAGCAGCTGGAGACCGTGCGTCGTCTGGATCAGGTCAAGATTGCCTTCCGTGTGGAACTGCAGGACGTCTTCGTAGAGCAGACCGGCTGGACTCGTGCCCTGGAGGTGCGACACCGAGGCCACGCCGGAAGGCATTGCCGCCGAGAGGAGGTGCGTCGAAGAGATGATGCCCTCCGCACATGCTGCCTCGGCGACCCGTTCCATCTGGCGAGGCACCGCCCGGTCGTACGGCTTGTAGAGGTCGGCTTGCAGTGCTGCGTGCCGAGCGATTTCGAGTTCGAGCTGCTCGTCCGACATCACGGGCCGGGTGATCGGGTAGGACGCCCGGGTGCCCTCCAGCAACTCCCCTGCGGTGAAGAAGCGCGGCCCGACCAGCCAGCCGCTCGCCGACGCCTCGCGCAGTTCGGTCGCCTGGTGCAGGCTGTCGCCCCGCGACAGGACCGACGTCACGCCCCAGGCCAGGTACGACGCATGGATGCGCGTACCGTACAAATTGATGTGGTAGCTCGCCGGATGCGCGTGCATCTCGAACCGCCCAGGCATCACGGTCTGGTCCGACGCGTCGATGTAGGTGACGCTGGGCCGCCGGCGACCCTCCTGGTGCGGCCGCACAGCGACGATGCGATCCCTCTCGATGACGATGTCGACGTCCTCCACGACCTGGTCGCTCACACCGTCCCAGAGGCGGCCGGCGTGGATGACCGTCGTCGCCATCCTCCGCGGACCCTCGGCGCGCCACGAGAGCCTCAGCGGGACCGAGCGCTGGTCGCTACCGTCCATCCTCACGGTCCTCAGCTCGTCGTGGTGGAGGTACAGCAGACGCTCCAAGTCGGGGCTCCAGGACGGAGCATCGGCGGATTCCGTCGTCACCTGCCGCGCGGGCCCGCGTTTCACGTCGTGCGTGCCATCCGGATTCACCGGCAGCACGTACAGGACGGCCTCCATGAGAGCCGAGTAGTGGACCTGAGGAAGGGAGAGGCGTTCGGGTTCCTGGGCTTCACCATCCGCCGGGTGCAGTCCCGGGCGGGGCAAGTGGTGGCCGATGGCGGTGCCGGCGGTGAAACAACGGACGGTGCTGTTACACGGCGACCTGGTGACGCAAGGCGAGGTTCTCGAGGGCGAGCTGGCGGTGGCGGCCGCAGAGGAAGGGGAAGAGACGTAGCAGGTTGAGCAGGAAGGTGATCATCGAGGTGGCATTGTGTTCGGATCCGGCCGACGGACCAATTACGAGCCTGCCGGACGGAGATATGGCGAGGGACAGGATCGAGCACGTCGGCCCGCGGGCCTTCGGCTACGACCTCGACTTCCACTCGGTGTTCGCGTGACGCGACGCTTTGCGACGCGTCCTACGTCGACCGGATCACCACCGCCATCCCCGCGGCGAGGTGCCACTCGATGTGGCAGTGGAAGAACCAGAACCCGGGATTGTTATCCTTCCACTGGATGACCGCGTGGCCGCCGGCATGGACGCTGACCGTGTCCTTCTCGCAGGGCGCGTTCAGGTTCAACGGGCCGCTGGTGTAGTTGCCGGCACCGTTCGGGCTCTGATAGAGGAGCTGAAAGTGGCGGCCATGGATGTGGAAGGGATGCGTCATGCCGGTCGGGTTGTTGAGAACCAGCCGCACGTTCTGGCCCTTTTTCACCGCCAGCTGCGTGACGGGCGGATCGGGCGCGTTCGGCTCGGTGCGGAACGACGTCTTCGGCGCCACGAACGCGCGGCCGTCCCAGGTCCAGCGGAACGGCTTCATGCTGCCGCCCAGCAGGTGCGTGCCCACCAGGTCGGGGGCCGGGACCTGGATGTCGACGCGGGCGCGCAAGGCGTTGTAGTCGAGGCCCGTGCCCCAGCTCGCGGGGGTGGCCGCGGGCTCGACGGCGGGAGCGCCGGCGTAGCGCACGATGGCGCGCACGCCGTCCTGGCCGCGGGGATCGAGCGTGTTCGCCCGGAGCCAGTAGTTTCCGACGGGCTGGTTCATCTCCACGATGACGTCGCAGCGCTCCCCGAGATCGAGCATCACGCTGTCCACCGCGGAGGGCATGGTCGGGATGCCGTCCACCGCGATCACCGTCATCCGGTGGCCGTCCAAGCGCACGCGCATCTCGTACGTGGAGCCGATGTTGGCCATGCGGAAGCGCACGCGCTGCTTCGGCTTGACCGCGAACACCTCCAGCGGGCTCTTGCTGGCGCCAAAGCGGCCCTTGCCGTTGATCAGGGCGGACTGATACGGCACGTCGCCCAGGTCGGGGCCGGTGTATGGCGCCGCCGCACCGGCGGCCCCCATCGCGCCCCCGCCCATGCTGCCGCCGCCCATGGGCATGGCCTTCATGTAGACGCCCTTCTCTAGTTTCGACAGGATCTGCGTTCCCGGCTCGTGGAACCATCGTCCGCCGCGTCGACGATGAGCATGCCGAGCATGCCCTCCCCGTACTGCACGCCGGTGTGCGAATGCCAGAGGTGCGTGCCGGCCGGCTCCGCCTTGAAGCGGTACTCGAACGTCTGACCGGGCGGGATAGGCTCCTGGGAAATGTTGGCTACACCGTCCATCTGCCACGTGCCGAGCTGGGTCATGCCGTGCCAGTGGATGGTCGTCCCCTCCGGTGCGGGACACAGCTGCCCACCGGAGCAAAATTCTGCTTCGAGTGCGCGACGCCGGTCAGTGCCCCTGGCTCCGTGCCGTCCCGTTTCGCTTCCGCAGAGTCCTACACGCCGAAACATCTAGTCGAGAAGATCCTCACCTCCAAGGCCGCCCTCGAAGGCGACCGTAAGCAGGTCACCGTGCTCTTTGCCGACCTCAAAGGGTCCATGGAGCTAGTGGCTGACCGGGACCCCGAGGAGGCCCGGAAGCTCCTGGACCCTGTCCTCGAGCGGATGATGGAGGCCGTGCATCACTACGAGGGCACCGTCAACCAGGTGATGGGCGACGGCATCATGGCGCTGTTCGGCGCCCCGCTGGCGCATGAGGATCACGCGGTGCGAGCGTGCTATGCCGCGCTGAGAATGCAGGAATCAGTACAGCGGTACGCCGAGCGCCTTCGGCGCGCCGAAGGCATCCCAATTCAGATACGGGTTGGCATGAACTCCGGCGAGGTAGTCGTTCGGTCAATCGGCAGTGATCTGCGGATGGACTACACCGCCGTCGGGCAGACCACTCATCTTGCCGCACGGATGGAGCAGATGGCGACGCCCGACGCGATCGTGCTGTCCCCGGACACGCTGCGGCTCGTAGAGCACTATGTGCAGGTAAAGTCCCTTGGCCGGATGGCAATCAAGGGACTCTCGAGCCCCGTCGAGATCTACGAGTTGACCGGTACGGCGAGCGTGCAGTCCCGGTTCCAGGCGGCTGCCGTACGCGGCCTCACCCGCTTCGTTGGGCGGGACCCCGAGATGGAGCAGTTTCGGCTCGCTCTCGAGCGCGCCGGCACCGGGCACGGCCAGGTCGTCGCGGTGGTGGGCGAGCCGGGGGTGGGAAAGTCGCGCCTCTTCCACGAGCTCACCCACTCCCATCACACCGACGGCTGGCTCGTGCTCATGAGCGGGTCAGCGTCCTATGGCAAGGCCACAGCTACTTACCGGTGATCGACCTCCTGCGCGGATACTTCCACATCGAGACCCGAGACGATTCGCGTCTTCGCCGCGAGAAGGTCACGAACAGACTTCTGAGCCTCGATGAGGCGTTGCGGCCGACACTTCCCGCATTCCTGGCGCTGCTCGATCTGGCCGTCGAGGAGCCGACGTGGCAAGCGCTTGATCCTCCCCAGCGGCGCCAGCAAACGCTCGACGCCCTCAAGCACCTGCTGCTGCACGAGAGCCGGCTGCAGCCGCTGGCGGTGATCTTCGAGGATCTGCATTGGGTCGATGTAGAGACTCAGGCCATGCTGGACGGTCTCGTGGAGAGCCTGCCGGCTTCGCTGCTCGTACTCCTCGTCAACTACCGCCCGGAATATCGCCATGCGTGGGGAGGCAAGAGCTACTACCGGCAGCTTCAAATCGGTCCGCTGTCAAGCAAGCAGGCGCAGGAACTCCTGCATACCATGCTGGGCAACGATCCCGACCTTCAGCCGTTGACACACCTATTGATCGAGCGGACCGACGGCAATCCCTTCTTTCTCGAGGAGACGATCCGGATGCTCGTGGAGACACGAGTCCTGGTCGGCGAGCGCGGGGCGTATCGTCTTGGGGGGAGCGTACTCAGCATCCAGGTTCCGGCGAATGTCCAGGCAGTCCTGGCGGCTCGGATCGACCGGCTCCCGCCGGAGGAGAAACAGCTTCTCCAGTCAGCGTCGGTGATCGGCAAGGACGTGCCGTTCGCCCTGCTTCAGGCCATCGCCGATGCTCCTGAATCTGAACTCCGCCGGCGTCTCGCGCACTCCAGGCAGCCGAGTTCCTCTACGAAACGCGCCTACTCCCGGATCTCGAGTACACGTTCAAGCACGCGCTGGCGCACGACGTTGCTTACGGCAGCCTGATGCACGACCGTAGGATGGCACTGCATGCCCGGATCGTCGAGGCCATCGAAGGACTCTACGCCGACCGCTTGATCGAGCACGCCGAACGCCTCGGCCATCATGCCCTTCGCGGCGAAGCGTGGGATAAAGCCCTGGCACACCTCCGTCAGGCGGGCGCGAAGGCGTCCGCGCGCTCGGCTAACAGCGAGGCAGTTCCATGGTTCGAGCAGGCGCTAACGGCTTTGAGTCACCTGCCCGAGACACGCGAGACGTTGGAACACGCAGTCGATCTGCGTCTCGACTTACGAAGCTCGCTTTGGCCGCTCGGACAGTTCGAGCGGACATTCGAGTATCTTCCCGACGCCGAACGCCTGGCGACGACGCTCGAGGACCCACGGCGACTCGGATGGGTATCCGTCTATCTAAGCCAGTATTTCTGGGTCACCGGGCGACAGGGAGATGCCCTCACGTACGGCCATCGCGCCGAAGCGGTCGCCGAGACGCTCGATGACCTCCCGCTCCAGGTGGCGACACACTACTATCTGGGCCTTTCATATCTCGTAGCCGGTGACTATCGAGTCGCCGAGGACCACCTTCTCAACGTAATCCGGTTGCTCGAAGGCCCTCTCAGTCGTGAGCGTTTCGACCTCGCCGGGTTTCCTGCGGTGATGGCAGGCGCATTCTTGACTTGGGCACTTGCCGACCGGGGAGAGTTTACTCGGGGCATCGCGCATGGACAAGATGCGGTGCGGCTTGCGGAGACCGTGGATCACCCGTGGAGTCTCGTGTCGGCGTCGGGGCTTCTCGGGTATCTGTACGCCGTCATGGGGGACGTCGGTCGCGCCGTCGACATTCTCGAGCGCACACGTGATCTGGCGCGCGCTCGAGACCTCACCCTTCTGATGCCCTTTGTCTTGCGGGCGCTAGGCTACATTCACGCACTATCCGGGCGTACGGCCGCAGGCCTCTCCCTGCTGCAACAGGCATTGGGCGCGATCGAATCTTTTCGGATGGACGTCTTCCACGCGCTTTTCGTCACGCAGCTCGGTGAGGCACGGTTGTTGGCAGGTGAGCTGCCAGAAGCCCATGCACTCGCCGAACGAGCGTTGACGCTCGCCCGCGAGCACGGTGAGCGTGGCTGCGAGGCGGGCGCGCTCCGCCTCCTGGGCGACATCGCGGTCCACAGCGATCCACCCGACCTCGAGAAGGCCGAGGGCTACCACCATCGCGCCATCGCGCTGGCCGAGGAGCTCGGCATGCGCCCCATCATCGCCCACTGCCACCTCGGCCTCGGCAAGCTCTACCGGCGCACGGGCAAGCGCGAGCAGGCCCAGGAGCACCTCACCACCGCGACAACCATGTACCGCGAGATGGACATGCGGTTCTATCTGGAGCAGGCGGAGGCGGAAGTGAGAGAGCTGACGTGAAGAAGCCGCGGCGCTCCGATGGCGGCTCTCCTCAGCGCGCCGCCACCCCCGAACACCATCACCTCATCCTCGACCAGTTCACGCGCCAGGCCGCGGCGTTCTCGGTGTCGCCTCACATCAAGGACGAAGCCGCGCTTCGGCTCATCGTCGA